>NZ_JBIURL010000004.1:0-486361 GCF_044740805.1 Streptomyces sp. NPDC088261
GCTACGACAAACGAGCCCGCCACTACAAAGCCCTGGTCACCCTCGCCTGCCTACGACTCTGGCTCCCCAACTGACATTGCGGACACGCCCTAGGGCGTGTCCGCGAAGTGGGGTCGCTGTCGCGGGCCGGGTCGGTGTCGCGGGCAGTGTCTTCCGGATCACGCCACCCCCGCTCCGTCGCTCCTCGATAGGATTCCGCCCAGGACCTGGCCGCCGGTTGGCCGGTCAACATGCCTTGTCCTGGGCGGAGTTACGTACGGTCACACCGGCGGGCGCCAGCGCGCGCGACGGTGACCGGGACACATCGAGTGACCGAGTGAGCGAGCGAGGAAAGGCGAGTCATGCGTGGAGGCAGCGTCGCCGTGGTCGGCGGCAGCATAGCGGGGTGTGCCGCGGCCTTGGCCGCGTCCCGCGGCGGGGCCGGGAGGGTCACCGTCTTCGAGCGGGCCGACGACCGGCTCCGTGACCGGGGCGTGGGCATCGGGCTGCACAACGACCGGTACGAGGAACTGCGGAACGCCGGTTATCTGACCCCCGAGATCCCCTGGGCGCCGCTGAGCACGCGGGTGTGGAGCACACGCGACGGCGAGGCGGACCACGGCCGGGTCGTCGGGGAGCAGCCGTTCCCCTTCCGCGCGTACAACTGGGGTTCCCTGTGGCGCGAGTTGCGCCGCCGGGTCCCCGACGACGTGTCGTACCGGACGGGTGTGACGGTCACCGGGGTCGAGCCGGACGCGGACGGGATGACGTTACGGCTCGCGGACGGCCACGAGGAGCACTTCGACGTGGTGATCGGCGCCGACGGGTACCGCTCGGTGATCCGCGAGGCCATGTTCCCCGGCGTTGGCGCCGCGTACGCCGGTTACATCGGCTGGCGCGGTACGTCTCCGGATGTCGCCGGCCTCCCCTCGGACGGGCACAGCGCGCACAACATCGTCTTCCCCGGCGGCCACTGCATGGCCTACCGGATCCCGGACGGCACCGGCGGCCACCGGCTCAACTGGATCCTCTACACCACGCCCCCGCCGGCCGACGGCGTCACCCCGGACCCGTCCACCGCGGACCGCGCCGCCCCCGGTTCCGTACCGCCGGGCGGGCTGAGCCCGGAACTGACCGCGCATCTGCGCGCCCTGGTGACCGAGCACTTCCCGCCGTACTGGGCGGACAAGCTGCTCCGTACCCCCGCGGAATCCACCTTCATCCAGCCCATCTACGACGTGGAGGTGCCCCGCTACACCTCCGGCCGGATGGCGCTCGTCGGGGACGCCGCCACCGTCACCCGGCCGCACATCGGCGCCGGCAGTGTGAAGGCGCTCCAGGACGCGAACGCGCTGGAGGCCGCCTGGGCGGCCGGGAGCAGCTGGACAGAGGTCCTGGAGAGGTACGACGCCGAGCGCGGCCCGGTCGGGTCGGCGATGGTGGCCCTCGCGCGCGGGATGGGCGCCGCGCAGGTCGAGAACACACCCGACTGGTCCGCGATGGGGCAGCCGGAGTTCGACGCGTGGTGGCAGGGCCAGAACAAGGGCTCCGACCGGCGCAGCGGCTTCGGCGGCCACAGCATCAAGCCCCGGTAGCGATACGCCCTGAGCGCGCCGGGGGCGGTGATCCCGCCCCCGGCGCGCTCCGTGCGTGTCGCGGAGTCTCCCGGAGTGTGTGCCGGGGTGTGCCGGAGGGTGTGCCGGAGTGTGTCAGCGCGCCGTCGGCGCGAGTTCGAGCGCCGCGTTCAGGGCCGTGGCGTCGGCCCGGGCGTCCGCCCCGTCCACGCGCAGCGTCGTCCGTCCCGAGGTGAGGACCGTGAGCGTACGGGCGCACTCGGCCGCCTGCGCCGGGCTGGGGGACACCAGCAGGACGGCGAGGCCCTCGTCCGCGAGCGTGGCGATCAACGCGTGCACCTGCCCGACGAGTTGGGGCGCGAGGCCCTCCGTCGGCTCGTCGAGCAGCAGCACACTGGGCGAGCCGAGGAGGGCGCGGGCCAGGGCGAGCATCTGCTGCTCGCCGCCGGACAGGTCCGCCCCCCGGTTGCCCCGGCGCTCGCCCAGCCGGGGCAGGAGTTCCAGGACGCGCGCGGGGGTCCACACGCTGGGGCGGGCGGTGTCGCCCCGGCGCGGCGGCCGGTAGGACAGCCGCAGGTGCTCGGCGACGGTGAGCCCGGCGAACACCCGGCGGCCCTGCGGTACGAGACCGATCCCTGCGCGGGCCATCCGGTGCGCCGGCTGCCCCGTCCTGTCCCGGCCGTCGAGCCGTACGGTTCCCGCGCTGGGCCGCATCAGCCCGGCGACGGTGTGGACGAGGGTGGTCTTGCCCGCGCCGTTGTGGCCGACGACGGCGTGGACCGTGCCGGCGGGCACGGACAGGTCGAGGCCGTGCAGGACGGTGCCGCCGTGGTAGCCGGCGGTCAGGCCGGTGAGTTCGAGCATCGGTGGTCCGTCATCCTTTCGCGCCGGTGCTGTGGTACGCCTCGCGGACCTCGGGGTGCGCGAGCGCCTCCTGGACCGGACCGGTGACGAGCACCCGCCCGGCCGCCAGGACCGTGACGGTCGTGGCGAGTTGGGCGACGACCTCCACATGGTGCTCGACCAGGATGATCGCGACGCTCTCCGGCAGTCCCCCGAGGACGCCGAGCAGCCGCCCGATGTCGCCGTCCGTCAGCCCGGCCGCCGGCTCGTCCAGGAGCAGCAGGCGCGGGTCGCCCGCCAGCGCGGCCGCGAGGTCGAGCAGGCGGCGCTGTCCGTGGGAGAGGACGGAGGCCGGTTGGTGGGCGAGGTCCGCGAGGCCCACGGCCTCCAGATGGCGGGCCGCCGACTCGGTGTGCCGCCGGAGGCGGGACGGGCTGCGCCAGGCGCCCCGGCGCGCGGGGTGGTGGGACCAGCCCGCCAGTACGACGTTGTCCAGGACGGTCACCTCGGCCATCACCGAGGGCTGTTGGAAGCTGCGGGCGACACCGAGACGGCTGCGTCTGGCGGTGGCGGTACGGGTGATGTCCGCGCCGTCCAGGACGATGGTGCCCCGGTCGGGCCGGTCCGTACCCGCGATGAGGTTGAGCAGGGTGGTCTTGCCCGCGCCGTTGGGGCCGATGACGGCGTGCCGGGCGCCGGCGGGCAGCCGCAGGGTGACGTCGTCGACGGCGGTGAGGCTGCCGTACCTGCGGGTGAGACCGGTGAGGTCCAGCAGCGCGGATGCCGGTGCGGAGGTCGGCGTGGGTGGCGTCATGGGGCGGCCTTCCCGGCGAGGGGCGGGGTGGGCGTGGCGGTGGCGGGCGACGGCTCGTCGGGGCCCGGCCGGCCGGGCCCGCGCCACGTTCCGCCGGATCCGCCGAACAGGCCGGCCAGACCGCGCGGCAGCAGGTACACGGCGGCGACGAACAGGACGCCGAGCAGCAGCGGCCCGTGCCCGGGCCACGAACTGGCCACCAGGTCACGGGTGAGGACGATGAGCCCGGCGCCCGCCAGAGCGCCGATCACCGACGTACCACCGCCGATGACGGCGGCCAGCAGGGCGAACGCGGCGATCTCGAACCCGGCGTCGGCGGGCGAGAGGTACTGCTGCACGGTGACCATCAGCGAGCCGCCGACGCCGGCCAGCGCGCCGGCGCAGATGTACGCGACCAGCAGGTAGCGCCCCACCGGGTGTCCGGAGGCGCGCATCCTGGCTTCGGCGCCCCGGGTGCCGGTCAGCAGCTTCCCGGCCGGGGAGCGCAGCACGAGCAGGGTGGCGGCGACGGCGACGGCGGCGACGACCAGCGCGTAGCGGTAGACGTCGCTCTCGCCGGTCATTCCCTCCCCGCCCCACAGCGCCTGGGTGGCGGGGAAGCCGACGAGGCCGTCGGCGCCGCCGGTGACGGACTTGAACTGGTTGACGACCGCGCCGGTCAGCTCGCCGATGGCGAGCGTGATCATCAGCACGGTGGTGCCGCGGGCCCGGACCACGGCGGGTCCCGTCACCGCGGAGAACACCGCCGCCGCGAGCGCGGAGACGACGATCTGCACCGGGCCCACGGTCCATCCGGCGAGCGCGAGGTTCGCGGTGGTGTAGGCGCCGACGGCGAAGGGCGCGGTCTGCCCGAGGGTGGGCAGACCGGCGAAGCCGGTGAGGACGGTGACACTGACGGCGAGCAGCCCCAGGGCCAGCGCGGAACCGGCGAGCGAGATGCTGTACGGGTCCAGGATCCCCGGCAGCGCGAACAGCACCCCGAGCAGGGCGAGCGGCGGGACGGCGCGCCGCCAGGCGGGGCCGCGTGTGAGCCGTCCGAGCGGTGTGACCGTGCCGCCACTCTTGCCGGGCGGGGCCGCCGGTCCGGCCGAACGGGCGGACGTCGTAACGGACATGGAGTCGTCCGGCCTGTCCAGCCCCTCCGGTCCGGGGCCGGGCTCCGGAACGGCCGGAACCGCCCCCGCCGGCGCCCCCCCGCGCGGCCGCAGCCGCGCCGCGAGGTGGCGGCGGAGCCGGGCCACCGGGTCCGCCGGCGGGCCCTGCGGGCCGTGTGCGGTGGCGGGCTCCGTGAAGCGGGAGCGGGAGCGGAGCACCAGGACCGCCGCCATCGCGGCGAAGAGCAGATACGGCGCCAGGTCCGGCGCCACCGAGACGCCCAGCGTCTGCACCTCCCCCACCGCGACGGCCGCGAAGAACGTCGCCCACAGCGACCGCAGCCCCCCGAGCACGACCACCACCAGGGACAGCATCAGCACGTTCTCGGACGTGCCGGGCCCCGGGCCGATGATCGGCGCCCCGAGGACGCCCGCCGCCCCGGCCAGCGCACCCGCCGCCGCGAGGACGCCGGTGTGCACCGCCCGGGGGTTGTGGCCGGTGGCCGCGAGCATCTGCGGGTCGTCGGCGGCGGCCCGTACCGCCGCGCCCACCCGGGTCCGGGTCAGGACCCACGTACCGAGCGCGGCGAGCAGGACGGCCATCGCGATGAAGCAGAGCCGGTACGCGGGGTACCGGTGGCCCAGCAGGGTCACCGAGGAGTCGAGCGCCTCGGGGACCCGTACCGGAAGCTCGTCCGCCCCGAAGAGCTGGATGAGCAGGTCGCCGCCGATCAGGGCGAGCCCGAACGTCAGCAGTGCTTGTGCGAGATGCCCACGCCGGGCGAGCGGAGCCGTCGCGGCGGACAGCCCGGCCCCGGCGGCGCACGCCGCGGCGGTGCCGGCCGCGAGACCGAGGGCGAGTCCGCCCCAGGTCCCGTCGCTCAACTCGGCCCCCGTGTAGGCGCCGATCGCGTACAGCGTGCCGTGGGACAGGTTCAGCACGCCCGCGGTACCGAAGGCGAGGCTCAGGCCGGCGGCGACCACGAACAGCAGCAGCCCGTAGGCCACGCCGTCCACCGCCGGGATGAGGTGGGCATCGAGCAGTTCCATGTCAGCCGCCGAGCGTGGCCAGGTCCTGGACCATGACGTTCGCCAGCTGGTTGCCGTCCGGCCGTACCTGGCGCAGGTACCAGGTCTGCACCGGCGCGTGCGCCTTGTCGCTGAACTCCCAGGCGCCGCGCGGGCTGTCGATCTGGCCCAGGGCCGCGATGGCCTTGTTGATGGTCCCCGGCGTCACGTCACCGGCCTTCGCGGCGTCGGCGATCGCCTTGTCCAGCACGGCCGCCGCGTCGTAGGACGCCATCGCGTACGTGGTGGGCTGCGTGTCGTGCTCGGCCGTCCAGTCGGCGGCGAACTTCCGGTTGGCCGCGTTGTCGAGGTCGGGCGCGTAGTTCAGGACGGAGTAGATGTCCTTCGCCGCGTCGCCCTGGGCCTGGAGCACACTGCCCTCGGTGACGAAGGCCGTGTAGAGGGGGAGGTCGGCGATGTCGGACTGCGCGTACTGCTTGGCGAAGTCGATCGCGGCCTTGCCCGCGTAGAAGCAGTAGACCGCCTTGGCGTCCGTCTTGGCGATCTCCGCGAAGTACGGCATGAAGTTGGTGGTCTTCGGGAACGGCGTCCAGGCCGTCTTGCCGTCGGGGTTGGCGAGTTCACCCTTGACGCGCTTGAACTCCTCGGTGAAGCCACGGAGTTCGTCGTAACCGCCCTGGTAGTCGGGGCCGATCGCGTAGACCGGGCCGTCGACCTTCTCCTTGACGTACGGGGCGATGGCCTTGCCCGGCTCGTCGGAGAGGAAGCTCGTCGTCCACACATACTCGAGGTTCTTGACGGGCGGCCGGCCGTTCGACCCGAGGAACGGGATCTTGGCCTGGTCGATCAGGGGCAGCACCGCGTTGACCGAGCCACCGCTGACGAGGCCCGTCAGCGCGTCGACCTTGTCCTTCTTGACCAGCTTGGTGGCCGCGGGGACGGCGGTCGGCGGGCCGTCGCCCTCGTCCGCCACGATGAGCTCGACCTTCCGTCCGCCCAGCTTGCCGTCGTGGGTGTTCAGGTACAGCTCGAAGCCGGCGCGCAGGTCGGTGCCGACCGCCTTGTACGTACCGGACAGCGAGGCCACCAGGCCGACCTTCACGGTGGTGTCACCGGCGCCGCTGTCGCTGCTGCACCCGGTGACGGCCGCCAGGCCGAGGGCGAGGGCGGCGGCACCCGCCGGCCGGAGTCTGCGGCGGCGCGAGGGGGACAGGTCGAAGAACATAAGGACTCTCACTCATTAGAACGGGCAGGACGGTCGGGAGGAATGGGGCGGCCGGGGGATCACGGCGGTCGGGAGGACCGGTGAGGACGCGACGGCCGGGCGGTCAGCGCGAAAGCTCCGGGTTCGCGTCGCGGACCTGGGGGGACAGCGAGTCGCCCACCTGGTTGATCAGCTCGGACATCATGTAGCTGACCTCGCCGATGTCCGCGTCCCTGGTCGTGGTGACGAGCAGCGAGGCGCCGCTGGAGACGGCCATCGAGAACATGTAGCCGCCCTCCATGGCCGTGAGGCTGTGCTCGACGGGATAGGTGTTCGTCAACTCGGCCGCCGCGGACAGCAGGTTGACCACTCCGGAGGCGATGGCGGCCAGCCGGTCGGCGTCGTCCCGGTCCACACCGGTGTACGCCAGTGCCAGTCCGTCCACGGACACGGCTATCACCTGGGTGACCTCCGGGATCCGTCCGGCGAAACTGCTGAGGATCCAGCTCAGGTCGGCCGGTGAGGTCATTTCTTGCTCCGTTCGGTGGTGTCGTCGGCGGTGGAACGCGCGCGCTGGTTGGTGCTCCTGTTGATCCCCTGGGCGTAGGCCGCGAGGACGTCGGAGACGTGCCGGGAGTCTCGGCGGCGGGGCGCGGGCCGGGGAGTCGTGCCACCGGGACGCTGGTCGGCGCCGTCCCGTTTGCCCAGGGTGGGCCACTGCTGGGGGGTGTTGCGCTGCCGCAGGGGCAGTCCGGAGGGGCTGACCCCGGCGATGCGCGACACCGGCTCGTCCCGTACGGAGGTCCGGGGCGGTGCGGTGACGGGCTCGCGGACGCCGGTGGAGGCGCCGCCGCGGCCCCCGTTGGCCGGGGCCGCGGGCCGGGCGGCCGGCGGCTCGTGCCGTACCCCGTTGGTACGGCCGCCGTTGGTACGGCCTGCGTTGGTACGGCCTGCGTCGGTACGGTCCGCGCCGGGCGTGCTCCCCGGCTGCGGGACGGTCTTCCGGGGGGCCGGGGCCAGTACGGTGACGGGGAGGGCGACCTCGGCGATGGTGCCGGGACCGGACGAGTCGCACAGCTCCACGACGATGCCGTGGCGCGCGGCGAGCCGTGCCACCACGTGCAGCCCCATGGACCGTACGTCCCCGATGCCCGTACGCGGCTCGCGCAGCGCGGCGTTGTAGCGCGCGCGGCGCTCGGCGGTGATGCCCACTCCCTCGTCCACGATCTGGACGACGGCCCGGTCCCACAGCCGCCACACGGCGACCCCGACCGGCTTGTCGGGCGGCGAGAACCGGGTGGCGTTGTCGAGGAGTTCGGCCAGGATGTGCGCCACGTCGTGCACGGCGCGGGCGGCGATGCCGATCTCCGCGTCCACCACTCCGAGCGACACCCGGTCGAAGCGCTCGATCTGCTGGGCGGCCGCCATGATGACACTGGAGCAGTCGATGTCCTGCGAGCGCACCCGGGCGTGCCCGTAACCACCCAGCACCAGAAGGCTGTTGGTGTTGCGCTCCATGCGGATGGCGAGGTGGTCGAGGGCGAAGAGGACCTTCATCCGCTCGGGATCGGCCTCGTCGCGCTGCACCGTGTCCAGCTCGGACACCATGACGGTGGTCAACTGCGCGCCCCTCCGGGCGACACCGACCAGCGTCTCGGCGAACTGCTCGTGGATGTGCGCCTGTTGGGCCGCCAGACGGACCGCTTCGTGGTGCACGGCGTTGAACGCCTCACCGACCTCGCCGATCTCGTCCGCGCCCGTGGTCCGCACCGGGTTGCCGCTCCGCAGGGCCACCTCCTCGGGGGTCGCGCCGCTCAGCGCGCCGGGCAGGGACAGTTCGGCCATGACGGCGGGCAGCCCGGTGTGGGCGACCTCGTGCGCGGCGTTCCGCAGATCGCTGAGCCGCCGGATCATGACGCGGCCCAGGCGGACGGCCAGGAAGACGGCGCCGACGAGGGTCAGCAGCACCAGGGCGATCTCGGCGGCGGCGGTCCTGACGAGCGTGGTGCGCGCGTCGGAGACCGTCGCGAGGACGGACCCGTCGATCCGCTTCTCCACCGAACGCAGCAGTGTCAGACGGTCGTTGGAGGCCTTCTGCCACTCGGCCGGCGTGACCGCGATGGCCTTGCTGGTTCCCGTACGGCCGATCTCGTCCTCGAGGCGGCGGGCCTCGAACGCCTTGGCGCCGGAGAGGGTGCGCTCCAGCCAGGTCCGCCACTGGCCGGGGCCGAGGTCGAAGAGCACACCGATCGACTCGGTGTAGCCGAGCCCGCCGGCTTCGAAGGTCCGCTGCGAGGCGGTGGTGAAACCGCCCGCCGCCTGTGCCCTCATCACCGTGACCTGCCGCTGGGCCGAGTACTCGGCCGCCTCGGACAGGGCGGCGGCGGCGCGGATCCGGTCCGCGATGTCGGCGTCGACCCCGTCCGCCTGCGCGATGCCGTCGCGGTAGTTGTTGAGGTCGGCGATCACGGTCCGGTAGCCGAAGGCGAGGGCGGAGATGGTGCTGCCGCCGGAGCGCACCTGGGCGCGCAGCGAGGGAAGGTCGTCGGTGAAGCGGGTGATCCGGTCCAGCGCGGCCTGGGCGCTGCCCGGCACCGCGGACAGGCGGTCGGTCTGCTCGCGGAACGCGGCGACACTCCTGTCGGTCGCCTCGGAACTCTTCTGGAACGCTTCCGCGTCTCCCTGTGCGGAGACCAGAGCGGTCGCTGCCGCCCGCTCACGCTGCAACTGGTGGGTCAAGTCCCCCGCGTCGGCGGCCACTTCGACCATCTCGGTCAACCGGTCGGCCTGGAGCGCCTGGTTGGCCGCAGGCGCGAGGGCCAGTCCCGAGAAGGCGACGGCCACGGTGAGGGGCGCGGTGACGAGCAGGGCGAGACGACGGTTGATTTTCACTGGACGGCTCCGTCGCCGGAACCGGTGCTGAGTATCAATAACATGCAGATACCTGTTTAACGGGTGGTGGCGGGGGGTCGGTGAGGACGCTGGTCCGTCGTTACGGATGAGGCGGAGGGGGCCAGCGGCGCGGCCTGATCCTAGGCCGTAGCCCGTGGCAACGAACGCGTGCGCGACCGAAAAACGCGCGTCCGACCCGTGGCGCGCACGGCGAAACCCGGTCGCGGAGACCCGGAGGACGGCGGTCCCGGAGGCTAATCGGAATGACCGGAGCCGCCCACCCGAGAGCACACTTGCCCAGCACAGCGGCGCTTTGGGACGTGGCTGCCGACACTTCCCGGAATGTCTACGGGCCGTCCCGCACGCTGTGTTGACGGAACGTCAGCCGCGCGTAGCTTCGTTGCGGAATGGTTAGATCAGTTTCGTCGGCGACGGCCGGATCGAGTGGGTCTCCGGTCACTCTTGAGCGCCGGAAGCCTCCGGGTGCGAGTCTCCGCCGTGCCCTCCGTCGCGCCCTCCGCCGCGCAGCCGGCCGCGCAGCGGGGCCTTGAGCACCTTGCCGATGGAGTTGCGCGGCAGGGCCGTGACGAGTTCCAGGCGGCTGGGCTGGTACCACTCGGTCATGCCCCGGTCCGTCAGGAACTCCCGCAGGTCCCCCAGGGTCGGCGCCGGCGACTTCGGGACCACGACCGCGCAGGCCAGCTCGCCGCCCTCGCCGTCCGGGTAGCCGATCAGGGCCACCTCGGCCACGTCCGGGTGGTCCAGCAGCTCGGTCTCGACGTCGTTCACCGGGATCATGAACGTACCGCCGATACGGTCCGCCTCACGGCTGATGACGCGCAGTCCGCCCCGGCCGTCGGGGATGGCCAGGTCCCCGGTGTCGTACCAGCCGTCGTCGTGCTCGGCCACGACCCGGAGCCGTCCGCTGTCACGGCCCAGTGTGGCGAGCGCGACCCCACCGCCCCGTACGAACAGCCGGGCGGGCTGCTCGGCGCTCCACACTCCGTCCGGCGCCCCCACGTCCGCCGCGTCCGCAGCCCCGGACCCGGGCCCCTCCTCGGGAGCATGCCGTCTGAAGTCCATTTCGAGCCCCGGCCCCGGGCTGCCGTCACTGTGCGCGCCCCAGAGCGGCGGGTCGTCCCCGCGTGTCCAGGTGTGACCCGGTACTTCCGTCATCCCCCACAGCGTCCGCAGCGGGACACCCCAGATCCGCGGCACCGCCGACACGAGCTGGCCCGGGACGCTCGTCGCCCCGCTGAACACGAGCCGGAGCGGGGCCTTCTCGCGCGCGTTCTCGGTCTCGGTGACCAGCGCGGCCAGATACGACGGCGCTCCGGCGAAGACCGTGGCCTCGCTGTCGATGAGCATCTCGGGGATGTCGTGCGGCCGCCACACGTCGGACACGACGGAGGTCCCGCCCGCCAGCAGCGGGATGAGCACCCCGTAGATCATCCCGAAGACGTGCGGCTGCGCCTGCGGGGTGAAGATCCGGTCGTGCGAGTCGAGCCCCTCCGCCTCGACCACGGGGAAGGCGCCCGCGTGGAGGGTGTTGAAGCTGTGCAGCACCCCTTTGGGCTCGCCGGAGTTGCCGGAGGTGAAGAGGACGACGGCGCCCCGGTCGGGGTCCTCGTTCGACTCGCTCACCACCATGGGGTGGCGGCGCTCCCACGGTGTCTCCTCGAAGTGGCGGACGAAGTCCACCTCGCTGCCCGGGGCGCTGTCGCCCAGCACCACGCGGTGCCGCAGGCCCGGCAGGCGGGAGGCCATCTTCGACAGCGCCTCCGCGTGCTCGGTCCCCGCCCAGCGGTCGGCGGTCACACAGACGCTCGCGCCGACCCGGGCGAGGGTCCGCTCCAGCTCGCGCGCGCCGATGGTCGGCATGACCGGCGCCACGACGGCGCCGACGCGGACGCAGGCCAGCATCAGCGCGCTCAGCTGCCACCAGTTGGGCAGCTGGATCGCAACCACGTGCCCCGGCCGCACGCCCAGTTCGTGCAGCGCGCCGGCGAAGCGCTCCACGTACCGCGCGTACTCGCTGTACGTGAGCCTGCGCATCCCCGCGCCCGAGCGGTAGGCGATCACGGCGGGCGCGTCGGGGATCAGCTCCCGCCAGCGGCGCAGGTCGTCCAGCGGGCCGACGTCACGCCAGACGCCGTCCGCCCGGTACTTCCGTACCAGCTCATCGGCGGGTCGCAGGCCGAAGATCGCCGGTCCGTGGATCGCGTCGCTCACGACTGGTTTGGCCATACAGAGATAAACGTGGAGAACACACCCGATAGATCACATTTCATACGTGATATAAGTCACATTCACCCCACAAGCGTATCAACCGGTGGTGAGACCGGAGGCCGCCCGGACCAGGGAATCCAGTACGGGACGGATCAGGGGATGGTCCTCGGCCCCCCGCCGGACCGCGGCGAAGACCCGGCGCGTCGCGGCGGGACCCGCGACCGGGCGGACGACCGTCCCCTTCAGGTCCATGCCGCGCAGCGCGGACCTCGGCACCAGCGCGACCCCGGCGCCGGCGCCGGCCAGCGCGACGACGGCGTGGAAGTCGTCCGAGGAGTGCACGAGGCGCGGCTGGAACCCGGCCAGCTCGCAGGCCAGCTGCATCACGTCGTGACACGGGTTGCCCGGGTACGGGCCGATCCAGTCGCTGTCGGCCAGCTCGGCGAGCACCACGCGCGCGCCGAGGGCGAGGGGATGCGCGGCGGGCAGGACGGCGTCGAACGGCTCCGCGTACAGCGGTACGCGGGACAGCCGCAGGTCGTCCTCGCGGGGGGCGCCCCGGTACTCGACGGCGACCGCGAGATCCGCCTGGCCGTCGAGCACCATCGGCAGGCTCTCGTCGCCCTCGGCGTCCCGTACCCGTACCCGTATGTCCGGGTGCAGTCCCGCCAGCTCCCGGAGCGCCGGCGCCAGCACCTCGGCGATCCCGGTCGCGAACGCGGCGACGGTCACCTCCCCGGCGGCCCCGCCCGCGTACGCCGCGAGCTCGGCCTCGGCGCGCTCCAGCTGGGCGAGGACGGCGTGCGCGTGCGTGAGCAGGATCTCGCCCGCGGCGGTCAGCCGCACGCCCCGGCCACTGCGGGTCAGGAGCGTGTGCCCGGTCTCCTGCTCCAGGGCGGCGAGCTGCTGCGAGACGGCGGAGGGGGTGAGGTACAGGGCGGCGCCCGCGGCGGTCACCGTGCGGTGGTCCGCCACGGCGCGCAGTATCCGTAGCCGGCGGGGGTCGATCACGGCACCCAGGTTACGGCGCCGGGGTCGCGCCCCCTACTTGTCCTCACGCCGGACGGGCGTCTGCGCCCCGGTGGTGGGCGCGGCGTCTTGTCTGTCCTTCAATCGCCGGACGGGCGTCTGCCTGTCGGCGGTGGGCGCGGGTTACTGATGTCCTCAATCGCCGGACGGGCTGGGTTTGTCGTGGTGACGGGGGGCGGGGCCTGCGGAGGTACGTATGTCCGGACTGCATGTTTTACGGCGCATGCAAGGTCTTGTCTTGATTAACGGTAGCCATGCGCCACAAAACACGCTTTACGTCCGGCCACACGCACCTCCTCCGACCCCACCCCCCTCACGCCGCCGGTGAACTGAACGACCCCGCCCACCCCGGGGCCCCTGCGGTCCATTGCGCGAGCGCGGCCTACTGATGTCCTCAAACGCCGGACGGGCTGGGGGTGCGTCCGGGCGGGCTGGGTCTTGGCGCCCGGTGCCGGGTGCGGGTCACCGATGTCCTCAAACGCCGGACGGGCTCAAAAGCCGGGGCGGGCCGGGGTTGTTTTGACGCGGGCCTGGAAGGGGGACGGGCAGGGGTCGTGTCCGGAACGTAAAGCGTGTTTTGTGTCGCATGGCTACCGTTACGCAAAACAAGACCCCGCACGCGACGTAAAACATGCAGTGCAGGACACGACCCCTGACCGGCCCCCGGCAACCGACCCGCGCCGGAAAACACGGCCCGCAGCGGGCACCATCAAGCCCGTCCGGCGATTGAGGACATCAGTAACCCGCGCCCGCGCAACGGGCAGACGCCACAAACCAGCCCGTCCGGCGCTTGAGGACAAGCAGGAAGCCGCGCCCCCCACCGCCGCGCAGACGCCCGTCCGGCGTGAGGACAAAGACGCGCGACCCCGTCGCAGGTTAAAGCGACGCCCTCGCCGAGACGAACGCCGCAACCGCCTCCAACACGTCAGAAGAAGAGTGCGCCGCAGACAACTGCACCCGAATCCGCGCCGCCCCCATCGGCACCACCGGATACGAGAACCCGATCACATACACCCCCCGCTCCAACAACAGCTCCGCCATCCGCCCCGCCTCCGCCGCGTCCCCGATCATGACCGGCGCGATCGCGTGCTCCCCGGGCAGCACGTCAAAGCCCTCCTCGGCCATCCGGGAACGGAACAACGCGGTGTTCGCGTTCAGCTGCTCCCGCAACTCCCCCGCGCTCTCCAGCAGGTCGAGGACCTTGATGGACGCCGCCGCGATCACCGGCGCGAGCGAGTTCGAGAAGAGGTACGGACGCGACCGCTGGCGCAGCAGCGCGACGATCTCCGCGCGCGCCGCCACGTACCCCCCGGAGGCACCGCCTAGCGCCTTGCCCAGCGTGCCGGTGAGGATGTCGACGCGGTCCATCACCCCGTGGAGTTCGGGGGTCCCGCGCCCGTTGGGGCCGACGAAGCCGACCGCGTGCGAGTCGTCCACCATGACCATCGCGTCGTAGCGGTCGGCCAGGTCGCAGATCTCGGCGAGCGGCGCGACGTACCCGTCCATCGAGAACACGCCGTCCGTGACGATCAGCCGCCGCCGCGCGTCCTGCGACTCCTTGAGCCGGGTCTCCAGCTCGGCGAGGTCGCGGTTGGCGTAGCGCAGGCGGCGCGCCTTGGAGAGCCGGATGCCGTCGATGATGCTGGCGTGGTTGAGCGCGTCGGAGATGACCGCGTCCTCCGCGCCGAGGAGGGTCTCGAAGACGCCGCCGTTCGCGTCGAAGCAGGAGGAGTAGAGGATCGTGTCCTCCTGGCCCAGGAAGGCGGAGAGGCGCTGTTCCAGCTCCTTGTGGATCTCCTGCGTGCCGCAGATGAACCGTACGGACGCCATCCCGTACCCCCACCGGTCGAGCGCGTCCTTGGCGGCGGCGACCACCTCGGGGTGGTCGGCGAGGCCGAGGTAGTTGTTGGCGCAGAAGTTGAGGACGTCCCCGCCGGCGGGCGCGCCACCGGCCGTGACGGCGACGGAGGCGTTCTGCGGGGTGGAGATCACCCGTTCGGGCTTGAAGAGACCGGCTTCGCGGATCTCGTCGAGGGTGGCGCGGAGGTCGTCCCGTACGGACGTGAACATGACTGACTCCAAGGAGGGCGGGGCGGGCGGCGGAACGGGGACCGCTCAGGCGGTCCAGTCGAGAATGATCTTGCCGCTGCGGGCGGTCGCGGCCTCGTCGAAGGCCGCGTCGAAGTCCTGGTAGCCGTAGCTGCCGGTGATGACGGGGCTCAGGTCCAGGCCGCCTTCGAGGAGGACGGTCATCGCGTACCACGTCTCGTACATCTCACGGCCGTAGATGCCCTTGATCGTGATCATGGACGTGACGATCTTCGACCAGTCGACGGCGAACTCGTCGGCGGGCAGGCCGAGCATCGCGATCCGGCCGCCGTGGGTCATGTTGTCGACCATGTCCCGCATGGCCTCGGGGCGTCCGGACATCTCCAGGCCGATGTCGAAGCCCTCCTTGAGGCCGAGTTGGCGCTGCGCCTCGGCGATGCCGTGGTGCGTGACGTCCAGGGCGAGGGTGGCGCCGACCTTGCGGGCGAGTTCGAGGCGGGCCGGGCTGACGTCGGTGATCACGACGTTGCGCGCGCCGGCGTGCCGGGCGACGGCGGCCGCCATGATCCCGATGGGGCCGGCGCCGGTGATCAGGACGTCCTCGCCGACGAGCGGGAAGGAGAGCGCGGTGTGCACGGCGTTGCCGAACGGGTCGAAGATCGCGGCGACGTCGAGGTCGACGGGGGCGCGGTGCACCCAGACGTTGGAGGCGGGGAGGGCGACGTACTCGGCGAACGCGCCGTCGCGGCCGACGCCGAGGCCGACGGTGCTGCGGCAGAGGTGGCGGCGGCCGGCGAGACAGTTGCGGCACCGGCCGCAGACGAGGTGGCCCTCGCCGCTGACGAGGTCGCCGACCGCGATGTCCTGGACGTCGGCGCCGAGGGCGGCGACCTCGCCGACGAACTCGTGGCCGAGGACGCGGGGGGTGGTGACGGCGTTCTGGGCCCAGCCGTCCCAGGAGCGGATGTGCAGGTCGGTACCGCAGATGCCGGTACGGAGCACCTTGATCAGTACGTCTCCGGGGCCGGTGACCGGCTCCGGTACGTCCATGAGCCACAGCCCCGGCTCGGCCTTTTGTTTCACAAGTGCCTTCATGGGGGTGGCTCCCGGGGTGAGGGTGGTGCTGAGCTGATCGCTGATCCGTGATCGCCGGCCGGTGATCACGCCCCCAATCTGCCGAGCGCGGCTTCTCCAGTCCATCGAGGATTTCTTAAGCGGCCCAACAGCGCACCTTCACGCCCCGGCGCGACACCGCTTCCGCCGCGGCGCGCCGTCGCCGGGGGCGGTGGGGTGCGGTGGGCCCGGCCATTCGACGGAGCCGAACTCACCGGGCATCAGGGGTACGGGCATGGGCACGGCCCACACGGCCAGCCCGGCCACGGCGAACCGAGCGACGCGCCGCCCCGCCCCCCGCCGGGCGGACATCTTCTCCCGCCGCCCGGCCCGACCCCTCACGTCCGCCCGAGCGCCTTGGGTACGGGCCGCCGCCCCCTCCTCCGGACCGCCGCCCGCGCCCGGCGCGACAACCGGACCGGTCTCCGCGCCACCGAGACGGGAATCCACCTCCGTGGGCCGGGCCGGCGGGCCGGATGCGTCGGGCGCTCCACCGACAGGGGCGGCGGACACCGCCGGCCCGCGGCCTCGCCCGGTGATTCCGGGGACGGAGGCGGTGGTATCGGCTCCTGCCGGTCGGGCGTCGGAGGCACGCGTCCGGTGCTCGCGTCCTGTGGGCTCGGAGCCGGCCGTGTCGGGCGACGTCGCGATTCCGGAGGCCGAGGCCGAGACCGTGTCGGCTTCCGCCCGTGGGGCCACCGGCGCACCGGCCGGCCGGCCCCCCGTGGGGGCCCCGGATTCCCCCGCGTCGGGGGCCGTGGTTGTCCCGGGGACCGGGGCAGGTTCGGCTCCTGCCGGTGAGGTGTCGGAGGTACCGGCCGGGTGGGCACATCCCGTGGCGGCGGATTTTGACGCGTCAGAGGGCACGTCGAACACCGGGTCGGCGGGAGCCGGCACGGCCTCGGTATCCGGGACGGAGACGCCACCCGAAGGCGCAGAAGTCGGCGCCACGGAGTGAGATCGCCGGGCCACGACGTCCAAAGGCTGGTCGGCGGGAGCCGGCACTGCCCGGACCGGGACGACACCCGACGCGACAGGATCCGACGAGGCAGGGCGAGGTCGCCCCGCCCGTGCATCCGGCATGCCGTCGCCGAGGCGGTCGACGGGCGCCGCCGCCTCTGCGGGGCGCACGCTCCGCAGAGGTACGAGCGGTACCGGCGCCGGAGCCTGTGCGTGGGGACCGTCCACAGCGACCACGTGGAGTCGTCGCAGCGGCACCACCGACATCCGCCCGGACCTGACGGGCGGGGCGGTGCCGGCCTCGCCCGGCGTGGTGGCTGTGGTGTCCGTGGACCGCACGGCGCTCGTACGGTCCGACGCGTCGGAGGCGTTCCGCGCCGGCGCGGCCGAGGTCCGCCCCGAAGGGACAGGCGCGGGGACGGGCGTCGGCGACGGCCCCGGCCGCTTGCCGGTGTTCGCGGGCCCCGACCGCCCGGCCGCCGCCGGTACGTCGCGGATTCCCGCGTGCAGGAGCCGCAGCGGCACCACGGTCATCCGCCGCGCGGACGAAGGACCGGGCGGCTCGGAAGCCGCCTCGGGCGGTACGGCCATCCGTGCGTCGGCCGTCGGGGCGGACGGCCGACGCACGGTGGTACGGACCGGGACCAGGGGCATCGGCGACGCCCCCGTCCCGGCGGTTCGGGCACCCGCAGGCGCGGGTACACCAGGCAGGACCAGATCCGGTACGTCGTTCTCCTGACCCACCGGCACGTCGACGGAGTCCGGCGTGCCCACGGGCTCCGGCGCCCGCCGAACGGCGCGGGTTCCCGAGCTGGCCCGCACATCGGGCACGGGGGACACCCCACGCACCAATGACACCCCGGCCCCGCCCGGCGCGTCCGCGGCGTCCGCGCCCGAAGGCGCATCCGAGCCCACCCGCGCATGCGGAACACGAACCCCGCGCCCCACCGGCACCCCTGCGGCCTCCGGAGCGCCGACAGGCCCAAACGCGCTCGCGCCCGAGGCCACTCGTGCGTCCGGCGCGCCGGAAATCGGCGGGACCGGTGCCCCCGGGGTCGTACGGGTCAGGAGGATCACGCCCCTCGCCGCCACCACCGCGCCCACCGCTGCCGCCACCACTCCCAGCGCACCGCCCTGGAGGCGTTCGCCCAGGAGGGTCAGGCCTATGGCGGCCGCCGCCACCGGGTTTGCCAGGGTGAGGACCGCGAGCGGGGCGCCGAGGCCGCCGCGGTATGCCTTCTGGGAGAGCAGCAGGCCGCCGGAGGCGAACGCGGCGACCAGCAGGGCCACCCCGGCCGCCTGCCACAACGGCAGCGCGTCCGAGCTGCGGGCCGCCGCGGCCACCGTCACCGTCTGGGTGAGGGCCGAGGCGACGCCCGACGTGATCCCCGACGCCGCCGCGTTCCGCAGACCGGGCTGCGCGCCCGCCGGCCTCGTCAGCAGGGCCACCAGCGCCATCGCGACGGCCGCGACGGCCAGCGCCTGCGGGAGAGTGAGCGTCTCGTCCGGCGTCGTCCCCGCCGCCGTCGTCAGGATGATCGCGAGGCCGACCAGCGTGAACGCCGTACCGCGCCATTCGCCCCTGCTGACCTGCCGACCCGCCCGCCGCGCGCCGAGCGGCACCGCCGCGACCAGGGTGAGCGCGCCCAAGGGCTGGACCACGGTGAGCGACCCGTACGTCAGGGCCGCGACGTGCAACAGCGCGCCGGTGGCGTTCAGTCCGACCGACGACCACCACGTGCTGCGCCGCAGCAGGGTGAGCAGTCCGGTGCCGGGGTCCGTACGCGCGGCGAGTCGCTCCTGGGCGACGGCCGCAGAGGCGTACGCGACGGCCGAGACGAGTGACAGCGCCACGGCGACGAGCGTTCCGCCGTTCATCGTGTGCCCCCTGATGAGACGAGTGGAACGGTGTCGGGTACGGCGGACGAGCGCGGTACGGCGGCAGACTCGGGTACGTCGGAAGGGTCGCGTACGTCGGAAGGGTCGGGTACGTCGGACGCTCGGCGTCCGTCCGCGGGCGAGGCCGACCGCCCCGCCGGCTCCGCGGCCCCGCCGGGGGACGACCGCACCACCAGTGACCCCCGCCCCGGCACCCGGATGAACGCCAGCGCCACCCCCAGCAGCGCCACCGCCACGATCGCGTCGAGCCAGTAGTGGTTGGCCGTCGACACCACCACGAACAGCGTCATCAGCGGATGCAGCAGCCACAGCCAGCGCCACCGCGAACGCGTCGCCGCGATGAGGCCGACCGCCACCATCAGCGCCCACCCGACGTGCAGCGACGGCATCGCGGCGAACTGGTTCGACAACTGGTCGCTCGCCGGGCTCGCCCCGTACACCGACGGGCCGAAGACCCGCCCGGTGTCGACCAGCCCCGTCGAGGCCAGCATCCGCGGCGGAGCCAGCGGCACCAGCAGGTGCAGGACGAGCGCGGCTCCGGTCAGCGCGGTGAGGACCCGGCGGGACCAGACGTAGTGGACGGGCCGGCGCCAGTACAGCCACGCGAGGA
This sequence comes from Streptomyces sp. NPDC088261, assembly GCF_044740805.1. Classification (NCBI taxonomy): domain Bacteria; kingdom Bacillati; phylum Actinomycetota; class Actinomycetes; order Kitasatosporales; family Streptomycetaceae; genus Streptomyces; species Streptomyces sp. NPDC088261. The sequence continues at coordinate 19,319 of NZ_JBIURL010000004.1, forward strand.
AGAGCACCGTGGCCGGGAAGTGCACCGTCGCGTAGTACGTGTTCACGACGTGGACGAGCGTGTCGCTGTGCAGCAGGGCCCCCTGCACCGCGCTCTCACTCGGCAGACGGACGGCGCGCTCGAAGTTCCAGACGTCGTGGGCGTTGCCGAACGCCTCCCCCGTACGGCCGTCGGCGAGCTGCCTGCCGAGCTTGTAGACGAGGAAGAGTCCGACGACGAGCAACAGCTCGCGGACGAGGGGCGGTCGGGCGGAAGGTACCTGCTTCCGTTCGGCGGGCCCTGTTCGGGCGTTCATTCACCCGACCCCTTTGCGTGGACGACACGGCGTGGTGCTCACGGCGCGTTGAAGCGGTGACGCGGTCGTGCCACGCCCTATCGATACGCCACTGTACCGATACGGATCCGTATCGGTACAGTGGCGTATCGGTACACTGCCGTATCGACCCCCGGATCGATATCTGATCCGGTATCCAGAAGGAGAGACGATGACGCCGCAGCAGCGCCGCTCCAAGATCACGCCGGAACGGGAGCTGGAGTTCTACGAGGCAGCTCTCGACCTGCTCAGAGAAGGCGGCTACGACGCGCTGACCATGGAGGGCGTCGCCGCGCGCACCCGCTGCGGCAAGTCCACGCTCTACCGCCAGTGGCGTACGAAACCGCAGCTCGTGGCGGCCGCGCTGCGCGGCACCCGCTGTCTCGCACTGGCGAGCGTCGACACCGGCACGCTGAAGGGCGACCTGCTCGCGGCGGCCTGTACGGCGGGGGCGGGTTCGGGGCGTGACACGACGCTGATGCACGCGCTCAGCCACGCCGCCCTCCAGAACCCGGAGCTGCTGCGGGCGTTGCGCGAGGCGCTGATCGAGCCGGAGATCGCGGCGATCGACGCGATGATCCGCCGCGCCGTGGCGCGCGGCGAGATCGCCGCCGACAATCCGGCGGCGGAGTTCGTGGCGGCCCAGCTGATCGGTGTCGTACGGGCCCGGCCGATGCTGGAGGGCCGGCACGCGGACGAGACGTACCTCACGCGCTTCCTGGAGGCCGCGATCTTCCCGGCGCTCGGGCTGAGGACGGGTGCGTGCGCCGCCCAGGCCTCCGGGGAGAGTGTCACCTCGCCCGTCCGCGAGAGCGTGGCGGCACACGCCCGCGACGGTGCCCTGGCGAACGTCCGGGACGGCGCGACGACGCGTGCCCGCGAGGGCGTTCTGGCCGGAGTCACCCGGCCCTCATGACCGGTGGACCGTCGTCCGAGAGCGGATGACAACGGTCCACCCGCGCCGCACCGTGGGGACGGGGGCGGCGCGCCCCGGGCCGGTGGCCCCTCTTCCGGGAGGGGCCACCGGCGCGCGGGGGCGTAACCCATGAAAAACACACGACGAACACACGTACCGCACGCACAGCGGCACACCATCACAGCGGCACACCCCCACACCAGGACCCCCGCCAAGGCCCCCGAACACCACCGCGCACGCCCCCGCGAAGGGCCGCGGTGTGGCATATGCCGGGCGGGTTGGCCTGCGGTTCTTCGTTGTTGACACGTACCGGGCCGCCCGTGCGGAGAGGTAGGCGGACCGCGTGCGTCCGTCTCTCCGCACGACCGGTCAAAGACGTATTCCGTAGTGATCCGGACGTTGTCCCGACCGATACAGGTCAGCCATGAACACTCCGGAAGCGGTCGCCCTCCCTCACACGCGTAGGGGCCGGCGGACGGAAGAAGCCGCCGGAGCCGGGCCGACACGCCATGCGCGGCGACCTCCGCGCACTGACGGACAGTCAATTTCAGCCAACCAGTGGCCAATTGATATGCAGTTGACGATCCGACCCGGGCCTATACGCTCCATCAGTCACCCCCACAGCACGGCAGCGCTCCGGCGCACCACCGGCACACCCTCGGCACACAACCGGCACATACCGCACCTCTCGTCGCATACAGGAGGCCGATCATGACCCGTGTCTCGGAACAGACCTCGGCCCAACAGCTGCCCGCTGTGCCGTTCTACTGTCCCTTCCCGCCCGTCAGACACCCCGCTGCCGACACCTTCAACCAGGTGACGGTGGAGTGGATGCTCCGGCAGCGGCTCGACACCGACGAGCACCAGATCGAACGGCTGGCCGTCTGCGACTTCGGTGGTCTCACCGCGTCGACGATGCCGTACGGGCAGGTGGAACCACTGACGCTCATGTCCAAGTTCCACGCGGTGCTGTTCTCGCTCGACGACAGTGTGTGTGACGAGTCCGGTGCCACCGCCGATCTGCTCGCCCAGGAGACCTCGCGCATCATGCGCGCCCTGGAGGCCCCCGCCGGCCACTCCCCCGGCGACTCGCCGCACACCTCCTCCCTGCGCGCGCTGCGCACGGATCTGGCGCGGCTCGCGTCGCCGAAGCAGGTGCGGCGCTGGACGGACGCGATGCGGGTGTACACGTCGGGCGTGGTGTGGGAGGCCTCCTGGCGCAGGAACCCCGAACTGCCCACGCTGGACGACTACATCACGCTGTGGATGCGTTCCATCGGCATGGCGCCGTCCACCGCGATGATCGAGATCGTCGGCGGCTTCTCCGTACCGGACCGGGACATGGAGGATCCACGCGTCCGCGCCCTGACGGAGATCACCTGGACGCTGGTGAGCTGGGACAACGACCTCTACTCCCGCAACAAGGAACTCCAGCGGGCCGACGACAACCTCAACCTGATCGACGTCCTGTGCCGGGAGCACGACTGCGATCCCGCGCGCGCACTGGTGCGGGCGGTGGCGATGCGGGACCGCGTCATGGTGCTCTTCGAGCGGCTGTCGGAACAGGTGGCCAAGGAGGCGCACACCGCGCTGCGCCGGTACGTGGAGGGCCTCGCCCAGTTCGTACGCGGCCACCTCGACTGGGCGTCGGCGTGCCCGCGCTACCGGGTGCCGTCGGGGCCGGGGGCGACCCCCGGCGGGTGGTGGAAGCAACACCCCGCCGACGACAGCGCGGAGCCGCTCCCCCTCCCCACCATCGCCTGGTGGTGGGACCAGTTGGAGCCGTCCCACTGACACACCGGCACGGCGCCCGGACCCGGCCCCACCGACACGGACACCGACACCGGCTCCCGCCCCGGGCCCGGGACACACCCAGCACCCAGCACCCAGGTCTCAGCGCTCAGCACCCAGTGCTCAGGGCTCAGGGCTCAGTACCCACGCCACCATCGGATCACAGCCCGCCACGCCCGCAGCGGCGCCGACCCCCCGCGCTGCGCGGGGATCATCCCCGGCGGCGCGATTCCGGCGCCCGGGTCCGGGACCGGCTCGTGCGCCGGGACCGCCGGCGCGGCCCCCGCCGGCGCCTCAGGACGCCCGGCCGGGACGGAGGGCGACACCTGGCGCGGTACGACGGCCGGCCTCGGCGACTCCACCTGCCACTGCGGGCGGGTCACCTGCGGCGACGCGCTCGGCGGTCCGGTGACGTCCTGCGGCGGCCGGGGCGCGAACGTCACCGGCAGCTCCTGCAACTGACGGGACATCAGAGCGGCCGTCCACCGCAACTCGTGCTCTTCCACGGCGAGTTGGATGTCCGGCAGCCGCAGCAGCAGCGCGTCGATGCCGGTGTCGGCGATGGCCCGGCCGATGTCCTGTCCCGGGCATTCGTGCGGGCCGCCACTGAACGCGAGGTGCGAACGATTGCCCTGCATGGAGGCGTTGAGGTCGGGCCGTACCACCGGATCGACGTTGGCCGCCGCGATCCCCACCACCAGCGCGTCCCCCGCCTTGATGCGCTGGCCGCCCAACTCGGTGTCACCGACGGCCCAGCGGCCGAAGATCGTGGTGAACGGCGGCTCGTCCCACAGCGTTTGCTCGACGGCCTCGGGCAGTGTCATGTGTCCGCCGCTCAACTGGGCCCGGAACCGGGGGTCGGTGAGCACCATGCGCAGGACGTTGGCGATGAGGTTCGCGGTGGTCTCGTACGCCGCGATCAGCACCAGCCGGAGGTGTTGGCCGACCTCGTCGTCGGTGAGACCTGCCGGGTGCTCGGTGAGCCAGGTCGCGAAGTCCTCCTCGGGCGCGATCCGGCGGCGCGCCACGAGCCGGTTCAGGGCGGCCATCACGTACGCGTTGGACTCGATGGCGGTCTCGGTGCCCTTGATCATGTCGCGGGCGGCCTCGACCAGCCGGTCGTTGTACTCCTCCGGCATGCCGATGATCTGCGCCATCACCATCATCGGCAGGTGCTCGGCGAACCGGCTGACCAGGTCGGCCCTGCCGTCCTGGCAGAAGTCGTTGACCAGGCGGTTGCTGTACCGGTTGATGTAGCGCCTGACCCCCCGGTGGTCGATCCGGGCGAGGGAGTCGGTGACCGCGCCGCGCAGCCGTTCGTGGTCGGCGCCGTCGGCGAAGACGCAGATCGGCTGCCAGGTGAAGACCGGGGCGAGCGGGTGGTCGGGGGCCACGGACCCGTCGTGCAGGGCGCGCCAGCGCCGGGCGTCACGCGAGAACTGCGAGGGGGTACGGGTCATGTGGAGGTTCTCGCTGTGCCCGAGGACCAGCCAGGCGGGCACGTCGCCCTGGAGCAACACCGGCGCCACGGTGCCGTGTTCGGCGCGCAGCTTCTCGTACAGGCCCATGGGGTCGTTCTCGGCCTCGGGGCCGTACAGCCGGCGCAGTCCGTTGGGGGTGAGGCTGTCCGGGGTGAAGGTCAGGCCGTGGGCGGGACAGCCGGGGGGCGGCGCCCCGTGGTCGTCCGTCCCGGGTCGGTCGGAAAAGGGGGTGGTCACGGTCACTCCAGGAATCGGGCCGGAAGGTCCGGAAGGTCACCGGACGGTCCGGATGGTCAGGGGGATGCGGGGCGAGGCAAGAACGGGAAAGGGGAAGGCGCCGGTCAGCCGGTCGGGAGCGCCAGCGCGTGCAGATAGCGCATCAGCGTCAGCAGTACGTCGCGGCTCGACGCCCGCAGCCGCGCGTCGCAGTCGACCATCGGCACCTCGTCCGGCAGGTCGAGTGCGGTGCGCAGCACCTCGACGGGGTGGTGCGGCGCGTCGGGGAAGGTGTTGACCGCGACGACGAACGGCACCCCGCGCTCCTCCAGCCGTCCGATCACGTCGAAGCTGACTTCGAGGCGCCGGGTGTCGACGAGGACGACCGCCCCGAGGGCCCCTTCGAAGAGGCCGTTCCACAGGAACCAGAAGCGCTCCTGCCCCGGCGTACCGAAGAGGTACAGCACCAGGTGTTCCGTGATGCTGATGCGGCCGAAGTCCATGGCGACGGTGGTGGCGGTCTTGCTCTCCACCCCCTTGTTGTCGTCGACGCCCACCCCGGCCTGGGTCATGGTCTCTTCGGTGGTGAGGGGTCTGATCTCGCTGACCGAACCCACCATCGTCGTCTTGCCGACGCCGAATCCGCCCACGATCACGACCTTCACCGCGGAGGTGGCCGTGGTGGGCAGGACGTCTTCGGTACGCGGACCGGCGACGCCGCCCGCGCGCGTGCCCGCGACCGCGTCAGAGCTTCTGGAGTCCATGCATCACCGCTTCGAGGAGGGACCGGTCGGGGAGGGCCGCGCGGACGACGGGCGCCCGCGACTCGACCAGTTCGGTCGCGAGGAGTTCGGTCAGCAGGGCGGTCACCACGCTGAACGGGAGAGTCAGGTACGCGGACAACTCCGCGACGGACAGGGGCGCCCGGCACAGCCGGAGGATGGCCGCCTGCTCCGGCTGAACCGTCGGTGACGGTTCGTCACGTGCCACGATCATGGTCACCAGGTCGAGTTCGGCGCGCTCGGCGCCGTCGGGACCGCCGGTGATCACGTACAGCCGTTCCGGATCCCCCACGTCCGCCTCGGGACGACGGCGTTCTCGTCGGGGAGGAGTCATCCGGCCAGCCCGTCGTGGCGCGGCGGGCTGGTCAGGTGGGCGCCGATACGGACGACCATGTCCCGCATCCTGGCGCCGACCAGGCCGGCGTCGACCGTCTCGTCGGCGAGGACGGCGAGGTACGCGCCGGTCCCGGCCTCCATCAGGTAGAAGAAGCCGCCCCCGACCTCGATGACGACGAGTCTCATCCGGCCGTCGCTGTGGGGGATCTCCGACGCGACGGCGGCGGCCAGGCTCTGGAGTCCGGCGCAGGCCGCCGCGAGGCGGTCGGCGACGTCGGGGTCGCCGCCGTGCCGGGCGATGCGGAGACCGTCCGCCGAGAGGACCACGATCTGCTGGATCTGCGGTACGCCGTCGGCCAGTTCCTTGAGCATCCAGTCCATGTTCGCCCTCTGCTGGATCACTTCAGGTCTCCCTTGCCCCACGCGTCGTCTGATTCGTCCCGGTCGCCGGGGAGGCCCGGCGCCTCCCCCGCGTCGGCGGGCGGCTCCTGCGCGGTGCCGTTGACCGCCTTGGTGAACGCTTCGAGCCAGATGCCGGGCCCCGGTTGCTGCGCGGGGGCGCCGCCGGGGCCGCTGTCGGGCGCGGAGGCGGAGCTTGAGCCTGAGCCGGCCGCGGCGCCGGTGCCATGCCCGCTGCCGTGACCGCTGCCCTTGCCGTTGCCGTTGCTCCGGACGCCGTTGCCCGGCGCCCCGACCGGGCCGCCCCGGTGCTCGGCGGCCTGCGCCCCCACCGCGGCGCGGCGGCCGAGGTTGTGCGAGCCGAGGGGGGCGCGGCCACGGCTGCGCCGCTGCGGCAGCCCGTTCTCCGTCCACTCCGTGACGACGGGCGCGTCGTCCTCCAGGGAGGCCGCGAGCGGGGCGGGCCGCTGCGGTCCCGTGACCCGCCGGGGCGCCTTCTCGCCGGGACGCGCCCGCTCTCCGGGACGCGCCCGCTCTCCGGGACGCGCCCGCTCTCCGGGACGGACCCGGTCGCCGGGCCGCAGCACGTCGGCCATGGGCAGCTCCGCGCCGCTGCCCCGGGGCAGCGCCGAGGCGCCGATGCCGTGCGCGACACCGGGCGCCGGGCCGGTGGTGATGACATCGCGCGGTACGACGAGGACGGCGCGGACCCCGCCGTACGCGGACTGCCGCAGCGACACCTGAAGGTTGTACATCTGACAGAGCCGGCCGACGACGGCCATGCCGAGGCGGGGGGTCTCGCCGAGGTCGTTGAGGTCGATACCGGCCTGGGCCTGTGCGAGCATGCGCTCGGCCCTGGTCCTGGCCTCCTCGCTGAGGCTGACCCCGCCGTCCTCGATCTCGATCGCGATGCCGGTCTGCACCTCGACCGCCGTGACGTGGACGCGGGTCTGCGGCGGCGAGTAGCGGGTGGCGTTGTCGAGGAGTTCGGCGCAGGCGTGGATGAGCGGTTCGACGGCGGTGCCGATGATCGCGACCTTGGCGATCGAGTGCAGGTCGACCCGCTGGTACTCCAGGATCCGGGACATCGCGCCGCGCAGCACGCTGAACAGCGGTACGGGCTTGGGCCATTGGCGGCCGGGGCGCGCCTTGCCGAGCACCGCGATGCTGTCGGCGAGACGGCCGATCAGCGCGGTGCCGTGGTCGATCCGCAGCAGGTCGTCGAAGACCTCCGGGTTGCGGCCGTGATGCTCCTCCATCTCCCGCAGTTCGCTGGCCTGTTGGTGCACGATGGCCTGCACGCGGCGGGCGATGTTCACGAACGAGCGCTGCGCGGACTCGCGCAGGGCCTCCTCGTTGTCGACGATGTCCAGCACCGAGCGCAGCAAGGCGCGCTGGGCCGGGGAAAGTTCGCGGTAGTTCTCGTCGCCGTCCACGACGACGCGGATCACCTCCAGCGGTGACTCGCCCTGGCGCAGCCGGTGGATCGCGGCGGGCATCAGCTCCTTGCCGAGCCGTACGGTCTCCTCGTCGTGCTCGGCGAGGTACCGCTCCAACAGCGCGACGCGGTGGGCGTACCGCTCGTGGAGCGTACGGACCGCCCTGCCGCGCCGGGCCAGTTCGGCCGCGTACCAGGTGACGACGACGGTCGCGACCGCGCCGTACAGCACGATCGGTATCCGGGCGGCGTCGGCGGCGACGGTCACGGTGGCCGTCGTCGCCGCGACCATCAGGGCGGCGGGGAGCGCCAGGGTGCGGACGACGGGGAGCGCTTGATCAGTCGGGGGTTGATCGGTCGGGGGTGCTTCAACACGAACCATGTAAGCCCTCTGGCGGTCGATTCAGTCGGATCAAGAGTCGGATCAACAGTCGGATCATTCGAATGATTCAGACAGGTAAGAACAAATGCCTGATTTCATCTCAACTCGGCACGCTCCGCGAGAGCCTAGCCCGGCCGGATCACCGCATCGGCATAATCGTTCAACCTCCTGCACGACCCGGTCCGGCAGGCATAGACTCACGCCTTTGCACGCTGCGCGTCCGCAGTGGCACGAAGAGTGACCACAACGATACGATTGTCGAACGGGCGATCGAATATCACTCCGCGTCCGTACGCGCCCCGGCGCGGCACACCTCCGGCGCCGGGCACGGTTGCCCATACCACCCGATACTGGACGCATGAGCCGACACGGAGAGCTGGGCACGGCCCTGCACCGCTGGCGTGACCGGATCACCCCGGCCGAGGCCGGGCTGCCCGCCGACGAGTCCCGCCGACCCCCCGGACTGCGCCGGGAGGAGCTGGCCGAGCTGACCGGACTGTCCGTGGAGTACATCGTCCGGCTGGAACAGGGCCGGGCGACCTCGCCGTCCGTCCAGGTCCTCACCACCCTGGCCCGCGGTCTGCGGCTGTCCGACGGTGAGCGCCGGCACCTGTTCCTCCTCGCCGGGCAGTCCCCACCCGCCACCGGACACGTCTCGGACCACGTCCCGCCGAGCGTGCGGCGCCTGCTGGACCAGCTGACCGGCACGCCGTGCGGGGTGTACGACGCCGCCTGGAACCTGATCACCTGGAACCCGCTGTGGGCCGCCCTCCTCGGGGACCCTGCGATGCAGCAGGGCCGCGGCCGCAACGCCGCCTGGCAGCACTTCACCGGGCTGCCCAGCCGGATCAGCCACACGCTGGAGCAGGAGGCGCGCTTCGAGGCCGCCGTCGTCGCCGACCTGCGGGCGGCGACCGTCCGCTACCCCACCGACGAGAAGCTGCGGTTCCTCATCGGCGACCTGCGCCGCGTCAGCAGCCGGTTCGGGCAGCTGTGGAACTCCCGTATCGCCGGGTTCCACGACAGCGACACCAAGACCGTCCATCACCCGGATGTCGGACCGGTGGACGTGGACTGCGACACGCTCGTCGCGCCGGGCACCGACCTGCGGATCGTCACCTGCTCGGCCGCGCCCGGTACGCCGGAGGCCGACCGGCTCAAGCTGCTGGACGTCATCGGGCCCGAGCGGATGGCGGAGGCCGACCCGTCCCTGGTCCCGGATCCGACCCTGTCGGCCCCGGTCGCCTCCCCCGCACCGGCCACCGCCCCGACCCCCGACCCCGCCGACCGTTGACTGCTGACTGCTGAGCGCTGACGGCCGACCGCTGACCGCTGGACCGCTGACCGCCGACGGCCGGCCGCCGGCCGACGGCCGCTGATCCTGACCACTGACCCGCGGCCGTCACCCGATCGGCCGCGCGGTCGCCTCCCTCACTCAGCGTGTACGGATGTACGGGTGGCGGACGCCTGTACGTCCGGACGGCGCAGGTGGCGGTGCGGAGAGCGCCCGCCGTTCCTACCGTGGCTGAATGATCATCAGATCCGCGACGCGCTCCGCGCTCTCCGGGACGGTGGCCCTCGCCACCGGCCTGCTGGTCCTCCTGCCCGCGCCCTCACCGGCCGCCGCCCACACCAGGACCGAACCCGTCCCCCCGGCCGCCGGCTCCTCCCGCACCGCCGATCGCGCGCTGCTGTACGAACCGGGGACGCAGGTACGCCCCGCGTCCGGCGCGCCCTCGCCCCCGAGCGAGGTCTCCGCCCTGTCCTGGCTGGTCGCCGACGCCGTGACGGGTGATGTCCTCGCCGCGCACAACGCCCACCGCCGGCTGCCGCCCGCGAGCACCCTCAAGACCCTCTTCGCCGTCACCGCCCTGCCGCATCTGTCGGAGCACGCCCGGCACACCGTCACCGAGGACGACCTGGCGGGGATCGGCGAGGGGAGCAGCCTGGTGGGGGTGGTCCCGGGGCTGTCCTACAAGGTGGCCGACCTGTGGCGCGGTGTTTTCCTCAGCTCCGGCAACGACGCGGTACGGGTCCTCGCCGCGATGAACGGCGGCTGGGACTCGACGGTGACTCAGATGCGCGAGAAGGCGCGGATGTTGGGCGCGCTCGACACCCATGTCGTGTCCCCGGACGGCTACGACGAGCCGGGCCAGGTGTCCTCGGCGTACGACCTGGCCGTGTTCGGCCGTACGGGCCTGGCCTCGCCGGAGTTCGTACGGTACAGCTCGACCGCCGAGGCGCAGTTCCCCGGCGACAAGGGCACGTACGGCATCCAGAACACCAACCGGCTGCTCAGCGGGGCGGGCGGGGTGGAGCGTTACCCCGGGCTGATCGGCGTCAAGAACGGCTACACCTCGCGGGCGGGCAACACACTCGTCGCCGCCGCCCGGCGCGGCGACCAAACGCTGCTGGTGACGGTGATGAACCCGCAGTCGGGCGCGTCGCAGGCGGTGTACGAGGAGGCCAGGGCGCTGCTCGACTGGGGCTTCGCCGCCGAGGGGCAGGTCACCCCGGTGGGCTCGCTGCGGCCCGCGCCGGCCGATCCGGTGGTCCTGCCGGGCCGCCGGGCCGGGAAGCCGGTACGGGACGGGGCGCGGAGCGGTGCGGCCGAGACCGACCGGATCCTGCGGAAGGAGCGGAAGGAGCGGTCGGAGGGCGCGGAGAGTACAGAGCGTACGGAGGGGACGGGCCGGACCGAAGAGGCGGGGGCGGGCGGGACCGTGTCCGGAGTCGTGGGCGAGCCGATGACCGGGGCGGTCGGCGGGGCGCACGGTCCCGAAGTGCGGTCCGGCGCGGGGGCGTCGGGCCCCGGGGGCCGGGAGGGCCGGGAGGCCGCCGCCGGGTCGGACGGGTCCGGCGGGTTCTCGTACCTCATGCCGATGGTCGTCATCGGCACGGCGGTTCTCGCGGCGCTCGCCCTCTTCGCCTTCCGCGCGGCCCGGCGCCGGCCGCGCCGGCGCTGAAGCGCGCCCCTGAAGGCCGCCGCCAGGGCGCTACCAGTGCGCGGGGCGCACCAGTGCCGGCGGGATCGCGGTGCCGGAGTCGCCCTTCGCGGCGTTCACCTGGCTCTGGGTGAGGAAGATGCTGCCCGTCAGATCGGCGCCGCGCAGATCGGTGTCCCGCAGGTCCGCGCCGATCAGATCGGCCAGCCGCAGGTCGGCGCCGCGCAGGTCGGCGGCGATCAGGTACGCGCCCCGCAGGTCCGCGCCGCGCAGATCGGCGCCCTGGAGCTTCGCCCCGAAGAGGTCGGCTCCCCTGCGGTTCTTCCTCTTGCCGCGGACCTGGGCCCGTACCAGCTCACTCGTCCGCAGCAGCAGGGGATTGACCCGCGCCCGGTGCGCCGCCACGTCGATCTCCAGCAGGGTGTCGGGGTCGCTCGCGGCCAGGCGCTCGGTCGCGGCGAGGACGGGGCGGATCTCGGCGTGCACGGTCCTGGCGGGTACGAGGGTGAGGGCTTCGGTCAGGTACCAGAGGAGTTCGTGGAGCTGGCGCATCACGGGCAGCGCGGCGAACATCTGCCCGGCGGTCCCGGGTGCCTCCCGCCAGTCCCGGCCCGCGAAGGTGACCTGGGAGACCCGCTGTCCGGCGCCGAAACAGTCGTACACCGTGCAGCCCTGGTAGCCCTCGGTCCGCAGACGGTCGTGGATGCCGCAGCGGGAGTCGTCGCGGAGGTGGTGGCAGGGGTCCCCGGCCTTCTTCTCGACCGGGAAGTCCGCGGAGACCGAGAAGGTCAGGGCGACGCAGCACAGCCCGAAGCAGTTGCCGCAGTCGGCCCGCAGGGGGGCGGGTCCGGTGGGGCCCGGCTTCTCGGACAACGTCGCTGATCTCCTGCTCTGTGCGTCCACGGTCTCCGCACCGAGCCTACCGGCCGGGGCGCGCCCGCCCCGGCGGGGATCGGCCCACAAAGGTCGGCGCGTGAGATCAGCCGCCGTACCGTCATGGCCCGAGGCCGGCCCGTGGGTTCAGCGGATGCCCGCCATGGCCTGTTCCGCCCGCGCCACCAGTCCGTCGGCGCCGCAGCGCTTCGCGAGTTCCAGACCGCGGGTGAGTTCGACGGGGAGGTCGGCGGCGATGCCGTACTCGACGCGGGCGACGGCCCGTTCGTACGCGCAGGGTGAGGCGTCGAGATGCTCCACGGCGTGGGCGAGGAGGCTCACCGCCGCCGGGCCCTCCTTCAACGAGGCCTCGCAGCTCAGGGCGACACCGATGGCGGTGTCCGTACCGAAGCGTTCGGCGCGGTCGCGGGCGTACCGGGCCAGCTCCGCCGCGCGGACCGGGTCCGTGGGCGCGAGCGCCCGCGCGAGGTCGCACGCCCAGGGCGCCATGACGATGTTGTGCCGGCCCCGGGCCGTCAACGCCCTTCCCGCCGCGTCGAGTTCGGCGACGGCTTCGTCGTGCCGCCCCTGGGCGAGGAGCAGCCGGCCCCGGACGGACTGGGCGTCGGGGATGACGATCGAGGACGAGTACGGCGGCGCGAACGCGTGGCGCTCGGCCGCGTCCTGGGCCGCCTCGACGTGGCCCCGCGCGAGCAGGGTGTCGATGAGCATGCAGGCCGCGTCCCAGTGCATGGGCAGGCCGTCGCCGACGCGGTCGGCCAGCCGCAGGCTCTCGCGCAGGTACGACTCGGCCTCGGCGAGCCGGCCGCGCCTGCGGTGCGCGTACCCGACGAGCGCGTGGGCGAAGGCGAGATGGCCGCCGCTCCAGCCGGAGATCTCGAAGGCCCGCAGTGCTTCGTTGAACAGGCTCTCCGCCTGGTCGAGCCGGTCGGCGAACGCGTACGACAGGCCGAGCAGCGCCGGGGCCTCGAAGCCCCACGCGGGGTCGGCCCAGCCGACGCCCGGCGCCAACCGCCCGTTCAGCAGGGCGCGTTCACCGATCTGGACGATCTCCTCGGCGCTCTCGCCCCGGGCCGTGCCGTCGAAGGCGCGCAGCATCAGCAGGACACGTTCGGTGTTGTCGCGGCCGGTGAGCGTACGGGCCACCTCGCGCAGCCGCCCGGAGCGGGCGGGGCCGTTGTCCTCCACGGCCCGTACGCCCTCCCAGAGGAAGTGCGCGGCCTGCAACCGCATCCGGTCCTGGCCCGGTTCGGCGCGGGCCACCTCCTCGGCGACGACCTGCGCGGCCTCACCGGTCTGGTTGTTGTGCGTGAGGGCCTGCGCCAGCCGGAACACCACGTCGACGCGCAGTGCGGGATCGAGGTCGGGGCTGTCGAGGGCGGCGCGCAGATGGCCGACGGTGGTGGCCGGTGAGGTGAGCAGGGTGGCGCAGCCCAGTTCGTACAGCACCCGCGCCCGGATGGCGGGCAACGGCGGTTCCAGCAGGGCGCGTTCGAGGCAGCGCCGCGCGGCGTCGGGGGCGCCGACGGCAAGGTTCTCGGCGGCGGCTTCGCGCAACTGGCCCACCAGTTCCGCGTCATTGTCCGGGTGGACTTCGAGGAGGTGCGGGGCCGCGGCGGCGGCTCCCCGGCCACTGCGGGAGACGGCCCATGCGGCGCGGCCGTGCAACGCGGTCCTCATGGCGGGCGGGATGGCGCGGTAGACGGCTCCCGCGATGAGCGGGTGGACGAACTCCAGCGGGTCGGTGCCCTCCAGGATCCGGGCCACGCGCAGCCGTTCGGCGCACTCGGCGGCCTCCTCCCACCCGAGACCCGACAGGGAGATGGCCAGGTCGAGGGAGATGTCCGTACCGAGGACGGCCGCCGCCCAGGCGAACTTGGTGGTGTTCGCGCCCAGTTCCTCCAGCCGGGCGACGAGGCCCTTGCCGCGCGCGGAGGCGCCGAGGGCGCGCAGAGCGCTCGCCGACTCCTCGGCGGGGGCCAGTCCGCTGTCCTGGACCTTGGCGAGCAGTTCGACGGTTTCGTACGCGTTGCCGCCGGTGACGGCCCACACCTCCCGGCAGAACGGGTCGTCCGCCTCCTCGCCCAGGGTGGCGCGGGTCAGCTCGGCGGTGGCCTCGGGGGTGAGCGCGCGCAGGGAGACGCGCAGCCGGGCGGCGGTCCCGAGCGTCTGGAGGTGCCGCGCGGTCTCGCCGACGGCCTCTTCGGTGCGGTACGCGACCACCACGAGGACGGGCGGTCCGCCGGGCGGCCGCCCGGCGAAGGAGGCCAGCCAGGCCAGGGTCTCCAGGTCGGCCCAGTGCGCGTCGTCGATGACGAGCAGGAGCGGTCCGTGCACCTCGGCGAGCCGGTCGACCAGGAGGTCGAGTCCGTCCCTGACACCCTGCGGGTCGGCGTGCTGGGTGCCGGGCGGGGCGATCCCGAGGGCGGGGCCGACGATCTCGTACCGGTCACCGAGCAGTTCCCGCGCGTCGAGGGCTTCTCCGGCCGTCGCGCCCCCGGACTCACCGGCCATGAGGGCGGGTTGCAGGAGTTGCCGTACGCCGTGGAAGGGAACGGACGTGACCGTCTCGCCGCCGCGCGCGGACCACACGGCACACCGCCCCGCCGCGAACCGCCGTACCTCGTTGAGCAACGCGGTCTTCCCGAGCCCGGCGGCGCCCCGGTAGACGAGCAGCCCGCCGGCGGGAGCGGTCCCGCACAACGCGTCCACGGCCCGCGTCGCCGAGGCCAGCTCCGATTCACGTTCGAGCAAAGGAAGAACGACCGGCCGCTCGGCCCCGGGCACCATCCACGCTCCCCTCTTCGAACAGTGCGCTGGTCAGGTTGTCGAGGGTAGCCGCGAACCTCCGCCGCCGGACGGGATTCCCCAGGATTCAACCGTCATTCAACCGTCTCATGACCCACCGGCCCGGCTCGTCGATCGCCTGTCGAACAGGAGTCTCGATCGGGTGATCGTGGCGGGTGCCGGGCCTGCGGGCGGGGCCTCCCGCCGGCGCTGCGGCATCCACCAACTCGGCCTGCACGAGGACCGGTTGTGGCAGCCGAATGCCACCGAAAACAGCCACCGGAGCGGATTTGCCGGTTACGACCGGTTTCCCTACTGTCGTGCCGAAGCCAAAAACCGCTGGTTGTCGTCGTGCGCTCGTCACCGAGCCCGGCGGCCGAAGGATCCGCTGACCGCGGACGGCCTGCGCAGGTCACGTTGGAGAGCTTCGGTACGACGGCAGCGCTTGCCGTACGGCCGTGCCGCGCCCCGTGCACCTGCGCCGGGGCGTTTCGTACGTTCAGCGCCTTCCGAGAGCGGTCCTCATCACCCGGAAGGAGGCCGACGCTCATGGCAAGGCCCGACAAGGCTGCCGCGGTGGCCGAGCTGACGGACAAGTTCCGCAGCTCGAACGCCGCCGTGCTGACCGAGTACCGGGGTCTCACCGTGGCGCAGCTCAAGGAGCTGCGCCGTTCCCTCGGTGCGAACGCCCAGTACGCCGTGGTGAAGAACACGCTGACCAAGATCGCGGCCAACGAGGCCGGGATCAACACGCTGGACGACCTGTTCGCGGGTCCGACGGCGGTTGCCTTCGTCACCGGTGACCCGGTGGAGTCGGCGAAGGGTCTTCGTGACTTCGCCAAGGACAACCCGAATCTCGTCATCAAGGGCGGTGTCCTTGACGGCAAGGCGCTGTCCGCCGACGAGTTCAAGAAGCTCGCGGACCTCGAGTCCCGCGAGGTTCTGCTCTCCAAGCTGGCGGGTGCCATGAAGGGCAAGCAGTCGCAGGCTGCCTCCCTCTTCCAGGCGCTTCCCTCGAAGTTCGTCCGCACCGCGGAAGCGCTTCGCGTCAAGAAGGAAGCGCAGGACGGCGCCGCGTAACCCGGCGTCACGGCCGTCACCGTCCGGTGAGGGCCGCCGGGGGCCGCGCGCCCGCCGATCAGTACACCCGGCATCGGCCGCATGAGTGGCATGAGCCGTATCAGTGGCATGAGCCGCATCAGTCGAATCAGTGGCACCAGTGGAAGGACCGCCATCATGGCGAAGCTGTCGCAGGACGACCTGCTCGCGCAGTTCGAGGACATGACCCTGCTCGAACTCTCCGGGTTCGTGAAGGCGTTCGAAGAGAAGTTCGACGTCACGGCCGCCGCCGCGGTCGCCGCCGCCGGCCCCGCGGGCCCGGGCGCCCCGGTCGAGACGGCGGACGAGCAGGACGAGTTCGACGTCGTCCTCACGGGCGCCGGCGACAAGAAGATCCAGGTCATCAAGGTCGTACGCGAACTGACCTCGCTCGGCCTGAAGGAAGCCAAGGACCTCGTGGACGGCGCCCCCAAGCCCGTCCTGGAGAAGGTCTCCAAGGAGGTCGCCGACAAGGCCTCCGAGTCCCTCAAGGCGGCCGGCGCGGGCGTCGAGGTCAAGTGACCCCGGGCGCCCGGGGGCGCCCAGGACCACCGTACGGGAGCGGGGCCTCCCGCCGCCGGGCCGGCTGACGGCCGTCCGGCCGGCGGGAGGCCCTGCTGGTTGCCGGTCCCTGGCGTTCTCGGTCCCCGGCGCTCTCGGTCCCCCGGCGTCGTCCTCTGCGCGTTCTCCGCTCTCGTGCTGTACTGGCCAGATGAAGCGCAAGCCCATGTCAGCGCTCGTGAAGCACGCCGGGCGGACCGGCGGGGCGGCTCCCGGCCCCGTCAGCGCCCGGCGGACCGAGACGGTGCGGGACCGGGTCCGTCTCATGATCGGGATCACCGCGCGGGCGGGTGAGTACCGCAGAGGACTGCTGCGGGCGGCCGAGCACCTCAGCCCGGAGGAGGCGGCGATCCTCTCCGACCTGGAGCGGCACGGCCTCCAGGTGCCGCAGCTGCGTGACGTACTCCGCGGCGGTCATGTGCTGGTGGACGATCCGGGGCTGTACGAGGCGTGGCGGGCCGGCAAGGGCAGTCATCCCCGGCTCTCCAGCCACCACCGTGACATCGACAAGAAGCTCTACCCCGACATCGGCATGCGCGGCCACGTGGTGCGGGAGAAGCTGCACGGACGTACGGCGCAGGGCACCTGGGTCCAGCTGGAGAAGACCCCGGCCGCGTTCGGCGGGAGCAAGCTGCCGAGCCTGAGCGACCTCCGGCACCTCATGGACTACGTGGTGTACCGGTTCACCGGCAGCAATGTCGGTCCCTGGGGGCTGTCCCGGATGACCGAGCGGCACCCGATGTACCTGTCACCGGTCCTGGCCGTGCCCACCTCCCTCACCCCGCCGGTCGCACGGTCCCTGACCGAGGCGCTGCGCAGGATCGAGGCGAACGACGACGTGACCGCCGCCGCCCAGGAGCTGGCGGCCCGGTTCCCGCCCCCGGACCGGCCCGACCTCGCCGGTGAGCTGGGCCAGGCGCTGTCCGGCACGGCGGGGCGGGGACTGTTCGGCAACTCCGAGGTGTGGGTGACCCAGACACCGTCACCGGTCGCCGCCGAGGTGCTGCGCGAAGGGCGTGAGCCACCTGCGGCGAGCAGCTGGAAGGCAGGAGGCACGTCATGAGTGACGACGACCGGCACGACATCGTCCCGCCGCCGCCACCGACGCCGCCCGTGCCGAGTCCGGGCGAGGCGTCCGTCCCCCCGGGGCTGGTCTCGGCCGTGGTGGACCTCGTGTACACCGGCCCCGTACTGCTCGGTGCGTACACCATCGCCGAACTCACCGCCGTGGACGCCATCGTGGACTTCCTCGAAGCCCGGCCGTCGGACGACGAACTCACCGAGGCCGTCCGCTCGTTGGCCGCGCGGCAACTGCTCCTGGCGGGCACGGACGGCGAACAGGTGCAGGTACGGGGAGACTTGGGCATCGCCGTCGCGTTCCAGCAGAGGGCCCGGAAGGTGCTCGACGCCCGTACGACGGGGACGACGCCCGGTGAACCGTGGCGGATCCTCCTGCTCCCCCAGCCCGAACCGATCTGCCTGATGGTCCGCATCGACGCGCTCGGCGTCCACCAGATCGGCCTGTACAAGCTCGACGAGGCGCTTCGTACCCTCACCGAATGGCTGCCCAGGGGCTCGGCGGCGGAACCCGATCCGGCGCTGGACACCGACGCCGTCCTCACCGATTCGGAGCGTTCCGCGCTGCTCACGGTCACCCACTACACCGCGCAGGGGTCGGCGGAGATCGCGGGCGACAGTACGAGCCTGGTCCTCGCGCGCCACAAGGGACGGCTGCACGCCCTCTCCCAGGACCCCTCGGACCAGGCGAAGTTGGTGCCGGGTCCTCCGACGGACGGCAAGGAGGGCGTCCACGAGAGGCTGGTGTCGCTGCTGGCGTGACGCGGTTCGTTGGCCCGGTCGACTGATTCGGTCAACTGCCTGGGTCAGCCGATTTCAGGCAACGGCGTCGTGCAGCAGATCCCGCAGCGTCAGTGCCGCCGGCAGAGGGGTCGTGGGCAGGGCCACCTGGACGGTCCGGCGCAGCTCCGGGTCGGTGAGGCGGCACAGCACCAGTTCGTCGGGGACCGCCCGGGCGGCCAGCGAGGGGACCAGCGCCACCCCCAGTCCGGCGGCGGCGTAGCCGAACTTCGCGGTCCACTCCGCGATCCGGATGATCTTCCTGGGGGTGAAGCCCGCCCGTGCGCAGGCGTCGGCGAGCATTGTGGGGCGGTCGCCGTACGCGCTGTGGAGCCAGGCCTCCTCGCTCAGTTCCCGCAGGTCGACCGTCCGGGCCCCGGCCAGGCGGTGCGAGCGCGGGAGGGCCACGAACAGTTCGTCCTCGCAGAGCACGGTCGTCGTGACCCCGTCGGCCGCCGGCAGACCGGACGGGTAGTCGCTGACGACGGCGAGGTCCAGCGCCCCGTCCGCGAGGCGTTCCATCAGCGTGTCGGTCCAGCCCTCGACCGCGATGACCTCGACCTCCGGCCTGGTGTGCTGGAGGGCCCGCAGGGCGCTGGGCACGAGGGAGATGTTGGCGGTGGCGAACGCTCCGATGTGGAGCAGGCCGCCGTGCCCCGCGTGCAGCACGGCCAGCTCCCGCGCCGCCCGCGACAGCCGGTCCAGCACCTCCAGGGCGTGCCGGTGCAGCGTACGGCCCGCGGGGTTGAGCCGTACTCCCCGGGGGAGCCGTTCGAACAGCGGTCCGCCCGCCTGCTGTTCGAGCGTGGCGATCCGCCGGGACACCGCGGACTGCGTGTAGTTGAGCCGGACCGCCGCCTTGGTGAACGATCCGGTCTCCGCCACGGCCACGAGCAGCCGAAGCGCGTCGACCTCGAACACGACTCTCCCCTTCCACGACCCATTCTCCGGACGCATGGATCCTATGCGATCCAGTCGCTGGTGGAATACCTCGGCCGGCCCTAACGTCATTGACGCGGCGGGGCTCCCCAGGGGGGAAGGGCGCTCCGCCGCACCATGGCTCACGAGAATCCGAGGGGGAGATGTGTCGTCACGACACGGATTACGACACGGAGTACGACGGGGCGTCGACCGGGGGCGGGACCGATGACCCGGGGGGCCGGTCCCGTACTGCCGGCGATGCTGGCCGATCTGGAGGAACTCGTGCGCTGCGAGTCCTTCTCGGCCGATCACGAAGCGGTGGCGCGAAGCGCCGGGGTGGTGGGCGCTCTCGGGACGAGACTGCTGGGAGCCGGGCCGGAGACGCTGGTGATCGACGGGGTGACCCATCTGCGGTGGACGTTCGGCACGCCGCGGGTCCTGCTGGTGGGACACCACGACACGGTGTGGCCCATGGGCTCGATCGAGAGCCACCCCTGGTCGGTGGCCGACGGGATCGCCCGCGGGCCGGGGGTCCTGGACATGAAGGCGGGCCTGGTGCAGCTGTTCCACGCCCTGGCCTCGCTGCCGTCGCCGGACGGGGTGTGCGTCCTGGTCAACGGGGACGAGGAGGTCGGCTCGGCGACCTCCCGGCAGCTGATCGAGGAATCCGCGCGAGGCTGCGCGGCAGCCTTCGTCCTGGAGGCGGCCGCGGACGACGGGGGTGCGCTCAAGATCGCCCGCAAGGGTACGGCGCGCTACGACGTCGTCGTGCACGGCAGGGCCGCGCACGCGGGTCAGGAACCGCACAAGGGGGTCAACGCCGCAGTCGAGGCCGCTCACCAGGTGCTGTCCATCGCCGGTCTCGGCGCCGCGATGGGCGCCGTCGGCACCGACTCCGTCCTGGGCCCGGCGACCGTCACGCCCACCCTGCTGTCGGCGGGCAGCGCGCGCAACACGGTGCCCGCGCTGGCGCGGGTGTCGGTGGACGTGCGCGTGCCGACCCCGGCGGCGCAGGACCGGATCGACGCGCTCCTGCGGGGGCTCACACCCTGGACGCCCGGCGCCCGGCTGGAGGTACTGGGCGGCGGCCGGCGGCCGCCCATGGAACCGGAGTCCTCCGCCGAACTGTTCGCTCTCGCCTCCCGGCTCGCCGCGGAACTGGGCCAGGAGCGCCTGCGGGGGATCGCCGTCGGCGGCGCCTCGGACGGCAACTACACGGCGGCGGTGGGCTGTCCGACGCTGGACGGCCTGGGCGGCGTGGGCGGGGGCGCCCACGCGGACACCGAGTACGTCGAGGTGGGGCGCATGGTCCCGCGCACCCGTCTGCTCGCTCAACTCCTCCTGCGGACGAGGGACCGGCCGCCCGTCAGCCGCACCTCGACGGCAGACGGCCGGCCCGGACCGACGGGGAGCTCATGACGATGTCCAAGGGGAGAGGAAACATCATGCGAGAGAGCGTGTACGGGTCCGGCCTCGGCCGGAAGCTGGGCAGTTATCCCGTCGCGGGGGTGGCGGGCGGCCTGGCGCAGGTGGCGCGGCGGGCCGGCGCGGCGTTGTACGTCGTGCTGATCGTCTGCCTGGTGGCCATCTCGCCCCCGGCGGCGTTCGCCAAGGGCGCGGTCCTGACGGCGGTGGTGCTCGTCCTGTACGGCCTTCTCCTGGCCTGGCGTCGTACGTCCGCCAGGTTCGACCTCAGGCGGTGCCACCTCTACACGTACGGCCTGGTCGTCACCGATCTGTTCGGCCGCGAGTGGGACGCGGTGGCGTGGAGCGAGGTGACCGGCGTGAACCGGCTCAGAGGCGCGTCGGCGTTCATGACCTTTCACCGGTTCGAGATCGAACGCCACGGCCGCGAACGCCTGGCGTTCCTGGCTCTGGGCCTGGAGCCCCCCTTGGTGGAGGCGCTGGTGCGCCAACTGACCAAGAACGGTGTCCAGTGAGAGCAGGACCGGAACCTCAACTTCCGCCGCTGTCGAGGCGGAAGGTGGCCCAGGACGGTGATCCGGTCGTCGCCGGCACGCGGCAGGAGACGGCAAACAGCCAGAACGGCCGGAGCGGACGGCCGCCGGGCCGGCGCCTGCCTGAACCCGGCCGGCGCGGACCCTGCCCAGGGGGCGGAGTCCGCGCCGGTGACCGGGGTCAGTAGGTGATGATCACAGCTCCGTCGCGGCCGGCCCGGCCGGGTGCTCCGGGGGCGCCGTCCTTGCCGTAGGCGCCCTCGCCTCCGGCGTAGGGCGCGCCGTGGCCGCCGTCACCGCCGTTGCCGCCGTCCCCGCCGTTTCCTCCGGCGCCGTAACCCTGGTCGCCGTACGGGCTGAACCCGCCCCGGCCGCCTTCGCCGCCCTTGCCGCCGGGACGGTGCTCGACCGCGCCGGACGCACCGGCGGAACCTGACTTCCCGTCACCGCCGTGACCGCCGCCCCCCACGCCCAGGTCGTTGGGGTTGCGGAAGGGGTTGTCCGCGGTGGGTCGCGCGTAGGGGCACCGCTGGAAGGGGTGGCCGGCCTCTCCGCCGGTCGCCCTGCCTTCGGCGCTGCCGCCGGCACCGTTGCCCCCGGAGATGCCCAGGGCCTTGCCGCCGCCGCCCCACTCACCACCGCGGGCGGTCCCGGTCGCACCGCCCTTGGTCATCGCGCCGCCGCCGGATGCCTGCGCCAGGATCGAACTCGGCACCCAGAGCGCGTCCCGCATCTCGGCGAACCAGCTCTCGTGCCCGCTCTCCCCCGCACCGGTCGTGGCGTTGACGACGTCCTTGCCGCTCTCGCCGCCGATGCCCACCGCGTCGCGGTATCGGCCCCCGCTGCCGCCGGCCGCTCCTGGGGTGCCGCCGCTGCCGTTGCCGCCCTTGCCGACGAGTGCCCAGTACGTACGCCCGGGATCGACCTCCACCCGGCACCTCTGGTAGAAGCCCCCGGCGCCACCTCCGCCGCCGGTACCACCCCCGCCCCCGCCCCCGTCGCCGCCCTTGCCGACGCCGGTGAAGTCCTGTCCTCCCGCGCCACCACCGCCTCCGCCGCCCGCGCCACCGGTCCCGCCCGCACCCCCGCTGCCCGATCCCCACAAGCTCACCGTGATCTCGGTGACCCCCTCCGGCACGGTCCAGGCGTGCTCCCCGGCGGTGACGAACGCCACCGTCCGCGCCTCCGGGGCCCCCGGTGCGTACGCGGTCGCCGCCGGTGTGGCGGTCGCGGTGAGTACCGCGATCACCGCCAGCCCCGTCAGAAGTCCTCGCCCAACCCTCATCGGCCCATCTCCCTTGATCATCGGCTGCACCGCCGACGACTCCAGCAGGTCCCACAAGCCACCAGAGGGCGAAACGCCGCCCGTACACCCAAAAGACTGTCCCCGCCCCCAGCGGTGACGGCTGAATGACGATCACTCATACGGGTGAATACGGCATCAATGAGGACTGAGTGGACAGATTGCCGTCGGTTGTCGGACGACAGCCCGAGGAAGCCAAGCACGGGAGCACGACATGGCCATGTTCCAGACCGGCAGGATCAGCCTCAGTTCCGACAACGCGATCGAGACTGCGGGGGGCAACACCTCGACCTTCACCCGGGTCACCTTCCCGACTCCCTTTCCGGCCGGGTCGGAGGTCATCGTGCTGCCGCTGACCCAGACGTTCAACGGACCGGACACGCCCGGCATCCGGGTCCACGACGTGACCGAGAAGGGATTCCTGATCCGCCTCAACGAGGTCAGGGTGAACGCCAGCGTCATGAGCGACGGCAAGCACACGACGGAGCAGGTCGGCTGGCTGGCGACCACCGTCTGACGAACGCCTCGCCGACGAGCCCTCACCCCGTCGGTCCCATGGCGGCGCGCCAGCGTGCGCCCGAGACCAGAAGCCGTAGGGCGGCAGCCCGGGCCGGGCTGCCGCCCTACGGGGACGTCTCCGTCACACCCGGTTCACGAGCCAGCCGAAGACGAATGCCTCGTTCTGCTCCCGATTTTCGGCCAACTCGATGTATCGCGCGCCCTGGAGGCTGGTGAGCGCCTTGAGCACGGCCATCTCGCCTTCCGCCGTGCGCTTGGTCATGAAGGTCGTGAACGCCGAGACCGTCTTCGGTCCGATCGCACCGTCCACGGTCATGTCCGGATAGTCGGCCTGCTGCCGGTTCAGGACGTTGAGCACACGCTGAAGGAACTGCGCCGCCGTCCCCCCGCCCATGTTGACGGCGATGTCGAACAGTTTCAGCGCGATCGGCTCCGAGGCCCCGGCGACGCCGTCCAGACGGAGCGGGCTCCAGTAGCGGCGCTGGTAGATCTCCTTGGCCTTCTCCAACGGCAGGTCCCCCATCGCCCCGGTGTACCCGTTCTCCCGGGCCACGGCCTCGGTGATGCCGTAGTTCGTCGCGCCCCCTCGGTCCGCGGCATGGTTCGAGGAGCCGCCGTACAGCGACACCGTTACCTCGAATGCTTTGTCGAACGCCGTCATGTCTCTGCCCTTCGTGATGGACCCGTCGTCCCAGACGGTCGGAGCGCTGCCGCCGCTGAGCGGCCCTCGGGCAGGCCCTTCCCTGCCCGACGCCTCAACCCGGTCAACGAGCCGGCCACTCACCGGTGACTGTCAGCGTCGTCACGACGTCCCCCTCGCCTCGGGCCAGCACCACGCGCCCGGCCACCAGCCCGCCCCGGACCGCCTCGCCCCGGCGGCCGGGGAACGCAGGGACGGCGTCTTGTTCACTGTCCACAAGGCCCTGGCCTCCATCCCGGACAGGCGTGAAGAGCGGAAATTCGCACGCCGGGCGTGGGAGCCCGGTGCCGGTGCGCGTGGGAGCTTCGGTGCGCCTCCCCGGATCCGGCGTGTGCCGGTGTGGTCGTGGGGAGATCCGAGGGAGCGCCGACAGGCGCGGGCTGATGAGAATTGCCGAACGAGGCACCTGGGTGGGCCGGTTGCCGCCAGTGGCGCACGTGATCGAGGGAGTCCGATGGGTATCGGTATCGGCGCTGTCCACTGCCTGCTGCCCGACAAGCGCGTACGGGTCGTCGACCTTCCCCAGTTCGCCGGGGTCGAACACGCGGCGCCCGGCGGAGCGGACGCCTCCGGGGTTCGTACGGTGGGCGTGCACGCGGACACCGACGCCGGTGCGCTCGCCGCGCGTGCCTGCCGCGAACTGCTGGCCGCGAACCCGCACGCGCCGGACGCGTTGATCCACATCGCCGCGCGGCCGGGAGAAGGAGACGTGGGCACGGACGCGGCCCGCGTCCAGCACACGGCGGGCGTGACAGCCTTCCCCTTCACCGTGGCGGGGTCGGGGTGCGCCGCGTCGGCGGTGACCTGGGCCCTGGCCCGCGACCTGCTCGCGGCCGACCCGGCGCGGCACAGTGTGCTCGTGACGTACGGCAGCAGGCCTCCCGACGCCGGCCGGGTACGCCACCCGGTGATGGTCGTCGGTGACGGGGCGTTCGCGATGACGCTGGTCCGCGCCGGCCGGCCCGTCCTGGTGGCCCACCGGATGCGGGCGGACGGGCGGTTTCACGAACTCGCGGGCACCCACGCCCGTACCCCCGGCCGCGAGCCGTCCCCCGAGAACGCCGGCGGGCAACGGGCCTTCGAACTGGCCGTTGCCGGCCGCGTCCATACAGCCGTGCTGGTCGACGAGGTCCTGGCCGAGGCCGGGCTGACCAAGGACGACGTGAGCGCGACCCTGATGCCGAACACCACCACCGGCGCGTACCGCTTCTACGAACAGGCCCTGGATCTGCCGATCCATCCGATCTGCGAGGAGAACCTCACGCGGTGGGGTCACCTCGGACCGATGGACGTCGTCCTCAACCTCGACCGCCTCCTGGCCACCGGCACCCTGACCACCGGAGACCACGTCATGGTCCTGGGCAACGCACGCGTCGCGGCGTGGACCGTAACCCTCTGGAAAATCTGACCCCGCACGGTCGAGCAGTTCCGCCGCCGACCCGGCGAACGGGCGGGCCGGTACGGGGAGTTTCTTGATCATGCTGTGTGGGTTGTTGACACAACCGGCTGACCTGCGGCGATCAGCTGTCTGGGACCGCCGCCGCACAGCCTTACTACGTTCGCCGACACAGCGATTTGTCCGACTCTCGTATGGGTGCAGATGACGCTGAAGGCACCGAATTGGAGGGGAATTCGCACGAGGGCGGCAGCGTGAGCCTCAAGCTGCCCAGCTTCATGACCACAGCCCGGCAGGCCGTGAAGCAGATGAACTCCACCGACAGAATGCTTGCACCCATCCGGCGAGAGATACGGCAGATCGAGGCCACACGCAGAGCCGTCGAAAGTGTTGTGGGTCCCGACAGCGGCTATCAAGCCGCCGTAGACATCCAGCACCAAGTGGAAGCGATCACCGAGCCCGTTCTGGCGCTCCGGCGCCAACTGAGCGACCCGTACGACTGGCACAGCCGCATCGACGACATCGTACGCAGCGTCTCGCTTCCCCGCTCACTGCTCGACCAACTCGCCGCAGCAGCGGTGCTGTTCCTCCCCAAGAACCTTGGCGATCTCACCACCGATGACCTCTATGCCGTCCTGGACCTGTGCAAGGCCGACGGCCTATCCGTCGCCTGGGCCCCCCAGGCGTCGATTGTCAGGGCGCTGCTGTCATCAAGTAGACCGCAGGAGCAGAACGCCCTCCTGGACGAGTACCGCCTCGATGTCCTTGATGACATGGAAGCCAGCCTGGAGATCATCGGCCACCCGGATTTGGCGGGAATGCGCGTCATCTTCACGGCCGCGCTACGCGCCGCGCGCGCCGGACTCAACGAGGGAGCCCAGGCGCTCGCGAGCAACGTGCTGGAGACCGCCATGAAGCAGAACGACAACGCCTGGATCAGGCGCAGCTTTCCCCAGGTCGCCTACCCGGCAGCAGGGCGTCACGGTACTACCGCCAGCGCCTTAACCCACGCGTACGAATGGAGCGATCTGACCCTGTCACAGTTCAAGCCCTCCTCGTACTGGTAGGCATGAGCAACGCCTTCGCGGGCGGGGGCACCCAGGACACGATCAACCGTCACCTCACAGCACACCGCGCCTCGCCCGACTCATACCGGCCGGAGTTTGCGCTGCCGGCCCTCCTCCTCGCCCACGCAGTGCTGCGAGTCCTGGACCAGGACCTGGAGCGCTTCGCCGACGAGCCCCCCCAGTAACAGCAATGGCACCCCGGCCCCTCCCCAGATCTGAACCAGCTGAAGAACTCCCGAGCGCGCCGCCACCGGAGAGATAGCCGCTGCTCCACAGTTCCCCGAGTACCCGTTCGTGACCATTCGGCCGGGAAAACGGCAAGAATGAACCGTGCAGATACAGGCAACGAATCTCGCCGGCCTCCCGGCCCCGCAGAACGATGACCAACGCAAGCTGCTCCAAGTCGTCTGGGAGGAAGCGTTCGGTGACACCGGCTGGCCGACCTTCGCCCTGGTCGACCGCCGACTCGACCAACAAGGGGTTGACGCGGTCCAAGTCCTGGCGCGGATTCCGGCGCATCTCTTGGTGGCCTGGCCCGATGCCAGCAGGATTGTCCCCCAACCGGAGACCCGGCTGGAACTCACGATCGCTGGCGCTGCCCACTGTTCCGATTCTGCGGACACGGTGCACACATTCGTGGCGCTCGTACAGGCGATGGCGGCAGTCGAAGCACACTGGCCGGTAGATGACACCACCCGGCCCACCCTCCTCAGCAGCGACGCCGTAAACAAACTGGGACTGCCGGCTACCCCTGCGTCCAAGGAGCTCCTGCGCCGCGCCTTCCTGCTTTCCCAACAAGAACACTGGGCGCAAGGGACAAACTCGGGCCCGGAAGCAGCCCATGGACAGCTGGGGTGGGAGCTGAGCGTCGACCGAAAGGTTCGCGCATACCGCGGCGTCGAAGACATCGGGGACTACTGGAAGCGGCGCAGTGCCGCGCTCGCCCCCACCGGCGGCTGGAGGCCGACGCCGGAACCGATACCTGAGAAGCAGCTGTTCACTCCGAATCACGTACGCGGGCCCGTCCTGGACGGACTCGTGGCAAGCCTTGTGCTGTGGCTCTACGAGCTGACCGAGGGCAACACGGAGGAGATGAGGAGCCCGGCCGACTTCGCCCAGGACCACCAACTCTCCCCGGGCCGAATCGGCACCCTGCTGCAGTACGCAGAGCAGGCCGGCGTGGTTCACCGGATTCGCACGCTCGGCAACGACCGCGGCACGCAGATCGCGCTTTCTGTTTCCGGCGTGGCGAAGGCGGAGAGACTGCTGCGACTCCGTGGCACACACTGGGTTCGGTTCGACTACCTCGCCAGTGCCCTGGTGGTTGCCACCATGGACACATACCCAAAGTGCCGGCTGGAGGTCCAGGACTTCCTCGTCTCCCCTGCTGCGATGCTGTACGGACAGGCACTCGAACTCGACGAGATCCTCCTCGCGGTCGAGTATCTGGGCGAGAAGGGGCTCGCTGTACTCAACTACGGCCGCGGCGGCCCGCCACAGGCTCTGACGCTGACCGCTCTCGGCAAAGAGTGCGGTACTGCGGATGACGTAAACGTGAGGGACTTCATGCGCAACCAACCTGGCTTCAACATCGGCACCGTCAACAACTACGGGGGCGGAAACCAGTTCGGATCCGGCAACGTTCAGACGAACGCGTTCGGTCCGAATTCCGGTGAACTGGCAGAGTTCGCCATGAAGGTACTGGAGGCAGCACGGTCGGCCGACCTGCCGGATGGCCAGCGGATTCACCTGGTCCAGGACGCCCAGGCACTCGTCGACGAGGCCAACGCGAGCGCCCCCGATCCGGGCCGGCTGCGTCAACTCTGGCAGCGGGTCTCCGAACCACTCGTCCAGAGCGCCGGTGATGCCACAGTTCAGGCGCTCATGGGCGCGGCCCAGAACTTCTTCTGAAATCAGGCAATCGCAGCCGTCCACCACCGGGTCCCCACCGTAGTCATACGGTCCGCCTCGCCGTCACCCGAGGTCGCGCGGAGGCAGCCGCAGCGAGGAGGGTCGATCAGGCAGTTGTACGAGGCGTTTCCGCACCACCCCAGGAGGATCTCGAAGATGTGGGCGACGTCCTAGTGTCAGCTGCTGCTCACCCTGAAGCGGCGGAACAGGTGCGGCAGGAACTGCTGGAGCAGGGCCCCGGCGTCGTCGAGCAGCTTGAGTTCGTCGTGGCCGAAGCGGAATACCTCGTACTCCCGGAGTTTGAGATTCCGGTCGGCGGCGACCATGGCGGCGTACTTGGCGGTGTCAAGGGTACGGCTGCGGTCGCGGGTGAAGTGCTGTGATCCGTCGACCTCCAGTACTACCCGCTGTCCATGGGGCAGGAGCAGGAAGAAGTCCATGCGGGAACGGAGCAATGCCTCGGGGCCGCGCTGCTGGACGGTTTTGTGGTCCCAGTGAAGCCATACCTCGGGCAGCAGGGCCGGCACCTCAATCGAGGGTGCGAGGATCTCGTGGTAGGCGATGAAGAGATTCTTCTGGCCTTCCGAATTTTCTGGGAGGCTCTTGAGGAGTCGTTTGTAGAGATCGGTCCTGGCTTCGACCTCGCTGCCGAAGCTGCCGGTGTCGTGCCACCAGGCGTGCAGGTCACGCCAGCGCAGGCCCTCGGAGGGGATCTCCTGGTCGTAGACGAGGATGTCGTCCCGGTTCCCTCCGACGATCTCGATGTCGTTGTCGTTGTCGTTGTCGACCGAGGATCGGAAACGGATGTCCGGCTTGGTACGGGTGCCGAAGATGATGTTCTTCGGGCGCCGGTTGCCGTGGAGCCGGGTCGCCACCAGGGTGAATCCGGGGTAGCCGCCGTCATCGCCGGTTTGTCGCAGCTCTCGAGCCCGGCAGCGAAGATGCTTATTGATCGTACTGACCGTCATTCTCTGGAGGTCCTCGTCGAAGAGGACGTCGGCCGAGACGAGGCCTTGTAGGAAGCGGGCGAATCTGGCGTCTCCGGCCTCGAATGCCCCGAGCTTGTCGAAGAGATCTTCCGCTGACCAGTCCCCTGGGTTGCGGAAGACGTGCCGCTCGATCTGGTCGCCCAGTGTTACCGCCCGCATGCCGTTCAGCAGATCATCCAGAGAGGGTCCCGACCCTGTGGTGATCCAGAAGTAGTCAAGGAGCTGCATGAAGCGGTCGTGGTGGCGGGTCAGCTCTAGCAGGTCAAGGGCGGAAGCCAGCTCGCGGCGGGCTTTCGTGGGTATTCTGCGGCGGTGCGTCTCTGGCCCACAGCACATCCTCGATTCGATGGCGGTTCGACGGACTCATGGACAGTTGTTCGTGGTCCAGCACCCGTCGCGCAAGCTGCGGCAGCTGAGCTTCGGGCACCTGTCCGAAGCTCTTTTCGATGCGAGTGCGCTTACTCCCCGCCTCCTCGGCAAGCGGCGGCATGCCCAGCTGGTCGAAGGCTGGGGCCAACTCGCGGTGAGTCAGGCCGCCAAGACCCGCAACGACCTTGCCGACCAGTGTGAGCAACGCCGAAGTATCCCTGCTGTCTGCCATGGGCAGATGGTCGCAGAATGCGGGAGAATCCGGCAGGAGAACTGATGATGGGGGCGCATGGAGGCTTCGGAGAGCCCCCCGGACTTCGTCCGCTTTTGACGGAACGTGACATGCGCGGGCAGCCCGAGTAAAGGCCCTGCGGGCACGGACGACGCCAGGCAGATCTCTGACGGCCGGCGCAGTCCGGTTAGCGAGGAGGGCGATGGTTAGGTGAGGGCGCCGACGCGGTGGGCGAAGGACCGTACGCCGGGCAGGGTGCGGTCGTGGCGGAGGAGACCGCCGGCCATGGTGCGTACCGCGCCGCGGCGTACTTCTTGCGGGGCGGCTTCTTCGGCGGCGAGGAGGGCGCGGTAGCAGTTGCCGGGTTTGTTCCACTGGTCGAAGGAGCGGGCGACGTCGATCCAGTAGCGGGCGCGGCGCTCGGCCGTCGGCAATTGTGCGGTGTTGACGTGGCGGGCGTGGTCGATGGCGGTTCCGGCGTCGCCGAGGAGGTGGCTGATGGAGATCTGGTGCAGCAGGACCTGGCTGGGGCCGAAGAACGCTGTCCCGGCGGGTGACTGGTCCTGGCCGAGCTGGCGGGCGGTGGCTTCTGCTTCTGTGATCAGGGTGTGGGCGGTGTGCCGGTCGCCCTGTTTGGCGGCGGTGTACGCGGCGGTCACGTACAGGTTGCCCTGGACCGAGAGGCGCTGGGGTTCGGGGGTGGTGCGGTCGGCGGCCAGGTGCTGGGCGGCGGTGACGGCGACGTCGGTGGCCCGCGCGTAGTGTCCCTGGCGGCGCCAGGAGCTGGAGACCATGCGGTGTGCTTCGGCGACGGTGAGGGCGTCGGCTCCTGAGAGGGCGGCGGTCAGGGCGCGGTCGGCGGTGACGGCGGCCAGTCCGTCCTCGCCGAGTTTGATGCACAGCCGGGTCGCGATGCTGTAGAGCTCGGCGACCGCCGTCGCTGACTGCGCCTGCGCGTCGGCGTGTTCGCGGCCGAGCGCCTGGGCGAGGGCGATTCGGGAGGGCAGGGCGCGGGCGAGGGTGTCGTAGCGGCAGGTCCCGAAGTCCCGGCGGGAGGCGTCCACCGCCGCGGTGACCGCCGCGCGGGTCGGTTCGCCGGCGGGTGTGCCGCCGCGGTGCAGGAGGAGGTCCTCCAGTCCGGTCAGTGCCGGACGGGCCGACGCCGCGCCTGCGGACGCGCCACCGAGGAGGGTGCCTGTGGTGGTGGCGGCCAGGCCGGCCAGGAGGTTGCGGCGTCGCACCGGGTCCTCACCCTCTCCCTCGTCACCGAACACGTCTCGTGCGTCCCGTCCGGCAACCCTAGTCCCACCCGGAGCCGGACGGGGCACGGTGCCGGTGGCTGGTGGCGTGGCGTGTCGCGCGGCGAGGCCGAGGAGTTGGGGCGGGATGTTCAGCACGTCGGCGATCCGCTGGAGGAGCTGCATGTCGCGCATGGGCTGCTTGCCGCGTTCCATGCGGGAGATGGACGCGGCGGTGTACCCGGTCGCCGTACCCAGCTGTGCCTGGGTGAGTTCGGCCGCGCGGCGGGCCAGGCGCACGACCGCCCCCGCCTCACCGCGGGTGATGGCCTCGCGCATTTCTGGGGTGTGCCAGATGGGGTGGGTGTCGTGTAGGGCCACGGCCCGCTGCCTTCCGCCGGTGCTGCGGCAATCATCCCGCCAACACGGGTCAGCGTACGTGTTTTTGTACGTCGCTTACACCCCGTGCACACCGCGTACGCGGTGCGTGGTCGCCCCTGACCCTGGCCGGTGAGGGGCGGTTGTCTGCCTGAACGGACGGTCCGAGACCCGGGCCGCCGTACATGGGAGGCAGGGACATCATGCGTGTGCTGTATCTGCTCAACATCTCCAACCCCGACCGGCTGGCCGCCGACTCGGGCTGGATCTTCGCCGATTTGTTGGCGCCGGCTCTGGCGGATGCCGGTGCCGAGGTGACGGTCGCGTCTCCGGCGCCGGCCGGGGACACGCGGGCCGTGTTCCACCGTACGAGGGTGCACGGCACGAAGTACCGGGCCCGGTTCGGCGCCGACATCGGTGAGCTGGCGTCGATGATCCGGGCCGCGAAGCCGGATGTGGTGGTGGCCAACCAGGTCGAGGAAGCCCCTGCTGTGCGCGCTGCCCTGCTGGAAGCCGGGTCAGGCGCCCTGCTGGCGGGGTACTGCCACTACCTGCCCTTCTCCCTCAGCGGCGGCGGACGGGTCGTGCTGGATCCGTCGCTGGACGACGGAGGGCTCGGGCGCAGTGTGCTGCTGGCGTTCGCCGCGGGCGTGTCTGCCTGCGACCGGGTGATGGTCCACTCCGCCACGGCCGCGTCCTGGGTATCGGCGGCCACCGTCCAGGTGGGCGTCGATGTCGCCGGCCGGATGCGGGTGGTTCCCCCGCCGCGCGACGGGCGCCTGGTCCGCGACCCCGCCGCCGTCACCGCGGCGGACCGTACCGGTGCGGGGGCGATCGGGGTGTACAACCACCGGCTCTACGCGCACTACGGCACCGGGCGGTTCGTGGACCTGGCCAGGGAGCTGACCGCGTCGGG
The DNA here is from genome assembly GCF_044740805.1 of Streptomyces sp. NPDC088261. NCBI lineage: Bacteria > Bacillati > Actinomycetota > Actinomycetes > Kitasatosporales > Streptomycetaceae > Streptomyces > Streptomyces sp. NPDC088261. The sequence continues at coordinate 51,412 of NZ_JBIURL010000004.1, forward strand.
GCTGGTGCGGGTGCGGGTGATGGACCTCTTCGGCACACGGCGGGCCGAGCGCTCAGGGCTGGACGACAGTCCCGAGCGGATGCGCGACCAACTGGCCGCGATGGCGCATGTCCAGGTGGTCTCCGACCGGGGCGACCGGATCCGCTACCGGCAGCTGCTGGCCGGCGCCCGCTTCGGCATCGCCCCCTTCCGCCCCGGCTGCCCCTGGTCGATGTCAGTGATCGATTGCCAGGGCATGGGCCTGCCGGTGATATCCCCGCGCATGGGCTGGCTCGCCGAACACATCGACCCTGCCCTGCACTTCACCACCCTGGCCGAAGCCGTCGCCCTGGCCGAACGCCTGGCCACCGACGACACCTTCCACGCCGAACACGCCCGGCGCGCGTTCGCCTCCACCACCGGCCTCAACCCGACCTCCGTGGCGGCGTCCTACCTGGAGGCGATCGCATGAACCAGTTCGACGCGGTGTTCCTTTCCTACGACGAGCCCTTCGCCCACCGCCTCCACACCCGCCTGGAGCGGGCGCTCGGCGTACCGGTGAAGCGCCTGCACGGCGTGCACGGAATGCGGCGCGCCTATCGGCTGTGCGCGGAGGTCGTGGACGCGGAGCAGTTCTTCCTTGCCGACGGCGACTTCGACATCCACTCCGCCTTCAACATCTCGGGTGTCGGACCCTTGGAAGAGGGGGTGTCGTTGCGGGTGTGGCGGGCCGTCAACCCGGTCACCGGCCACGCCTACGGGTACGGCGGGCTGAAGCTGGTGCGCCGTACCGCGCTGCGGCAGATGGGCGAGGCGGTCGATGTGCTGGCCGCTCTGCCCGGCAAGACCGAATTCGCCCGGGAGAGTGCCGGGGTCACGCGGTTCAACCAGAGCCCGTTCCACGCGTGGAAGGCCGGGTTCCGTGAGTGCGCGATGCTCACGCGCGGCAGCGAGTACGGCATGAGCGCCGGACGCGCCACAGCACGGATCCGTGCCTGGACCAGTGCCCGGGAAGGCGAGTACGCGCCCTACGTCGCCTCCGGCGCCCGCCACGGCATCGTCTTCGCCCGCCAGGCAACCGCCGACCGGAAGGCGTTCGAGCACCTCAACGACCCAGCCTGGCTTCGCGCACGGTTCACCGCCGTACACGGGACACCCGAGGGGATGAGGGTATGAACAGCACCCCGAACCCCCAAGGTTCCCGAGGGACCTTGGTGCTGATCGAGCCGTACGCGTACCGGCTGGGCGGGCACCATCAGCACGCACTGCTTGCCCTCGCCCAGGCATGTCCCGGCACCCTGGTGATCGCTCCCAACGGCATCGCTCAGCAGACAGCCGCCGGACTCCGCGACACCGAGGCACAGCTGATCACCGGCGCGAGCGGACCGTACGCGTATCTCCTGCTGCGGGTTTCGGGCCTGCTGGCCCGGCTCTCCTGGATCGCCGAACGGGTCTTCCGCTCCCGCCGCTGGCCGCGTGTGATGCGGCGGAGCCCGCACCAGATCGCCCTGATCGCACGGTGTCTGGTGGAGGCCGCCGCACTACAGACGGCCCGCAGCCAGGGATGGGGTGCGGGGGCGGTGGTGATCATGAGCGCCGGCGAGGCGCTGCACGGCGCCGCAGCGCTCCTGGGCGGCCTGTTTCACCTGCGATTCGTCCACGAGGTGGTCACCACCGACGACGCACCCCTGCGACTGCTCGAACGGCTCACCCGCCGCGGAGAGCGGCGGGTGATCGCCCTGTGCCCGACCACCGCGGTCCGCGACCAGATCGCCCGGCTCTTCCCCGGCCTGGCTTCGGTGGTGCGGGCGTTCGCCGTCGACGACGGTTACCGCCTCACCGAGAGCGAACGCGAAGGCGGCCGGGCCGCCTTCGCCATCCCCGAAGGAGAGGCAGTGGTGTGTCTGGTGGGGGGCTGGTGGCCGCACAAGGACATCGGGGTGATCGGCGCGGCGCTCAGCCGGCTGAAGGAACCGCTGCGCCTGATCGTCACCGGCCACCCGCTCGACGGCACCGTGCTCGCCCGCTGGCAGGCCCTGCCGAACATCCACCTCCACACCGAGCCCGGACCGCTCAGCGAACCCGTACTCAGGCTCGTGTACGCGGCGGCCGACGCCGCTCTGGTGGCCCGGCACCCCGGGGTGGGCAAGGAGTCCGGGCTCGTGATGGACACGGCCCGCTACGGTGTGCCACTGATCGTCTCCGACCATGACCCGGATCTCAGCCAGCGGTTGCGGGACCAGTCCTGGGCCCGGATCTTCCCCGCCGGTGATGCCGCTTCGCTCGCCAGGGTTCTGGAGGACCTGGTGCGCCGACCCTTCGACTCGCCCGGTCCCGAAGCGCCGAAAGTCCTGGACCTGCGGAGTGCCGCCGAGCAGGCCCGGTACCTGACGCAGTCCGCCCTCGGTCTGCGCGGGAAGGGGGCGGGATGCTGACGCCGACGCTGATCGCCGTGATCGGGCCCGTCGAAGCGGCCTTGCTCACCACCTGGATCAAGCACTACCGCAGGCTGGGTGTCGAACGCTTTCTGCTCACCTTCCACTTTCCCGAGCACGTCCCCGACGAGCGCCGCCACGAACTTCATGCCGTGTGCCGGCAGTCGGGCATCGTGCCTGCCGGGAGCAGTAGCGGACCGTGGCACGAGTACACCAACTCTCACATCCGTGACGCTCTGCGGCATCAAGCGGGGCGGGGGTGGCACCTGTTCGCCGACGCGGACGAGTTCCAGCAGTACCCCACGCATCTTCGCGAAGTCGTCGCCCAGGCCGAACGTAGTCGCAGGCAGGTGGTGGGCGGTCTGCTTCTCGACCGCGTCTCGGCCGACGGGCACCTGACCGACTGGAACCAGGGCGACGGCCTCGATCTCGCCTATCCGCTCGGAGGGCACCTCACCCACCGGCTCCTGCACGGCGACCCGCGCAAGATCGTCCTCGCCCGCCACGAGGTCTCCCTCTCCTCCGGCAACCACCGCGCGCCCGGCCACCAGCCCGACCCGGACCGGCTCTGCGCGGTCCACCACTTCAAATGGCGCACCGGGATCCTGGACGACCTGCGGCGCCGGGTGGATCACTTCTCCACCGGCCTGTGGCGGGAACAGAGCCCCGCCGTACGGGACGAGGCCGGCCGGCTCCTCGCTCATGTCGGCCGGTACCAGGGCAGGGTGAACGTCGCTGACCCACGCTTCGCTTTCCGCCGGGTCAGCCTGGGTCTCATGCCCCACAGCTGGCCGGCCGAAGCCCGGGGCGTTCACACCGCCTGGCAACCACCCGCCACAAGCCGGGAGGGGGGACAATGACCAGGCTGACCGACTGACCGACCGCCGGAGAAGGACTGAACGACGTTGCCACCCCTCGCGGTTCTCCTTGCCGGCCTCACCGGCTCCGGGAAAACGACGCTCGCAAAGGCTCTGGCCTCGCGCGGGTTCACCAGGCTGTCCGTGGACGAGGAAGTCCACCGCCTCCACGGCCGGTACGGTGTCGACTACCCCGAGGACACCTACTTCGCCCGCGAACGCCCCGTCCTCGCGGCCGTGCGGGGACAGTTCACGACGAACCTACGTGCGGGGCACGACGTGGTCCTCGATCACGGTCTGTGGCGGCGCGCGGACCGCGAGGCATGGAAGGAGGCCGCACGCGCAGCGGGCGGCCTCCCTGTCCTGGTCCACCTGCCCACCGACCGACCAGAGTTGCTCCGCCGGCTCACCGAGCGGAACCTGCGGGCCGACGCGAACGCCCTCGCCGTCACCCCCGAAGCCCTCGACGACTTCTTCGCCCGCTTCGAACCCCCCACCACCGACGAGAACCCAATCGCATATCCCGGCGATGCCCAGGCACTGGCCGTGCTGCTGGAACGGGCACGCGGCTCAGGCCAACCAAGCTCCTAGACAACGCCCATGCGCCGGGTGGCCCATGCTCCAGGCAGGGGACCTGTGCGGGGTCGGGCCACCACCCCGTTCGCCCGGTGGGCCGCAGGATGAGACGCATGCCGAACGGGCGGCAATTACAAAGTGAGCGTGCGGGAGGACCGTCACCCTGAGCCCGGACGTCATGGCCTGGACCCGCCAGCGCACCGTCTGGGGCACCAGCCCTTGGGCAGCCGACTACGGCCGCCGCGCCGCCGTCGAGTCCGGCAACGCCGAGATCAAGACCCACCGCCTCCACATGGACCGCGGCTTCACTCGCGTCTCCGGCACCACCAAGAACATGGTCCTCAATCGCCTTCGCGCTCGCCGGCCTCAACCACATCCTTCTGCGCGCCTGGCATACCAAGCGCCACCTCCCCGATCCCTGGGCCAAGCCCGCAGGTGAAACGACAACCCCACCCGGCTGACGAACTCTCGACCTCGCACCACCAGCACCCGCACCACGAGTCACACCGGCGTGCCGCCGCGCACCGGCGAACCGGCGCCAGCACCCCAGAACAGCCGACCATCCCATCAACATCAATGGGATGAACCAGCCACACAACACCGTCGGTCCCTATCGGCAGGCTCCCGCCGCACAAGATCCCGCACACACGAAGAACTCCCAGCCCGGACGCATCCGCACTGGGAGTTCTGTGAAATCGAGCAAGGTTTTGTGTGAAATACCCTATGTGTCCGAGGGGGGACTTGAACCCCCACGCCCGATAAAGGGCACTAGCACCTCAAGCTAGCGCGTCTGCCATTCCGCCACCCGGACGAGTGGTCGAACCGCGGGTCGTGCTCGCGGCGACAGGGTCAACGATACCAGGGGATCAGGGTGGTCCTCACCCGTATATCCGGTGGTCAGGGATCCGGCGCCGGTGGTCGGGGATCCGGCGCCCGGTCCTCGGCCCGTCCTCCGCCCCGGTCTCGGGATGCGGGCGCGCGGGCGCGCTGGAGCGGCGCCGGGTGCTCCTCGGGGTGGCCGTGGAGCACCCGGTGCCGGGGCCTGCCGGGCGGGCGTCGGTTTCCGGCCCGTACGGCAGGGGATCAGGGGCGGGGAGAGGTCAGGGCATCAGGTGGTAGTCGGGGAAGTTGCCCGGTGAGCGTTCGCCCTCGGGACCGTTCGTGACCGACTTGACCAGCAGTTCTCCGCCGACGAACGCGCCGCGCCACGAGTGGCCGAAGCCGCCGAACAGCTCGTCGCGGTCGCCGCGCGAGCGGGGCTTCCCGTGGCCGACCTTGAAGGCGCGGATCTGCGGGGAGAGCCGGGCGTACGTCGCCGGGTCGTCGGTGGAGAGCGTGGCGACGAGCGCGCCGTTCGAGGCGTTCATCGCGGCCAGCAGCTCCGCCTCCGTGTCGACCAGGACGATGGTGTCGACCGGGCCGAACGGTTCCGCGTGGTGCAGCGGGGACGACGGGGGCGGCCCCAGCAGGGTGACGGGCGCGAGGTACGCGCTCGTGTCCTGGCCGGGCAGGAAGCGCCCCTCGTCGAGGGAGCCCTGGTGCAGCGGGACGGCCCCGCGGTCGATCGCCACGGACACCAGGTCGCCCAGCTCCTTGGCCTTGGCCGCGTTGATGAGCGGGCCGAAGTCCAGCTCGGGCAGCGGGTCGTCCGGGTGCGCGACGGCCAGCGGGTGGCCCACCCTGATCGAGCGGACGGCGGGGAGGTACGCCCCGAGGAAGTCCGCGAACTGCGAGCGCTGGACGACGAACCGGGGGTAGGCCGTGCAGCGCTGCTTCCCGTAGTCGAACAGCTTCGGGATGACCGCGCCGAGCGCGTCCCAGTCGCTGTAGTTCCAGACGCCCCAGGTGTTGAGGCCCTCCTGTTCGAGGACGTGCCGCTTGCCCAGGTCGGCGACGTGCGTCGCGATGTCGGCGCCGGTGTCCCGGCCGCCGACGAAGGAGACACAGCCGATCTCCGGCGAGCGGACGAGCGCCTCGGAGAGGTCGCGGCCGCCGCCGCTGACCAGGGTGACGGGGATGCCCTCCCGTACGGCCAGCGCACTGGCCAGGGTCAGGCAGGCGACGCCGCCGTCGGTCGGTGCCTTGGCGATCACCGCGTTGCCGGCCAGCGCCTGCGTGAGCATGGCGTGCACGAGGACCGACATCGGGTAGTTCCAGCTCGCGATGTTGGAGACGGGGCCGGACAGCGGGGTCCTGCCCTCCAGCATCCGGTCGACGTTCTCGACGTACCAGCGCACGCCGTCGATCGCACGGTCGACGTCGGCCTGGGCGAGCCGCCAGGGCTTGCCTATCTCCCACACCAGGAGAAGGGCGAGCAGTTCACGGTGTTCGGTGAGCGCGTCGAGTGTGGCGGTGACGCGCGCCTTGCGCTCCGGCAGCGGCACGTGCCGCCAAGCGCGGTGTTCGTCCAGCGAGGCCCGCACGGCCTGCTGGGCGGTGGCGGCGTCCAGCCGCGGCGGGCCCGCGATGGGGCTGCCGTCGACGGGACTGGTGGCGGGCAGGGCCCGTCCTTCGGTCTGCCAGGACGACGCCCACAGGTTGAGCACGCGGTCGTCGCGGAAGGCCTCGGGGGCGACGGCGAGACTGCGCCGCCACGCGTCCGACCAGGCCGTTCCGGGCTTGAGTTGGAGGTGGGAGGTCGAGGTAGGGGTAGGGGTAGGTGCCATTGTGAGTCTCCGCTCGAGGGAGGCGGGATGTGCATGGCTCGGCACGAATGCCGCGGGTGTACGGGTACGAGCACGAGTGACGTGTACGGGTATGGGTACCGCGGGGTCATGGGGTGGCCCGACGGTGTCGGGCGGTGGTGCCGGTCCGGCGGGATGTGGTGGGCCGCCGGGCCTGGGTGGTGCGGTGATGGTGCGGTCGTGCGGGGATGGTGCGGTCGTGCGGTGATGGTGCGGTCGTGCGGTGATGGTCCAGTGGTGCGGTGGTGGCGCACGGTGGTACGCCGGTGACGGCGCGCACACGTTCCGTCAGTGGAGCACGGCCAGCCGGTCCAGGACCAGCCTCGCCGTCTCGGACGGCGTCGAGCCGACCCGTACCCCCACCGCTTCCAGCGCCTTCTTCTTCGCCTCCGCCGTGCCCGCGGAACCGGAGACGATCGCCCCGGCGTGACCCATGGTCTTGCCTTCGGGCGCGGTGAAGCCGGCGATGTAGCCGATGACCGGCTTGGTGACGTGGTCGGCGATGTACGCCGCCGCCCGTTCCTCGGCGTCCCCGCCGATCTCACCGATGAGCACGATGATCTCGGTGTCGGGGTCGGCCTCGAAGGCGGCGAGGCAGTCGATGTGGGTGGTGCCGACGACGGGGTCGCCGCCGATGCCGACGGCCGACGAGAAGCCGATCTCGCGCAGTTCGTACATCAACTGGTAGGTCAGGGTGCCGGACTTGGAGACGAGCCCGATCCGGCCGGGCTTGGCCGCGATGTCCGCGGGGATGATGCCGGCGTTGGACTGCCCGGGGCTGATGAGGCCGGGACAGTTGGGGCCGATGATCCGGGTGCCGCGCTGTTTGGCGTACGCGTGGAAGGCGACCGCGTCGTGCACGGGGATGCCCTCGGTGATGACGACCGCCAGCTCGATGCCGGCGTCCACCGCCTCGATGACGGCGGCCTTGGCGAAGGGCGGCGGGACGAAGACGACGGTGACGTCGGCGCCGGTGGCCTCGATGCCCTCGCGGACGGATCCGAAGACGGGGACGGAGTGGGGCGTGGTGCCGGGGCCCGTACCGTCCGCGCCTTCGACGTCCGCCGGGACCTCGAAGTCGACGGTCCGGCCGGCCTTGCGCGGGTTGACGCCCCCGACGATGTCGGTACCGGCGGCGAGCATGCGGCGGGTGTGCTTCATGCCCTCCCCGCCGGTCATGCCCTGGACGAGAACCTTGCTCTCCTTGGTCAGGAAGATCGCCATGGTGTCTCTCCTTATCCGGCGTTCGCCAGTACGGCGGCCTGTCGGGCCGCCCCGTCCATGGTGGTGACCTGCTGTACGAGCGGATGCGCGCGGTCCTCCAGGATTTCGCGCCCCTTCGCGGCGCTGTTCCCGTCGAGCCGGACGACGAGCGGCTTGGTCAGCTGTACGGACTCCAGGGCCTGGACGATGCCCTCGGCGACGGCGTCGCACGCGGTGATGCCGCCGAAGACGTTGACGAAGACGGACTTCACGTCCGGGTCGGAGAGGATGACGGACAGGCCGTCCGCCATCACCTGGGCGGACGCCCCTCCCCCGATGTCGAGGAAGTTCGCGGGCTCGGCGCCGCAGCCCGCGACCACGTCCAGGGTGGACATGACCAGGCCCGCCCCGTTGCCGATGACGCCGACCCCGCCGTCGAGCTTCACGTAGTTGAGGCCCTTGGCGGCGGCGGCCGCCTCCAGCGGGTCGTCGCCCGGATCGCTCTCGGTGTCGCCCCACCGCACCTGCCTGAAGCGCGCGTTGTCGTCAAGGGTGATCTTGCCGTCGAGGGCGATAATCAGCCCATCTGATGTACGTACCAATGGGTTTACTTCGACCAGAACGGCGTCCTCGCGTACCAACACCTGGTAAAGAGCTTGGATCACCGGGGCGGTCTCGGCGGGCAGTCCGGCGGCCTCCGCGATCTCCGCGGCCTTGGCCGGCGTGACCCCTTCGGCGGGGTCGACAGGGATCCGGGCGACCGCCTCGGGGCGGGTCGCGGCGACCTCTTCGATCTCCATCCCGCCCTCCGCGGAGGCGATCGCGAGGAACGCTCCGGCCGCCCGGTCGAGGACGAACGACACGTAGTACTCGGCCTCGATGTCGACCGGCCGGGCCAGCATGACCTTGCGAACCGTGTGGCCCTTGATGTCCATGCCGAGGATCTGACGGGCGGTCAACTGCGCCGCCGCGGGGTCCGCCGCGAACTTCACGCCGCCCGCCTTGCCCCGGCCCCCGGTCTTCACTTGCGCCTTGACGACGACGCGGCCCCCGAGGCGTTCGGCGGCGGGGCCCGCCTCCTTCGCCGCCGCGACCACCTCGGCCTCCGGCACGGCGATCCCGTGGTCCGCGAACAACTCTCTTGCCTCGTGCTCATACAGATCCATGTCGGCTCCCATTTTTGGCGAAAGTGCTGTTCGCCCTCTGGACATGACCCACCGAATGCGAGATAACAAGCTTCATACAGTATTCGTAGACTGTATGCAATGTACCGGGAGCGCAGTGGCTCCCCCCTATGAAGGGACTGGACTGCCCATGGCCGACACACGCCAGGCACGCAACTCCGGTGGTCATTTGCCGACCGGGGCCCCGCTGCCCACCCGCGCGGTGGTCCTCGCGGGACCCGGCAGCCGTTCCGCCGCGACCAGGCAGGAAGCGGCCCGCGCCGCCACCGTGTCGACGGCGTTCCGGCAGTGCTACGAGTGCGCGCCGGACACCGCTCCTCCCGTATGGCTCTACGAATCGCCCGTGACCGGGGCGAGGGCGAACACCCCCCGGACCACGACCCAGACGATGGCAAGCAGAGGAGCCCCCCGATGACCCAGGCTCTTGAGACACCGCCAGGAACGAAAGCCCTGTCAGGCATCCGAGTTCTGGACATGACCCACGTCCAGTCCGGCCCCTCCGCCACCCAGCTGCTCGGCTGGCTCGGCGCGGACGTGGTGAAGGTGGAGGCGCCGACCGGCGACATCACCCGCAAGCAGCTGCGCGACATCCCGGACGTCGACTCGCTGTACTTCACCATGCTCAACTGCAACAAGCGCAGCGTCACCCTCAACACCAAGACCCCGCGCGGCAAGGAGATCCTCACGGAACTCATCCGCCGCTCCGACATCATGGTCGAGAACTTCGGCCCCGGCGCGATCGACCGCATGGGCTTCACCTGGGAGAAGATCCAGGAGATCAACCCGCGGATCATCTACGCCTCCATCAAGGGCTTCGGCGAGGGCCCGTACACGAACTTCAAGGCGTACGAGGTGGTCGCCCAGGCCATGGGCGGGTCCATGTCGACCACCGGGTTCGAGGACGGTCCGCCGCTGGCGACCGGCGCCCAGATCGGCGACTCGGGCACCGGCATCCACGCCGTCGCCGGCATCCTGGCCGCGCTCTACCAGCGCGAGGCCACCGGCCGCGGCCAGCGGGTCAACGTCGCGATGCAGCACGCCGTGCTCAACCTGTGCCGGGTCAAGCTCCGCGACCAGCAGCGGCTCGCGAGCGGCCCGCTGGCCGAGTACCCGAACGAGGACTTCGCCGACGACGTCCCCCGCAGCGGCAACGCGAGCGGCGGCGGCCAGCCGGGCTGGGCCGTCAGGACCGCGCCCGGCGGTCCGAACGACTGGGTGTACGTCATCGTGCAGCCGGTCGGCTGGAAGCCCCTGACCGCGATGATCGGCAGGCCCGAGCTGGCGGACGACCCCGAGTGGGCGACCCCCGAGGCCCGGCTGCCGAAGCTGAGCAAGATGTTCCAGCTCATCGAGGAGTGGACCTCCACCATCCCCAAGTGGGAGGTGCTGGAGAAGCTCAACGCCCACAACATCCCGTGCGGCCCGATCCTCTCCACCAAGGAGATCATCGAGGACGCCTCCCTGGCGGCCAACGACATGGTCGTCGAGGTCCCCCATCCCGAGCGCGGCTCGTTCACCACGGTCGGGAGCCCGCTGAAGCTGTCGGACTCCCCCGTCGACATGGTCACCTCCCCGCTCCTCGGCGAGCACAACGAAGAGGTGTACGCCGGCGAACTGGGCCTGGACGCCGAGGAACTGCGCCTGCTCAAGTCGAACGGGGTCATATAGCGATGGGTACGACAGGACCGGACCAGGGAGCCGTACGCGCTCTCCTGGACGCCGCCCTCGCCGAGGGACGTACGGCACTGACCGCACCGGAGGGCAAAGCCCTCACGGACGCCTATGGCATCCCCACCCCCGGCGAGGCACTCGCCGAGGACGCCTCGGACGCGGTCAGGATCGCCGACCGGCTCGGTTTCCCCGTCGCCATGAAGATCGTCTCCCCCCACATCCTCCACAAGACGGAGGCCGGGGGGGTGCGGATCGGGGTGACGTCGGCGGCCGGGGTACGGGAGGCGTTCACGTCGATCGTCTCGAACGCCAGGGCGTACGACCCGGCGGCCCGGATCCTCGGGGTGCAGGTGCAGCAGATGGTGCCGGCCGGCACGGAGGTGCTGATCGGCACCCTCACCGACCCGGCCTTCGGCAAGATCGTCGCGTTCGGTCTCGGCGGGGTGCTGGTGGAGGTCCTCCAGGACGTCACCTTCCGGCTGGCTCCGGTCACCCGCGACGAGGCGCTGTCGATGCTCGACGGCATCCGCGCCGCGGAGGTCCTGCGCGGGGTGCGCGGCGCCGCCGGCGTCGACCGGGAGGCCCTCGCGGGGCTCGTGGTGAAGGTGTCACGGCTCGCGGCCGACTTCCCGGAGATCCGGGAGATCGACCTCAACCCCGTCTTCGCCTCGGCGGACGGAGTGATGGTGGCCGACGTACGCGTCCTCCTCGACGCGGACGTCGCCGCCCCCCGCAGGACGTACGGCCGCGAGGCGATCCTCACCTCGATGCGGCGCCTCATGCGGCCGTCCTCGGTGGTGGTGATCGGGGCGTCCGGCGAATCCGGCAAGATCGGCAACTCGGTCATGCGGAATCTCGTCGACGGCGGATTCGCCGGGGAGATCCATCCGGTGAACCCCCGAACCGATGACATTCTCGGCCATAAGGCGTACAAGAGCGTCATGGATGTTCCGGGTGAGCCGGATGTGGCGATCTTCGCGATCCCCGCGCAATCTGTCGCCGCCGCGCTGGAAGAAGTCGGCCGCATGGGGATACCGAACGCGGTCCTCATCCCGTCCGGCTTCGCCGAGGCCGGTGAGCACGACCTCCAGGCCGAGGTCGTGTCCGTGGGAGAGCGGTACGGGATCCGGATCCTCGGCCCGAACATCTACGGCTTCTACTCCACCTGGCACGACCTGTGCGCCACGTTCTGCACTCCGTACGACGTCAGGGGCGGCGTGGCACTGACCTCGCAGTCCGGTGGCATCGGCATGGCGATCCTCGGCTTCGCCAGGAGCACCGGGACCGGGGTGTCGGCCATCGTCGGCCTGGGCAACAAGGCGGACCTCGACGAGGACGACCTGCTGACCTGGTTCGGCGAGGACCCCAACACCGAGTGCGTCGCGATGCACCTGGAGGACCTCAAGGACGGGCGGGCCTTCGTCGAGGCGGCCCGCGCGACCGTGCCGAGGAAGCCGGTCGTGGTCCTCAAGGCGGGGCGTACGGCGTCGGGGGCGGCCGCGGCCGGCTCGCACACCGGCGCTCTCGCCGGGGACGACGCCGTCTACGGCGACATCCTGGAGCAGGCCGGTGTCATCCGGGCGCGCGGCCTGAACGAGATGCTGGAGTTCGCGCGGGCGCTGCCGGTGCTCCCCACTCCCCGGGGCGACAACGTCGTCGTCATCACCGGCGCGGGCGGCTCCGGTGTGCTGCTCTCCGACGCCGCGGAGGACAACGGCCTGTCGCTCATGACGATCCCGGAGGACCTGGACGCCGCGTTCCGCGCGTTCATCCCGCCCTTCGGCTCGGCGGGCAACCCGGTGGACATCACCGGGGGCGAGCCGCCGTCCACGTACGAGTCGACGATCAGGCTCGGCCTGGAGGACCCGCGGATCCACGCGCTGGTCCTCGGCTACTGGCACACGATCGTCACTCCCCCGATGGTCTTCGCCGAACTCACCGCGCGCGTGGTCGCGGAGTTCCGGGCGAAGGGCGTCGAGAAGCCCGTCGTGGCTTCCCTGGCAGGCGACGTCGAAGTCGAAGAGGCGAGTCGGTACCTCTTCGAGCACGGCGTTGTCGCCTACCCCTATACCACCGAGAAGCCGGTCGAGGCACTCGGGGCGAAATACAAGTGGGCGCGAGCGGCGGGACTGCTCTGATGCGCCGGCGACCGGAAACGTGGGGAGGCCGATCCATGACCTGATCAGCCCGAGCGAGCAACGAAAGTTTTTGGACAGGGGGCGCTGGCCAGCTCTTTCGACGCAAGGGGAAGCAAGTCACATGACAACCACTCAGATCACAACAGCCGTACCTTTCAAGGAGGTGACGGATCACAACGGCCGGGTGTACCGGATCGGTGAGACCGACCGCGACATCATGGGCCGTCCACGATGGACGATGGTGCTCTTCCCCTGGATGGGCATGCTCGGCATCAGTTCGTCGGAGTACGCGTTCACCTCGGCGGAGGACACCCTCCACGAGGCACACCTCTGGAACAGCGGGCACATCTTCTGGCTCATGGGTGTCTGGATCTTCTTCCAGGCGGCCGTGGCCTTCCCGGCCGGACAGCTCCGTGAGAGCGGCAAGCTGCCCGCCAGGTACGCGATGATGCTCGGTGCGCTCGGTACCCTGCTGGGCTACCTGTCCCTGGCCTACGCGCCGCACGTGATCGTGGCGTACATCGGCTTCGGGATGTTCAGCGGTATCGGTGCCGGTCTTGTCTACGCGACCTGCGTGAACATGGTCGGCAAGTGGTACCCGGAGCGGAAGGGCGGCAAGACCGGCCTCGTCAACGGCGGTTTCGCGTACGGCTCCGTGCCGTTCGTCTTCCTCTTCACCTCGTACATGGACCTGTCGAACTACCAGACGGTCCTGGTCATCGTGGGTCTGATCTGCTGCTCGGTCGTCGCTGTCGCGGGCTGGTTCTTCAAGGACCCGCCCAAGTACTGGTGGCCGACGGGTGCGGACCCGCTCAAGGCGTCGGAGGACCCCCGGGTCCGCCGTGCCATGGAGAAGAACCCGCCGGCGGTCAAGCAGTACACACCCAGGGAAGCCGCACGGACGCCCGTGCTGTGGATGATGTGGTTCTGCCTGCTCTGCACCGCCGGGATCAACATTTTCGGAATCGCGTTCCAGGTGCCCTTCGGTAAGGACATGGGGTTCGCGGGCGGGATCGTGGCCACCGCGATGTCGCTCAAGGCAATAGTCAACGGCACGGGTCGTGGTGTGATCGGCTGGATCTCCGACAAGTACGGACGCCGTAACACCCTGATCATCGTGTGTCTGGTCCTCGGCAGCGCGCAGTTCGGCGTGCTGGTATCCGGGTCCATGGGCAGCATGCCCTTCTTCCTGTTCTGCTCGATGGTCTCCGGCTTCGGCGGTGGCGCGATCTTCCCGCTCTTCGCGGCGATGACGGCGGACTACTTCGGGGAGAACAACAACGCTTCCAACTACGGCATGGTCTACAGCTCCAAGCTCATCTCGGGCCTCGTCGGCTCGGGCATGGGAGCAGTGGTGGTGGCCGCCTGGGACTACGAGGGCGCCTTCATCATCGCCGGAAGCATTGGCCTGGCCTCGGCCGTACTCGCCGTCTTCCTGAAGGCGCCGGGCCGGCCGGACACCGCACCACTCGACAAGACACCCCCCATTGGCCGGGAGATAGCCTGAAATGACAGAGGAACCACTCTCTGGAACGTCCGCGTCGGCCACCAAGGCCGGCGCGGGCGGTCCGGGATACCGCAACGTCACTGACGCCAAGGGCCGCGTCTACCGCATCGGTGAGACGGACCGCGAGATTCTCGGTCACTCCCGCAAGTTCATGGTGTACCTGCCATGGGCCGCGATGATGGCCATCAGCGTCTTTGAGTACGCCTACGGATCGGCGGAGGACACTCTCTCGTCGGCCCACGGCTGGAGTCAGAGCAACACCTTCTGGATCCTCAGTGTCTGGACGTTCTTCCAGGCCGGAGTCTCCTTCCCGACCGGGTGGATGAGGGAGAAGGGAATCCTCAAGGCGCGCCAGGCCATGTTCATCGGCTCGGGTCTCGCGCTGCTGGGCTTCCTGTCCATCTCCCACTTCGACAGCGTCTTCGGCGCCATCCTGGGATTCGGTGTGCTCGGAGGTGTCGGCTCCGGCCTCGTGTACTCCACCTGCATCAACATGGTGGGCAAGTGGTATCCGGAACGACGCGGTGGGAAGACGGGCTTCGTCAACGGCGGATTCGCCTACGGCGCCGTCCCGTTCATCTTCATCTTCAACTTCGCGTTCGACACGAGCAACTTCCACACGGTGCTCGACCTGATCGGGGTGTACGTCCTGATCGTGGTGGCCGCCTGCGCCTGGTTCTTCAAGGACCCGCCGCAGAACTGGTGGCCTGCCGACATCGATCCGCTGAAGATCTCCGCGGGCAGCAAGACCGCTCAGAGTCTGCTCAAGAACCCGCCGGCCACGAAGCAGTACCGGCCGGTGGAAGCCCTCAGGACCGGCATGCTCCCGCTCATCTGGGTGCTGCTGGTGATCACCGCCGGAGTCTCCATCTTCGGTATCTCCTTCCAGGTGCCGTTCGCCAAGGAAGTGGGCTTCGGACCGCTCGTCGCCGCCTCGTCGGCCGGTGTGCTGTCCGTCGTCAACGGCATCGGGCGCGGCGTGGTCGGCTGGCTGTCCGACATCTGGGGCCGCAAGAACGCGCTGATCTTCGTGATCCTCGTGCTCGGGCTCTCCCAGTTCGGTGTCCTGTGGGCGGGTGACACCAAGAACGAGTTCTTCTTCCTGGTGTTCGCCTTCATCTCCGGGTTCGGCGGCGGTGCGTTCTACCCGATGTTCGCGGCTCTGACGCCGGACTACTTCGGGGAGAACTACAACGCCACCAACTACGGGATCGCCTACAGCGGCAAGGTCATCAGTGGTCTCTTCGGAGGTGGACTCGGCTCGATGGCCGTGGCCTCGTGGGGCTACGACGGTGCCTACATCCTGGCCGGAGGACTGTCCCTGGTCGCGGCGGGTCTGGCGACCTTCCTGCGCAACCCGGGCTACCCGAAGGGCAAGCAGACGGTGAACGACGCGGTGCCTGTCAGCGGATAGGTCTCGCGGGACACACCAACGTCGGAGGGCGGTGCCGTGCGTGGCACCGCCCTCCGCGGTTTTTTCAGGCGGGTGTACGGGGATGTCCCGCGGCCGTACGGGAGTTCACGGCGGCGTACGGGCATGTCCCCCCGGTGTCAGCGCCTTTCGCGCAGCCCGTGCAGGTGGTCCGCCGACTTGCGGGCGAATGCGATCGAGTCCACCGGCTGGTCGTGCTCGACCTGCCAGTGGTGGTCACGGCGCCCGCCGCGGGTCTTGTTCACCGCCGAGATGAACCGCTTGTAGTCGATGTCACCGTCGCCGACGTCCACCATCCGGTAGCCGTCGCGGGCCGCGATGTCCTCGACGCCGTCCTTCACGTGGAAGAGCGGGTAGCGGTCGGGCTGCTTGAGGACGTACCGCAGCGGGTCGAAGGGGCGCGGCTTCCCGGTGACCGTCTTGCTGAAGCGGAACTGTCCGGCGAAGGCCCAGTAGATGTCCATCTCCAGGAACACCAGGTCGGGGTCGGTCTCGGCCAGCAGGACGTCGTAGAGCCTGACGTCGGGCTGGTCGGTGGCGAAGGAGAACTCCTCGGCGTGGTTGTGCTGGTAGAACTTCAGCCCGCGCCGGCGTGCCGCCGCCCCGTAGGTGTTGAAGTCCTCGGCCGCGCGCTTCCAGGCGTCGACGGTGGAGCCGTAGCGGAACGGCCCCGACGCCGTGCCGATGTGCTCCAGGCCCAGGGCCTGGGCGTCGTCCAGGACCTTGGTGAGGTTCTGGGCGAAGCTGTAGGCGTTGGGGTTGTTGTCGTCGTAGTAGTTGACGTGGCTGCCGATGCCCTTGAGCCCGTGATCCCTGGCGAGCTTCTTGAGTTCGGGCAGGGTGATGGCGCCGGTGCCCTGGGTGTAGCCCGCGTACTCGATCTCGTCGTAGCCGAACCGCTCCAGCTCGTCGAAGACCTTCGCGAAGCCGAGCGAGGAGACCTTGTCGCGCAGGGAGTAGAGCTGGATGCCGAGGCGGCCGGGCGGCAGGACGGGCGTGCCCTTGCCGTGGTCGTGACCGTGCCCGTGGCCGTGTTCCTTGCCGTGGGCCGCCGCGGGGGTGGCGGCGGCGCCCAGGACGGCGGCGGCGGTGGCGCCGGCCGCGACGCCCAGCATGGTGCGTCTGCTGAGTGTGCGGGTGAGGTCGGCGTCGACTGACGTCTTGCGGCTCATTGCGGAACTCCTTCTGATTCTCCGTGCTGTGGGGTCAGTTCAGTCCGGCAAGGTGGAGGAGCAGGGACTTCACCTCGGTGGCCGCCACGCGGTCGCCGAGGGATCGGGGGGTGGAGCACAGGACGAGCGGGCCCTCGTCGTCGCTGTCCGGGAGCCGCCCGTGGCTGCCGCGGATGGG
The DNA here is from genome assembly GCF_044740805.1 of Streptomyces sp. NPDC088261. Taxonomy (NCBI): domain Bacteria; kingdom Bacillati; phylum Actinomycetota; class Actinomycetes; order Kitasatosporales; family Streptomycetaceae; genus Streptomyces; species Streptomyces sp. NPDC088261. The sequence goes on from NZ_JBIURL010000004.1 coordinate 68,428, forward strand.
CGAGGGGTCCAGGGGGACGACCGCGAGGCGGTAGCGCATGCCCAGCTTCTTGCGGGCGATGGCCTTGGCCGCCTTGAGCCGTACGTACGGGTCGAGCGGGTCCATGAACAGCTCGACCGGGTCGTAGCCCGGCTTGCGGTGGATCTCGACCAGCTGCGCGAAGTCGGGCGCCCGGTCGTCGTCCAGCCAGTAGTAGTACGTGAACCACGCGTCCGGTTCGGCGATCGCGACGAGTTCGCCGGAGCGCGCGTGGTCCAGGCCGTGGTTCTTCTTCCCCTGGTCGTCCAGGATCTCGTCGATGCCGGCGAGGTCCCGGAGGGCTTCGCGGACGGCGTCGAGATCCTCCGGGCGGCGCACGTAGATGTGCGCGATCTGGTGGTCGGAGACGGCGAACGCCCGGGAGGTCATGGGGTCGAGGTACTCCATGCCGTCCTGGGTGTGGACCTCCAGCAGCCCGGCCCGGCGCAGCGCGCGGTTGATGTCGACCGGCCGGGAGACCTTGGTGATGCCGTACTCGGACAGGGCGACGACGGTACGGCCCTCGGCGGCGGCGTCCGCGAGCAACGGGGCCAGGGCGGCGTCCAGTTCGGCGGCCGCTTTGTGCGACCGGGGGTCGTCGGGGCCGAACCGCTGGAGGTCGTAGTCCAGGTGCGGGACGTAGCACAGGGCGAGGTCGGGCCTGCGGGTGCGGATGATGTGCCGGGTGGCGTCGATGATCCACTGCGAGGAGACCAGGTCGGCTCCGGGGCCCCAGAAGTGGAAGAGGGGGAACGTGCCCAGTTCTTCGGTGAGTTCGTCGTGGAGCGCCGGCGGCCGGGTGTAGCAGTCGGGTTCCTTGCGGCCGTCGGCGTAGTAGACGGGCCGGGGGGTGACGGTGAAGTCGGTGTCCGCGCCCATCGCGTACCACCAGCAGATGTTGGCGACGGTGTAGCCGGGGTGGACGCGGCGGGCCGCGTCCCACAGCTTGTCACCGGCGACGAGGCCGTTGTGCTGGCGCCAGAGCAGGACGTCTCCCAGTTCACGGAAGTACCAGCCGTTGGCGACGATGCCGTGTTCGGAGGGGAGGGTGCCGGTGAGGAAGGTGGACTGCGCGCTACAGGTGACGGCGGGCAGCACGGTGGTGAGCGGGGCCTGCGCACCGGCGGCGGCGAGCTTCGTCAAGTGCGGCATGTGGCGCAGGAGTTGCGGCGTGAGCCCGACGACGTCCAGCACGAGCAGCGGGGTGGGCCCGTCGGCGGCGCGTTCGGGGGTTGCGGTGGGTGTCACGCTCTCGGTCATGGCAGCTCCTTGAGGCCGAGGTCGACCAGCAGGTCGCGGGCCAGGGTGAGTTCGGCCGCGATTCCGACGGCGAGCCGGCCGCGCGAGCGGGGGCGCAGCTCCGGCGGGAGCGCCTGCCAGGTGTAGGTCTCGACCTCCAGGTGGCGGGTCCGCGGCTCGGGGCCGCCGACGAGCCGGGTGAGGGTGTCCTGGAGGACGTGCAGGGTGGAGGTGAGGGGCGGGGCCGGCGGGGCGTGCAGGGGGACGTGGAAGTGGGAGCGCCAGGGCGCTCCGTCGGGCAGGGTGTCTCCCGCGAGCGCCTCGGCGAGGTCGTCGGTGCCGCGCAGTCCGGCGGCGGTGCGGGTGCGGGTCTGGTGGAGGAAGCGGGGCTCGGCGAACGCGCCGAGAGCTTCCCGTACTTCGGGCAGGTGCGGGTGTTCGGCGTGCAGGGCGGCGGAGAGCTGCGCCTTGGGGATGGGGATGTGGGCCGCTTCCAGCGCGTCGAGCGCGGTGGCGGGGTCCTCGAAGGACGTGGCGAGGTGGCAGGTGTCGACGCAGATGCCGATGCGGTGGCTGGCGATCTCGGTGAGCGGGCGGATCGCGTCGGCGGTCGTCTCGACGGTGCAGCCCGGTTCCGGCTCCAGGGCGATCCTGATGGATTTCCCGGTCAGCTCCTCCAGGCCGTCGAGGCGTTCCGCGAGGGTGGTCAGCGCGGTGTGCGCGGTGCGGGCCGCGGCCTCGTCGAAGGTGGTGCGCCAGGCGAGCGGGAGGGTGGAGACGGAGCCTTCGGTGACGTCGTCGGGGAGAAGGGCGGCGAGCAGCCTGGCCAGGTCGCTGGTGTGAGCGAGCCGTTCCGGGTCGGCCCAGTCCGGCTTGTAGACCCGGTACTTGACCTCTTCGGCGCCGAACCCTTCGTACGGGAAACCGTTGAGGGTGACGACCTCCAGGCCGCGCCGGTCCAGCTCGGAGCGCAGGCCCCGCAGTTGGGCGGGGTCGGTGATGAGCGCGCGGGCGGCGTCCTTGGCGAGCCAGAGGCCGATGCCGAGGCGGTCCCGGCCGAGCAGTTTCCGTACGGGCTCGCAGTGGTCGCGCAGTTGGGCGAGGACGCCGTCGAGATGTTCGGCGGGGTGGACGTTGGTGCAGTAGGAGAGGTGGACGGTGGAGCCGTCGGGGTGGCGGAAGCGCATGGCCTCACTCCCCGCCGCGGAGGATGGAGTTGCCCTCGTGGAGGGCTTCCGGGGCCGGTACGTCGAGCTGGAGCCGGCCGCTCTGCCCGTAGAAGGCGACGGGGTTGCGCCACAGGACCTGGTCCACGTCGTCCTCGGTGAACCCGGCGGCGAGCATCGCGTCGGCGACCTTGCGGGTCTTGAGCGGGTCGCTCTTGCCCCAGTCGGCGGCGGAGTTGACGAGGACCTTCTCGGTGCCGTGCGCCTTGAGGACGGCGACCATGCGGTCCTCGTCCATCTTGGTGTCGGGATAGATGGAGAACCCGAGCCAACTCCCGCTCTGCGCCGCTTCCTTGACCGTCGTCTCGTTGAGGTGGTCGAGCAGGACGCGGTCCGGGGCGAGGGCGGACTCGCGGACGGCGTCGATGGTGCGGCGCAGGCCCGCGAGCTTGTCGCGGTGGGGGGTGTGGACGAGCGCGGGCAGGCCGTGGTCGGCGGCGAGCTGCAACTGGGCGGCCAGGGCGTGGTCCTCGGCCGGGGTCATGGAGTCGTAGCCGATCTCGCCGACGGCGACGACTCCGTCCTTGACGAGGTAGCGCGGCAGCTGGTCGAGGACCGGGGTGCAGCGCGGGTCGTTGGCCTCTTTGGGGTTGAGGGCGAGGGTGCAGTGGTGCGCGATGCCGTACTGGGCGGCGCGGAACGGCTCCCAGCCGAGGAGGGCGTCGAAGTAGTCGAAGAAGCTGGTGGGTGAGGTACGGGGCTGGCCGAGCCAGAAGGAGGGCTCGACCAGGGCGCGTACCCCGGAGGCGTACATCGCCTCGTAGTCGTCCGTCGTGCGGGAGGTCATGTGGATGTGGGGGTCGAAGATACGCATCAGGACTCCTCGCCGGTCAGGTGCAGCGCGTGGGGCAGGTCGGCGGGCACGGAGCGGCCGGCGGCGGTGCGTTCGGCCGCGAAGTCGGCGAGCATCCGGGCGAGTTCGGCGTCGCCCCCGGCGCGTCGGGCGAGGCCGTCGACGGCGGCGAGGGGGACGCCGGTGAAGAGGCACTTGAGGATCGCGTGCCGCCAGGCGTGGGCGTCGAGGTGCGCGGTGGCGTACGGTCCGACGGCCGCGGCGACGAGCCGGGTGTCGTTGGTCCGCAGGGCGTCCTCGGTGAGCGGGAGGGCGGCGGGCCCTTCGACGCGCTCGGGCAGGGCGAGCAGGACGGCGCGGCGTTCGGCGGCGCTGCCCTGGTGGTAGAGGCGGGTGAGGGTGGCGAGGTCCGCGCGGGCGGTGTGCAGGAGGAGGACCCGTACGGAGTCGGCGTGGTCCTGGCCGCAGTGGCGCCCGGCGGCGGCGAAGCGCAGCTCCCAGGGGGCGACGGCAACGTTGTCGGTGTTGTCCGTAGACGTGGCCGCCTCTTCCGCGAGGGCGAGGGACGCGTCGAGCCAGGCGCGGGCGGGCGCGTCGAGCCGGGGGGTGAGCTGGTCGCGGGTCTGTGTCATGCCGGTACCCCGTTCGTCAGGACCGCGCGGAGGAAGTCGAGGGAGGTACGGGCCAGTTCGGGCCCCGCGTGGGAGTGGCGGGGCAGCTCGACCACGGTCAGGCCCTGATACCCGGTGGCGTCGAGGGCGTCGAGCACGGGCGGGAAGTCGATCTCGCCGTCGCCGAAGGGGAGGTGTTCGTGCACCCCGCGCCGCATGTCCTCGATCTGGACGTGCCGCAGCCAGGGCGCGGCGGCGCGGACGCACTCGGCCGGCGAGGCGGGCTCCAGGCACTGGCAGTGGCCGATGTCGAGGGTCAGGCCGAGGGCCTCGGGGTCGCCGAGGCGGTGTCGGAGCCGGTGGAACCCGTCCAGGTCGGCCACGAGCTGGCCGGGCTCCGGCTCGAAGGCGAGCGGGATCCCGGCGGTGTCGGCGGCGGCCAGGACCGGGGTGAGCGCCTCTTCGAGGCGGTCCCAGGCGATGTCGGTGGAGGTGCCCTCGGGGACGATGCCACTGAAGCAGTGCGCGGCGTGGGCGCCGAGGTCGGCGGCGACCCGGACGGCGGTGACCAGCAGTGCCGTACGGGCCTCGCGGCCCTCGGGGTCCGGGTCGAGGAGGGAGGGCCCGTGCTTGCGGCGGGGGTCCAGGACGTACCGCGCCCCGGTCTCGACGGTCACTCCGAGGCCCAGCTCGTCCAGGCGCCGGGCGACCCGCCGGGTGCGGGCGGCGAGGTCGGGGGCGAGGGGGTCGAGGTGCATGTGGTCGAGGGTGAGGCCGACGCCGTCGTACCCGAGGTCGGCGAGGAGCCCGAGGGCGTCGTCGAGCCGGAGGTCGGTGAGGCCGTTGGTGCCGTATCCGAGACGGAGGGTCATGTGGGGCTCACCTTCCGGGCGAGTGCGCGGGCGATCGGGACGAGCCCCATGACGCCGAGCCCCACCCCGACGGCCCCGCCGCGCGCGGCGAGCGCGCCCTGCAACGGGATCATGGCCCGGATCCCGCCGCCGACGGCACGCTGGGTGAGGGGCGGGGAGGGGTTGAGCACGGCGTGGAGGAGGGGCTTGGCGGCGGTGGCCACGTAGGCCGCGGTGAGTGCGGCGGTGACGAGGCGCGTGCTGGGGCCGGTGCCGGCGGGCAGGTGCGGGCCGTCGCGGCGGCGGCCCGGCTTCCGGCCGGAGGTGTCCTCAATCGCCGGACGGGCTTGAATGGCGGCCTCGTCCCCGCCCCGAAAGGCATCTCCGCCCCGGAGGGAGCTTTCAGCCTCGCGTCCGCCGAGGGCATTTCCAGCCCCGTGGCCGGCGCCAAGAGCATGCTCAGCCCCGTGGGCGCCGCCGAGGGCGTTTTCAGCCCGTCCGGCGATTGAGGACAACGCGTGGAGCCCGTCCGGCGATTGAGGACTCGGCGTCGGCCACGTACGCCTCGCGGTCACCGCGCCCAGCGCCACCGTCGCCGCCAGCGCGGCCAGCGGCGCCGCCGTGGAGCCGCCCTCCGCCTCCCGGCGCGACACCGTCGTGACCGCCGCGGTGTGCGCGCCCAGGATCGCCGCCGAGGGAAGCGCCGCCCGCACCGACGGCCCCGCCACGGGCCCCGTCGCCACCGCGCCCAGGACCAGGTCCAGCGCGCGCGCCGCGCCCATCGCCGCGGGTCCCGCGACCGTGTGCTTCAGTTTCAGGTCGTACGCCCAGACCGTCGCCGCCAGCGCCGCGGACACCGCCAGCGCCGGCCGCCCCGCCCGGGACGCCAGGGCCAGGCCCGCCGCCGTCAGCGCGCCCGCCGCCGCGAGGGCCGCCCGGGGCGAGATCCGCCCCGAGGGGATCGGCCGGTGCGGCCGGTCCCGCGCGTCCTCCTCGCGGTCCGCCCAGTCGTTGAGCGCCATGCCCGCCTCGTACAGGCAGAGCGAGGCGCCCACCGCCAGCGCGGTGCGACGCCCCGGCCGTACGCCCAGGGCCGCGGCCCCCGCGAGGGCGTCGCCCGGGACCGTGAACAGGGCCGACACACGCAGCAGTTCGGCCCAGGCGCGCACCTTCACGCGGTCTCCTTGAGCCGGCCGGCGAAGGTGAGCAGCTCCGTGAACTGCTCGGCCAGCGCGGCCGGTCCGCCGTCCGGGTCCTTGAAGTAGAAGCCGAGTCCGGGGAGCGGCCCGGTCAGCCCGGCCTCGTGGGCGCGGGCCACCAGCCGGGCCAGGTCCAGGACGAGCGGCGCGGCGAGCGCCGAGTCGCACCCCTGCCAGATGGTCTGGAGGATCATGCGGGAGCCGAGGAACCCGTCGAACGCGATGTGGTCCCAGGCGGTCTTCCAGTCGCCGAGCGCCGGGACGTCGTCGATGTGGACCTCGCCCTCGGGCGCCGCGCCCAGGGTGTCGGCGAGGACACGTTCCTTGCCCGCGTTCTTGGCCGCCGCGGCGGCCGGGTCGGCCAGCGCCGCCCCGTCCCCGCCGCCCAGGAGGTTCGTACCGGACCAGGCCCGTACCGTCAGGGCGCGCTGGACGAACATGGGGGCGAGCACGGAACGGAGCAGCGTCTGGCCCGTCTTGCCGTCGCGGCCGGCGTGGGGAAGTCCGGCGACCGCGGCGGCGGCGGTGAGGGCAGGGGTACGGAGTCCGGTGGACGGGGTGAAGTTCACGTAGCCGCAGCCGGCCCGTACCGCCGCCGCCGCGTAGAGCGAACTGACGGGCAGCCGGGGGTCGTCGGGCGCGGGGGCGGCCTCGGTGGAGGAGACGTTGACCACCACCGTCCGTACCACGCCGGTGCGTTGGGTGAAGGCGGTGATGTCCGCGGCGAACGCGGCGATGATCTCGTCGTCGGTGCGGGTGTCGCCGGGGTGCGGCCCGCCGGAGCGGATCTCCGCGTCGGCGGCGGTGAGTTCGGCGTGGATCGCGGAGGGCAGTCCGTGCGGGAGCACACCCGCCGCGGTGAGTGCCTCGGCGCGCTTGGGCAGCGGGCAGCTGGCGGTGTCGTGCCCGCCGAAGACGAGGGAGGAGAGAGGTGGCAGTCCCGCCCCCGCGAAGGGCGGGGTCTCGGTGACCATGCCCGTCGCGGGGTGCAGTCCTGCGGTGACCGCGGCGCATCCCGCGACGGCCGTGGTGGCGACGGAGCCTCGCGCTCCGACGAACCAGACTCCGGTGCGCGGTGCGGTCGACTCTGTACGGTTCGTCGTCACGGGATGCCTCCTGCCGGTGGTGTGGTGGTGGACGGCGGGCGGGGGGTACGGCGCCTCCCCGCCCGCCGCCGGCTCGACGGTCCAGCCTCGCGGAACGGTCCGGCCCCTACGGGGTGGGCAGTTCCTTGAGCTGGATGTTGCGGAAGGACGCCTGGTCGTCGGCCCCGTGGTTCTGGAGACCGATGTAGCCGTCCTTCAGGCTGCGTGCCGGATCTGTGTTGGTGAAGTCGTTGATCTTCACGCCGTTCAGGAAGATCTGGAGACGTTCACCCTGCACGCGGATCTCGTAGTTGTTCCACTGCCCGGGCGGGCGCAGAACCTGGTCCCTGGCCTTGATGTTGGCCGACTTGAAGGTGTAGACGGAGCCGGTGGTGCGGTCCGGGGCGTCGGTGGCGTCGATCTGCACCTCGTACCCGTTGTTCACCGCCGACCAGGGGTCGTCGGAGGCCGGGAAGCCCACGAAGACACCGGAGTTGTCGTCCCCGTCGAGCTTCCAGTCGAGCTTGAGCGAGTACGACGCGAGCTCCTTGGCCTGGTACGTCAGGAGGCCCATGCCGCCCTCGGAGCGCAGTTCGCCGTTGACGACGTTGAACTTGCCGGGGCCGCCCTGCTTCCAGCCGGCGAGGGTCTTGCCGTTGAAGATGTCCCGGTAGCCCGTGTCCGGCTTGCAGTCGGCCCTGACCTGCCCGGCGGCGTAGCGCAGTCCGCCCAGCAGGTGCTGGCGGAACGGCTCGTCCGCGTAGGACTCCTTGGTGTGGCCGCCGCCGGTGTAGAACGCCCGGCCGCCCTCGTACGTCTGGCACCAGGCGATCGGGTGGTCACCCTTCATGGTGCCGCCCTGGTAGGTGGTCTCGTCCAGGGTGGCGAGGACCTTGGACTGGGTACGGGGGTTGGTGCGGTAGTTGTACCACTCGTCCGTACGCTGCCACTCGTCGTCCAGGTGGGCGGTGGCCGGGTGGGCCTTGTCCTCGACGCGCACCGTGGCGGACTGGATCTGGGGGTGGCCGGAGAAGTAGGCACCCACCAGCCCTCCGTAGAAGGACCAGTCGTACTCGGTGTCGGCCGCCGCGTGGACGCCCATGTACCCGCCGCCGGTGGCGACGTAGTTCTCGAACGCCTTCTGCTGGTCGGCGTTGAGGACGTCACCGGTGGTGGAGAGGAAGACGACCGCGTCGTACCGGGCCAGGTTGTTGGTGGTGAACTGCCCCGGTGTCTCGGTGGAGTCGACCGTGATGCCGGTGGTCTTCCCCAGCTCCTTGAGCGCGGCGACCCCTTCGGGGATCGAGTCGTGGCGGAAGCCCGCGGTCCTGGAGAAGACCAGGACCCGCTTCTCGGTCTTGCCGGGCACGGCGGTGCTGATCTGGAAGTCGTCCAGGTCGAAGAGCGCGCCCTGGCCGGTGGCGCCCTTGAAGACCAGGAACAGCTCGGTGGTCTTGGCGGGGACGGACCTCAGCGGGACGTCGATGTCCTGGAAGACGTCCCAGCTGCCGGTGACCGGGATGGGCGCGGAGCCCAGCAGGTTCCCGGTGGCCGAGCCGGTCCGTACTTCGAGGAATCCGCCGGCGCCGCCGGAGGAGACCCGGGCCGTGAGGGTCTTGGACCCGGCCAGGTGGTACGGCTTGAAGGAGATCCAGTCGTCGTTGTCGATGTCGCCGACGGTCTTGCCGCCGTTGGCGCTCGCCTTGTCGTACGTCTTGATGCCGGAGGAGCCGTTGTAGTGCTCGGCCTGCCGGTGACGGGGCTGGAGCTGCGCCTGGTCGTGGCTGGTGAGCGCTTCCTGGCCGCCGGCCCCGCCGTCGGTGTACTCGGCGTCGATGACCCCGAAGATGTTGGCGTTGGGGTCGTGCTCGGCGTCGGCGGGCGCGGTGATGGTGCCTTCGCAGCCGCTGGCGGAGGTGATCGGGTGGCCGTGGTTGTCGTGACCCAGGATGTAACGGATCGTCACCTTGGCGCAGTCGACGGGACCGTCCTCGGGGTCGGTGACCGTGACCTTGAAGGGCAGCTTGTCACCGAAGTTGAAGAGGGTTCCCTCGGCGGGGAGTTCGAGCGTCACCTTCGGCGCGGTGTTGCCGACGACGACGCGTACGGACGCGCTGCCGTGGCGGCCCGTACCGTCCGAGACGGTGAGCGTCGCGGTGTAGGTGCCGTTCTTCTTGTACGTGTACGTGGGGTTGGCGTCGGTCGAGGTGCCGCCGTCGCCGAAGTCCCAAGCGTAGGTGAGGGGATCGCCGTCCGCGTCCTCGGTGCCCGCGGAGGAGAAGGCCGCCTTCAGCGGGGCCTTGCCGGAGGTCTTGTTCGCGGTGGCCACGGCGACGGGCGAGCGTCCGCCCGTGATGTTCTCGATGCGGTAGACGGCGGAGTGTTCGTCGCCGCCGAACCAGGAGAGGCCGTAGTCGAGGACGTAGAGGGCGCCGTCCGGGCCGAACTCCATGTCCATGACCTGGGTGCCGGTCCAGGGGAAGGGGTTGATCGAGCCGATGGTGCCGTTCTCGTCCTGCTCGATCCGCTTGATCCACTGGCGGCCGAACTCGCCGGCGAAGAAGTCGCCGTCGTAGGACTCGGGGAACTTGACCGGGGAGTCCAGGTCGGCGTCGTACCGGTAGACGGGACCGCCCATCGGGGACTCGGAGCCGGAGCCCAGCTCGGGGACGCTGCCGCCGTCGTAGGGCAGCCAGGCCGCCTGGGCCGGGGGCAGGTCGGTCAGGCCGGTGTTGTGCGGCGAGTTGTTCTTCGGCGCGGCGCAGTCGAAGGCGGCGCCGGAGACCTTCGTCGCGAAGTCGTAGTCGACGAACGGGTCGTTGTCGCCGGTGCAGTACGGCCAGCCGAAGTTGCCGGCCTCGGTCACCCGGGCGAATTCGACCTGTCCGGCCGGGCCGCGGGTCGGGGACGCGGCGCCGGCGTCGGGGCCGTAGTCACCGACGTAGACGATGCCCGTCTTCTGGTCGACGTTGATGCGGAAGGGGTTGCGGAACCCCATCGCGTAGATCTCGGGCCGGGCCTTCTCCGTACCGGGGGCGAAGAGGTTGCCCTCGGGGATCGTGTACGAGCCGTCGTCGGCGACCTTGATGCGGAGCACCTTGCCGCGGAGGTCGTTGGTGTTGCCCGAGCTGCGCTGCGCGTCGAACGCCGGGTTGCGGTCGGTCCGTTCGTCGATCGGGGTGTAGCCGTCGGAGGCGAACGGGTTGGTGTCGTCGCCGGTCGACAGGTACAGGTTGCCGTCGGCGTCGAAGGCGATGTCACCGCCGACGTGGCAGCAGGTGCCGCGCGAGGTGGCGACGTCGAGGACCTTCTTCTCGCTCGCCTTGTCGAGGGTGCCGTCCGCGTTCAGGGTGAAGCGGGAGAGGCGGTTGTACCCGTCGAAGGGGGCGAAGTCGGCGGCGGTGCCGTTCTCGGGGGCGTCGCCGGCCGGGGTGTTGAGCTTGGGCGCGTAGAACAGGTAGATGGCCCGGTTCTCCGCGAAGTCCGGGTCCACGCCGACGCCTTGGAGGCCTTCCTCGTCGTGGTTGTAGACCTCCAGCGAGCCGGAGACCGTGGTGTTGCCCTCGGCGTCGGTGATGCGCAGGGTGCCGTCGCGCGAGGTGTGGAGCACCTGCCGGTCCGGCAGGACGGCGAGCGACATCGGCTCGCCCACCTCGGCGGCGCCCTTGGCGAGCGTCACCTGCTGAAAGCTTTCCGCCGCCGCCGGCGGCTCCGGCTCGTGGGCGGTCGCTGGTACGGCGCTGAGGCTGGACCCGGCGAGCAGGGCGCCGGTCAGGAGGGCGAGGAGGGATCTGGCTCTGGGGCGTTTTCTGTGCACGAAAGTCCTCCACAAGTGGGCTGTTCGTACCTGCGAGTTGAAGGGACGCGGAGTTTCACGTCCGCTTCGCGGGGTCGGTGCTCGTCCTGCACCGGTCCCCGGGACAGGGGCTTCTTCCCCGGTGTGCGCCGTCACACCGGAAGCTCGCTGTCCTGTACACCTCAGTGGACGGTAGCGGGGTTCGTCCCGAACGGAAAGGCCTTGCGCAGAGGTGAAGTTCTACTTTTTCCAGCCCCAGGACAAAGCGGGAATCGGGCATGCCTGAGCCCCGATCGCCGGACGGGCCGAACCGGGCCCGCCCGGCGATCGAGGACAGTGCGGAACCCTCTCCTACTCGCCGCCGCCGAACGCCGCGTCGAAGGACGCCGTCGGCAGGTCGAAGTCGAATCGCTTGAGGTCCCTGAGGGCCTCGGGCGCGCCGGCCAGCCGGTCCATGCCCGCGTCCTCCCACTCGACCGAGATGGGGCCCTCGTACGAGATGGACCCCAGCATCCGGAAGACGTCCTCCCACGGCACGTCACCGTGGCCGGCCGACACGAAGTCCCAGCCGCGCCGCGGGTCGCCCCAGGGCAGGTGCGAGCCGAGCCGCCCGTTGCGGCCGTCGAGGCGCTTGCGCGCCTCCTTGCAGTCGACGTGGTAGATCCGGTCGCGGAAGTCGTAGAGGAACCCGACCGGGTCCAGGTCCTGCCAGACGAAATGGCTCGGGTCGAAGTTCAGCCCGAACGCGGGCCGGTGGCCGACGGCCTCCAGCGCGCGGTGCGTGGTCCAGTAGTCGTACGCGATCTCGCCCGGGTGCACCTCGTGGGCGTACCGCACCCCCTCGGCGTCGAAGACGTCGAGGATCGGGTTCCAGCGCTCCGCGAAGTCCTCGTACCCCCGCTCGATCATGGCGGGCGGCACCGGCGGGAACATCGCCAGCAGGTGCCAGATGGACGAGCCGGTGAAGCCGATGACCGTGTTGACCCCGAACGCGGCCGCGGCCCGTGCGGTGTCCTTGATCTCGGCGGCGGCGCGCTGCCTGACGCCCTCGGGCTCCCCGTCACCCCAGATGCGGGACGGCAGAATGCCCTGGTGGCGCTCGTCGATGATGCTGTCGCAGACCGCCTGGCTCACCAGGTGGTTGGAGATCGCCCAGCACTTGAGCCCGTACTTGTCGAGCAGCTGGTGCCGCCCGGCCAGGTAACCCGGGTCGGCGAGCGCCTTGTCGACCTCGAAGTGGTCACCCCAGCAGGCGAGTTCCAGGCCGTCGTACCCGAAGTCCCGGGCGAGGCGGCAGACTTCCTCCAGGGGCAGATCGGCCCACTGGCCGGTGAAGAGAGTGAACGGACGTGGCATGCGCTACCTCCTAGGCGTGCTGCTGCGGTACGGGGGTGTAGACGGCGTTCTTGGCGGCACTGTCCTCGACCGCGGCGAGCACCCGCTGCACCTGGAGCCCGTCGGCGAAGGACGGCGCCGGATCCTTCCCGGCGGCCACCGCCTCGACCAGGTCACGGGCCTGGTGCACGAACGTGTGCTCGTAGCCGAGCGCGTGGCCCGGCGGCCACCACGCCTCCAGGTACGGGTGCTCGGACTCGGTCACGAGGATCCGGCGGAAGCCGGACAAGACCGCGGGCTCGGTGTGGTCGTGGAACGACAGCTCGTTGAGCCGCTCCAGATCGAAGGCGAGCGAGCCCAGCTCACCGTTGATCTCCAGGTGGAGCGCGTTCTTGCGCCCCGCCGCCATCCGGGTCGCCTCGAAGGACGCCAGCGCCCCCGAGGCGAGCCGGCCGGTGAACAGCGCCGCGTCGTCCACGGTCACCGGACCCGTCTCGCCGCCGCCGGTGGCCGAGAGGCCGGCCGACGCCCCGGAGAGGATCGGCCGTTCCTTCACGAAGGTCTCGGCCAGCGCCGAGACCCCCACCAGCGGCTCCCCCGTCAGGAACTGCGCGAGGTCCACGATGTGCGCCCCGAGGTCGCCCAGCGCCCCGGACCCGGCGTGCTCACGCTTGAGCCGCCAGGTCAGCGGGAACGCCGGGTCGACCAGCCAGTCCTGGAGGTACGTGACCCGGACGTGCCGCAGCGTGCCGAGCCGGCCCTCGGCGATCAGTGTCCGGGCGTACGCGATCGCCGGCACCCGGCGGTAGTTGAAACCGACCATGGCCAACTGGCCCCGCTCACGCGCCGCTTGCGCGGCGCGCACCATGGCCTCCGCCTCGGCCACGGAATTGGCCAGCGGCTTCTCGCACAGGACGTGCTTCCCCGCCTCCAGCGCGGCGATGGCGATCTCCGCGTGACTGTCCCCGGGAGTGCAGATGTCGACCACCTGCACGTCGTCGCGTGCGATGAGCGCACGCCAGTCGGTCTCGGCGGCGGCCCAGCCGTGCTTGCGCGCGGCGGCCTCCACGGAGCTCGCGTCCCGGCCGCAGATCGCGGCGAGCGCGGGCCGCAGCGGCAGGTCGAACACATGTCCCGCGGTACGCCACCCCTGCGAGTGGGCGGCGCCCATGAACGCGTACCCGACCATGCCGATACCGAGCACCGGCGGTGCGCCGGCCTCCTTCTCCGACGCTTCCCTGGGGGTCATACGGAGTACTCCTCGTCTCTTTCGCTGGTGGGGGCGGCCTAAGGCCGGGGCGGGCCCGGCCCCGGGCCCGGTCAGCTGAAGCCCGTCGGCAGGTACTGGTCGACGTTCGTCTTGTCGACCACGGCCGAGAAGAGGGTCACGGACGCCGGGATCTCCAGCTCCGAGAGCCCGCCGATGCCCTTGGCCTGGCCCAGCGCGCGAGCCAGGTCGATGGCGGAGGCCGCCATCGTGGGCGGGTAGAGCACGGTCGCCTTGAGGACGCTGTTGTCGGCCTTGATCGCGTCCATCGCCGACTTGGCACCGGCGCCGCCGACCATCAGGAAGTCCTTGCGGCCCGCCTGCTGGATGGCGCGCAGCGCGCCCACGCCCTGGTCGTCGTCGTGGTTCCACAGGGCGTCGAAGCTGGACTGCGCCTGGAGCAGCTGCGCCATCTTGGCCTGGCCGGACTCGACCGTGAAGTCGGCCGCCTGGCGGGCGACCAGCTCGATGTTGGAGTAGTTCTTGAGGGCGTCCTTGAAGCCCTGGCTGCGCTGCTGCGTCAGCTCCAGGGCGTCGATCCCGGCCAGCTCGATGACCTTGGCGTTGGCCTTGCCCTTGAGCTTCTCGCCGATGTAGTTGCCGGCGCTGACGCCCATGCCGTAGTTGTCGCCGCCGATGTAGCAGCGGTACGCCTGCGGGCTGGCGAAGATGCGGTCGAGGTTGATGACCGGGATCCCGGCGCGCATCGCCTTGAGACCGACCTGGGTGAGGGCCTTGCCGTCGGCCGGCAGGATCACCAGGACGTCGACCTTCTTGTTGATCAGGGTCTCGACCTGGCCGATCTGGGCCGCGGTGTCGTTGGAGCCCTCGGTGATGTCGAGGGTCACCTCGGAGTACTTCTCGGCCCGCGACTTGGCGTTGTCGTTGATCGCGTTGAGCCAGCCGTGGTCGGCCTGGGGGCCGGCGAAGCCGATGGTGACCGGCTTGCCGGGCTTGTCGTCCGTGGCGGCCGGCTGGTTGTTGGCCGCCGGTTCCTTCTTCTCGGGCTCGTTGCTGGTGCAGGCGGTGAGGAGGGCACCCGCGGAGATCGCTGCGGTGCCGAAGAGCAGTCCTCTACGGCTGGTTTCTGGCATGGCGGTTCAACCCTTCGGACGGTGCGGGACGTTCGGGAGCGGTGACGAGACCGGAAGTCAGGACTCGCCGTTGCGCAAGGTGCGGCGCTGGACCAGTACGGCGGCGACGATGATGGCGCCCTTGGCGATCTGCTGGACATCGCTCTGGAGGTTGTTCAGGGCGAAGATGTTGGTGATCGTGGTGAAGACCAGGACCCCGAGGACGGAGCCGACGATGGTGCCGCGGCCACCGCTGAGCAGGGTGCCGCCGATGATCGCGGCGGCGATGGCGTCCAGCTCGTACAGGTTCCCGTTGGTGTTCTGGCCGGAGCCCGCCAGGATGATCAGCAGGAAGGCCGCGATACCGCAGCAGAGCCCGGAGAGCAGGTAGAGGTAGAGCCGCTGCCTGCGGACGTCGATGCCCGCCAGGCGCGCGGCCTCGGCGTTGCCGCCGACGGCGACGGTGCGACGGCCGAAGGTCGTCCTGTTGAGGACCAGCCAGCCGACGACGGTGACCGCGGCGAAGACCAGCACGAGCGGCGGGATCCCCAGGACGTACGAGTCGGGGATACCCAGGTCGAGCACCGAGTTCACGGTGACGATCTGCGTCTTGCCGTCGGTGATCTGGAGGGCGAGACCGCGGGCCGAGGCGAGCATCGCGAGGGTCGCGATGAACGGCACCATCCCGCCGTACGCGATCAGCAGTCCGTTCACCAGGCCGCAGGCGAGCCCCACCACCATCGCGGTGAAGAGGATGCCGATGAACCCGAAATCCTGGGTGGCGAGCGTGGTCGCCCACACCGAGGCCAGGGCCACGATCGCGCCGACCGAGAGGTCGATGCCCCCGCTGGTGATCACGAACGTCATGCCGACGGTGACCACACCGATGACCGACGCCTGGGTGAGGATCAGCTGGAGGTTGTTGGTGTCCAGGAACTGATCCGGCTTGGTGATGCCACCGACGACGACCAGCGCCAGGAGCACCCCGAGCAGGGAGAGGTTGCGGACGTCGAGCCGCAGCCCGGAGGAGGGCCTGCTTCCCTTAGGCTCCTGGTCCTTGACGGTGTCGGCGGCGGTCACGGTCGAGGGCGGTTGCGAGGCGGCCGCGGCATCCGGCCCGCCCTGCCGCGCCTCGGAGGCAGGCTGTTTCATGGCGTCGGGCTCCCTTCCATCACGAGGTCGAGTACACGGTGCTCGTCGAGCTCCTGGGCCGGCGCCCGGTGGACGACCTGCCCTTCGCGGAGCACCAGCACCCGGTCGGCGAGGCCCAGGACTTCGGGGACCTCACTGGAGACGAGCAGAACGGCGAGGCCGTCGTCGGCCAGCCGTCGGATCACGGCATAGAGCTCGGCGCGCGCGCCGACGTCGACCCCGCGGGTCGGTTCGTCCAGGAGCAGGACCCGGCAGCCGCGCAGCAACCAGCGGGCGAGGACCGCCTTCTGCTGGTTTCCTCCGGAGAGGGTACGGATGGGGACCTCGGGATTGTCGGGGCGCAGGGAGAGTTCCCTGACCGCCTCCCTGGCCGCGGTCCGTTCCGCCGCGTGGTCGAGCCAGCCGGCCCGCGAGAAGCGGGAGAGGGAGGAGACCGACACGTTGCGGGTGACCGACTCCAGCATCAACAGGCCCTGGGCCTTGCGCTCTTCGGGCGCGAGCCCGAGTCCGGCGCGGACGGCGGCGCGCACACTGCCGGGCCGCAGGGCGACACCGTTGACCAGCACCCGTCCGGCGGTGGGTTTGCGGGCGCCGTAGATCGTCT
Organism: Streptomyces sp. NPDC088261; assembly: GCF_044740805.1. Taxonomy (NCBI): domain Bacteria; kingdom Bacillati; phylum Actinomycetota; class Actinomycetes; order Kitasatosporales; family Streptomycetaceae; genus Streptomyces; species Streptomyces sp. NPDC088261. The sequence goes on from NZ_JBIURL010000004.1 coordinate 84,677, forward strand.
CCAGGATCTCGGAGCGTCCGGAGCCGACGAGCCCCGCGAGGCCGACGATCTCACCGGGCCTCAGTTCGAGGTCGACGGGGGCGAACTCCCCTTCCCTGGCGAGCCCTTCGACCCGCAGGACGGGTTCGCCGCTCGACGCGTCGACCGGGGCGGGGCGCTCGGGGAAGACGTACTCGACGTTACGGCCCGTCATCAGCGCGACGACCTCGCGCGTCGGTGTCTCCTTCGCGGGGAGGCCGACGGCGACGGTCCTGCCGTCCTTGATGACCGTGACACGGTCCCCGATGCGGCGGATCTCCTCCAGCCGGTGGGAGATGTAGACGACGGCGACCCCGTCGGCGGTGAGGGTGGAGACGATCCGGAAGAGGTTGTTGACCTCGTCGGGGTCGAGCGCCGCGGACGGCTCGTCCATCACGATGAGCCGTACCTCGTGGGAGAGGGCGCGGGCCATCGAGACGATCTGCTGCTGGGCGGCGGAGAGCGAGCCGACGGGCCGGTGCGCCTGGATCTCCGGGTGCCCGAGCCGCTTGAGCAGCGCGGTGGCCCGGGTCCTGGCCTCGCGGCCCTTGACGACGAAGCCGGCGGTGGTCGGCTCGTGCCCGAGGAAGATGTTCTCGGCGACCGACAGGCCCTCGACCAGGTCGAGTTCCTGGTAGATGGTCGCGATGCCGAGCCGCATCGCGGCGATGGGCGACTTGAGGGTGACCGCCTCGCCCTGCCAGGTGATCACACCGCCGTCGGGCTGGTGGGCCCCGGCGAGGACCTTGATGAGTGTGGACTTGCCCGCGCCGTTCTGGCCGAGCAGGCAGTGGACTTCCCCCGCCTGGACTTCCAGGTCGACGCCGTCGAGGGCCCGGACACCGGGGAACAGTTTGGTGATGCCGGACATGGTGAGCAGAACGGTTTCCGGTGGAGCTGGTGCCATGGCGTATCCCCTCGGCGGATGCGGCCGTTGCGCGGGCAGGGCGGTGCGCTGCGGGCAGCGCGGAACCGGCGTACAGGTGTGCGGTGTTGCTCGCGTACGACGCGGTGGGGGTGGTGCGCGTGATCGGTGCGGGTGCGGGTACGTGTGCCTGTGCGGTGTGCGTACGGTGCTGGTGGTGCGGGCGGTGCGGCTCGTGCACGTACGGGTGGTACGGCTCGTACAGGTGGTACGGGTGGTACGGGTGACGCGGCTCGTACAGGTGGTGCGGCTCGTACGGATGGTGCGGGTGACGCGGTGGTACTCACCGGCCTGTGGGGCCGGGTGACACGGTGGTGCCCACCGGCCCGTCAGGCCGGCGAGAACAGGTGGTCGCTGATGAGCCGGGCCGCGCCGGTGACTCCGGCGACCGGGCCCAACTCCCCCAGGACGATGGGGAGATTGCCGGTGGCCAGCGGCAACGACTGGCGGTAGACCTGGGTACGGACACTCGACAGCAGCGTGTGTCCGAGCCCGGTCACCCCGCCGCCGATCACCACGAGCCCCGGGTTGAAGAAGCTGACGAGACCGGCGATCACCTGGCCCAGCCTGTTTCCGCCCTCACGGATCAGGTCGAGCGCGGTGGGATCTCCGGCGGCGGCGGCCGCGGCGACGTCGACGGCGGTGAGCCGTCCCGCCGCGCCGAGCCGGGCGGCGAGTTCGGGCGAGCGTCCGGTACGGGCGGCGTCCTCGGCGTCACGGGCAAGCGCGGCGCCACCGAAGTGGGCCTCCAGGCATCCCTTGTTGCCGCAGGCGCAGGCGCGGCCGTCCGGTTCGACCTGGATGTGCCCGATGTCGCCGGCGCTCCCGGTCGTCCCCCGGTAGACCTCGCCACCGACCACGATGCCGCAGCCGATACCCGTACCGATCTTTATGCAGAGGAAGTCGCCCACGGAGCGTGCCACGCCCGCGTGCTGCTCCCCCATGGCCATCAGGTTCACGTCGTTGTCGACCATGACCGGGCAGCCGAGTTCCTGGCTGAGCGCCTCCCGTACCGGGAAGCCGTCCCAGCCGGGCATGATCGGCGGCGCGACGGGCACCCCCTCGGGGAAGCGGACGGGCCCCGGCACCCCGATGCCGGCTCCGTCGAACTCCTCGGCGAGACCGGAGACTTTGAGCTTGGCCGCCATGGCGAGCACCTGCTCGAAGATGGCGACGGGTCCCTCGCGGACGTCCATGGGGTGGTTGAGATGCCCCAGGACCTCCAACTCGGCGTTGGTGACGGCCACATCGATCGAGGTGGCGCCGATGTCGACGCCGAGGAAGCGCAGGGCCGGAGCGAGCCGGATGTTGTGCGAACGCCGCCCGCCCCGTGAGGCGGCGAGCCCGTCGGCGACCACCAGCCCGGTCTCCAGCAGCCGGTCGACCTCGACGGCGAGCTTGGAACGGGAGAGGTCCACCTGATCGCCCAGCTGCGCGCGGGAGTTGGGCCCACCGTCACGCAACAGCCTGAGCAGCCGCGCCTGGTGCGCGTTCGCGGGTCGTGCGGTCATACGTCTCACGCGCCCCTCCCCGCCGTGTCGGCTGTGTCCGTCGTGTCGCTGGTCCGTCGTGCTGCTTTCGAGGGGAACGTAGCAGTGGTTGCCCGCAGTGGGAAGAAGTTGAGCGGGAATCTACGCCAACTTTCTCCACACCCAGGACAAAGGTGGGAGCGGACGTCATGCCCGGCGGTCCGCCGGGGGGCCGGGCGCTGGCGCCTCGGCGCCAGCCCACCCGGGCCAACACTTGCAGAGGGCAACACTCACGCCCCACCGAGCGGAGTTAGCGTGGAAGGGAAGGCCGTAGGTCGCGGCGAAGGCAGCGGTGAACGGAACTCACATGAAGCACATCACTCTCGGAGAATTGGACGTGTCCCGGATCGGGCTCGGCTGCATGTCCATGACGGGCGTGTACACGGGCGGGGGCACGGACGACGCGGAATCGATCCGTACCATCCACCGAGCCTTGGACCTGGGCGTCACCTTGGTGGACACCGCCGAGGTGTACGGACCGTACAAGAACGAGGAACTGGTGGGCCGCGCGCTCGCGGGGCGCCGGGACCAGGTGGTTTTGGCGACGAAGTTCGGGTGGCTCTCGCACGGCTCCGATGGCCAGTACATCCGCCGGTTCGACAGCTCGCCGGCCAATATCCGCATCAGCGTCGAAGGCTCGCTCAAGCGGCTGGCCACCGACCATATCGACCTGTACTTCCAGCACCGGATGGACCCGGCGGTCCCGGTCGAGGACGTGGTGGGCACGCTGAGCGAGCTGGTCACGGAGGGCAAGATCCGGCACATCGGACTGTCGGAGTCCACACCGGAGACGATCCGGCGGGCGCAGGCGGTGCACCCGATCACAGCGCTCCAGAGCGAATACTCACTGTGGTCGCGCGAGCCGGAGAAGGAGATTCTGCCCCTGCTCAGGGAACTGGGCATCGGCTTTGTCGCCTATTCCCCGCTGGGCCGGGGATTCCTGACCGGAACCGTCCGTTCCACCAATGAAATGGACAGCGACGATTTCCGGGCGAACAATCCCCGTTTCATGGGCGACAATCTGAAACGGAACCTGAGCATTGTGGACGAGGTGGAAACAATCGCCCGAGACGTCGGAGCGACGCCGGCCCAGGTGGCGATAGCGTGGCTGCTCGCCCAGGGAAACGACATCGCCCCCATTCCCGGCACCAAGCGGGTGACCCGGGCGGAGGAAAACATAGCGGCGGACGGGATAACGCTGACACCGACGCAGCTCAAGAGTCTGTCGTCCCTGTCCCCGGCAACGGGCGACCGCTACACGAACATGCAGAACCTGACCGCGTGACGCGTCGCGGGCGGGTGTGCGCGGCACCCACCCGCGACGAGACCTCCCGCCGGGCGCCGCCGCAGCGGAGTCCGCGCCCGTCCGGGAGGCCCGGTCAGCGCCACTCCGGCGGGATGGCCGCGAGCTGCTTCAGCAGGTCCCAGCCCTGGCGCTTCTGCTTGCGCTCCTCGGACGGGCTGTGCCATGGGGCGCCGTGTCCCACCCAGTAGCCGCGGTATCCCCGCAGGCCCATGACGCTCGCATCGCCGACATCGGACTCATTGCCGCAGCAGAGGCAGATGGCCTCGGTCGGCCAGCCGCCCTCCCAGAACACCTCACCGCTGAACCCGCAAACGCGGCAAACCGTCTCTGTCTCCGGCTCTGTCTCGTTCCTCATCCTCACCACCCCACACCAAGACTTCCGGCCATTAGGCTGCGGCAATCGACCGGGACAGTGTGACCGAGGGCGTACGCGCCGTACAACGAGATAAGGCGCGTGCGACGGCCTGGTCGCGTCGCCGGCGCCGTACCACCTGGAGGACTTCCGATGCGCAGCGTGACCTACTCGATGGGCGTCTCCCTGGACGGCTACATCGTCGGGCCGGACGGCACCTTCGACTGGGCGGCGCCCGACGACGAGGTCTTTCGCTTCGTCATCGACGAGATCCGGGGAGTCGGGGTCCATCTGATGGGGCGACGGCTGTACGAGACGATGCTGTACTGGGAGACCGCCGACGAGGACCCGTCGCTCGACGCGCCCCTCCTTGAGTGGACCGCGCTCTGGAAGCCGCTCCCCAAGGTCGTCTTCTCCACCACGCTCTCGACGGTGCAGGGCAACGCCCGCCTGCTGTCCGGCGGCCTGGCGGAGGAGATCGAGCGGTTGCGGGCCGAACCGGGAGACGGCGACATCGCGATCGGCGGCGCAACCCTGGCCGCCGAGGCGGCCGCACTGGGCCTGATCGACGAATACCGGGCGAGGGTCTACCCGGTACTGGTAGGCGGCGGCACCCCGTTCTTCCCCCGCACCGAACGCCAGGTCGACCTGGAACTGGTCGAATCCCGCACGTTCAGCTCAAAGGTCGCCTACCTCCGCCACCGAGTGACGCGCCAGGCGGCTCCTGACGTGTGACCACCAGGATCAGGCGTCGTGGCGTTGGTCGGCTCGGTGGTGGTACGTGGAGCGGGTGTGTTCTGTGTGGGCCTTCATTACTTCTGTCGCGCGCTGTTCGTCGCGGGCCGCGATCGCCGCGATCAGTTCGCGGTGTTCGATCCAGGACTGCTTGCCGCGCTGGCGGGCCACCGGGGTGTAGTACCAGCGGACCCTGCGGTCCACCTGGGCCGCCAGTTCGGCCAGGACGACGTTGCCGGCCAGGGACATGACTTTGGCGTGAAACGCCGCGTTGGTGGCGACCGTCAGGTCGACGTCGTCGTCCGCCACCGACTGCTCGCCCTGGGCGCAGAGCGCCTCCAGCGCGGCGATGCCGGCCTTGCCGGAGTGGGCGGCGGCGAGGCGGGCGGCCTCCGCCTCCAGGAGCGTGCGGACCGACAGCAGCTGGTCCGCCTCCTCCTCCGTCGGCTCGTGGACGAACGCCCCCTGGGCCGGGCGCAGGTCGACCCAGCCCTCGGTGTTGAGGCGCTGGAGCGCTTCCCGTACCGGCTGGCGCGACACGCCGAGGTGACCTGCGAGTTCGCTTTCGACGAGATGCTGTCCCGGTTGGAGCGCGCGCGTAGTGATGAGTTCGAGGAGAGCCCCGTAGACACGCTCGCGCAGCGGACCCGGTCGTTCGAGCTTGGGCACGGCTCCCTGCGCCAATCTTGCGGACAACATCGCGGTCCCCCTCCTGGCCGGCAGAGTCACATGACTGTATCGATGAGATCTAGACATTGGCTATCGTCTACAGTCTACCGAGAACATCGGGGATTATGGGCAACGGATGACCTGGCCGGCATACGAAAGATTGCCGCCGAAGCCGAAAAGCAGGGCCGGAGCGCCGGACTGCACCTCTCCCCGGGCCACCAACTTGGACAAAGCCAGCGGAATCGACGCGGCCGAGGTGTTTCCCGACTCGATCACATCGCGCGCGACCACCGCGTTGATCGCGCCAATCTTCTGGGCCACCGGTTCGATGATCCGCAGATTCGCCTGGTGCAGGACCACGGCGGCCAGCTCCTCCGGCGTGACCCCGGCCCGCTCGCAGACCTGGCGGGCGATCGGCGGCAGCTGCGTGGTGGCCCAGCGGTAGACGGACTGCCCCTCCTGGGCGAAGACGGGCGGGGTGCCCTCGATCCGTACCGCGTTGCCCATCTCGGGCACCGAGCCCCAGAGCACCGGGCCGATCCCCGGCTCCTCGCCGGGCCCGGTCGCCACGACCACCGCCGCGCCCGCGCCGTCGCCGACCAGGACGCAGGTGGTGCGGTCGGTCCAGTCGGCGACGGCGGCCATCTTGTCCGCGCCGATGACCAGCACCCGGGACGCGGAGCCCGCCCGTACGCTGTGGTCGGCCAGGGCCAGGGCATGGGTGAACCCGGCGCAGACGACGTTGAGGTCCATGACGGCGGGCGAGCCCATGCCGAGCCGGGCCGCGACCCGGGCCGCCGTGTTGGGCGACCGGTCGATCGCGGTGGACGTGGCGACCAGCACCATGTCGATGTCCGCCGGGGTGAGGCCGGCCGCGGCGAGCGCCTTGGCGCCCGCGTGCGCGGCCAGCTCGTCGACCGGTTCGTCCTCGCCCGCGACATGCCGCGTCCTGATGCCGACCCGGCTGGTGATCCAGGCGTCGCTGGTGTCGACCAGGGCCGCCAGGTCGTCGTTGGTGAGCACCTTGGCGGGCTGATAGTGCCCGAGCGCGGCGATACGAGTGCCGGTCATGCCCGGGACCCCCTCTGCTGTCGACGTCAGGAGTCCTCAAGTCTCGTCAGCGACTCACCCGTACGGGTACAGGCGAACCAACAGGATTCACCGTCTCCGCTTGGAGACTTCGGATCATCCTCGGAATAGTTCCCGATCCACTCGGTGAACCATTCACCCGGTGAACAACTGGGCGGCCTTGAGGACCAGCTCGTACACACCGTAAGCCAGAGGAATCCCCACCCAGAGCCAGGCGAAGGCGATCAAGCCGGTACGGCGTGGCTCCGCGCCGCCGAGGTCGGGCTCAGGCGCTCCGCCGCTGCTCGCTGGTGACGTGGTCATCGGATGCCTCCCTGGGGGCCGGAATGTGGTGGCGCGGATGGACGGGCCTGATGAGTTCGTTGGCCACGAAGCCGACGGCGAGCAGGCCGATCATGATGGTGAGCGAGACCCCGTACAGCCCGGAACCGCTCTTGCCGGCCTTCTCCTGGCTGTCCGCGACCCAGTTCACGATGAGCGGGCCGAGGACGCCGGCGGTGGACCAGGCGGTGAGCAGCCGGCCGTGGATGGCGCCGACCTGGTAGGTGCCGAAGAGGTCCTTGAGGTACGCGGGCGCGGTGGCGAAGCCGCCTCCGTAGAAGGACAGGATGACCAGCGCGCAGACGACGAAGAGCGGCTTGGAGGAGTCGCCGAACCGGGCGATCAGGAGATACATCACGGCGCCCACGCCGAGGTAGACGCGGTAGACGTTCTTGCGGCCGAGCACGTCCGAGGCGGAGGACCAGCCGATGCGGCCCGCCATGTTCGCGGCGGAGAGCAGCGCGACGAAGCCGGCGGACGCCGAGACGGAGACCGGGGTGCTCGTCCCGGCGAAGAAGTCGGTGATCATCGGGGCGGCCTTCTCCAGGATCCCGATGCCGGCCGTGACGTTCATGCAGAGCACCACCCACAGGCACCAGAACTGCGGGGTCCGTACGGCGGACTTCGCGGAGACCTGCGCGGTGGAGACCGGGCCCACGGAGGCGGGCGATCCGGCCGGGGCCGCTCCGGCGCCGTCGGACGCGGCCGGCTCCGGCTGCCGGTATCCCGGCGGCGGTACGCGGATCAGCAGGACGCCCAGCGTCATGAACGCCGCGTACACGAGACCGTGCACGAGGAACGCGTACGCGATGCCCTCGCTGTCCGCGCCGAACGATTCCAGCATCTGCGCGGACCAGGGCGAGGCGATCAGCGCGCCGCCGCCGAATCCCATGATCGCGATGCCGGTGGCCATGCCGGGCCGGTCGGGGAACCACCTGATGAGCGTCGAGACAGGCGATATATACCCGATACCGAGTCCGACGCCGCCGACGAAGCCGTATCCGAAGACGATCAGCCAGTACTGCTCGGTGGCCGCGCCGAGCGCGGCGAGCAGGAAGCCCGAGGAGAAGCAGCTCAGGGCCACGGTCATGGCCCAGCGCGGCCCGTTGCGCTCGACCAGCGTGCCGCCGAAGGCGGCCGACAGGCCGAGCATGACGATGCCCAGCTGGAAGGGGAGCGCGCTCTGCGTGCCGGAGAGGCCCAGCGCGGACTCGAGTGGGGGTTTGAAGACGCTCCAGGCGTAGGCCTGGCCGATCGAGAGGTGCACCGACAGCGCCGCCGGCGGTACCAGCCAGCGACTCCAGCCGGGGGGTGCGAGAGGTGGGGTCATGGTCGCGAACTCTAAGAACCGCCCGACCTGTTGGGAAGATCGGCGCCGGGGTTCGCCCAAGATCCACGCAGGAGTTTGCCTACTGCATACCGGAAGGGAGCCTTGTGGCCCAGAACTCCATACTGTAGACAATATATCGTCGACACGAAAGTAAGTGTGACCCTTCCCTCGGTCCCCCCTCAAACCGAACGGAGAGCCCCACAGTGAAAGTCGCAGTTGTCGGAGCCGGCGCGATCGGCGCCTACGTGGGAGCCGCGCTCGATCGAGCCGGCGCCGAAGTTCATCTCATCGCCCGTGGACCGCATCTCGCGGCCATGAGGCAGGACGGAGTCAGGGTGTTGAGCCCGCGCGGGGACTGGACCGCCCGGGTGCATGCCACCGACCGACCGGAGGACATCGGTCCGGTCGACTATGTGTTCCTGGGGCTCAAGGCGAACTCCTACGCGGCGTGCGGGCCGCTGGTGACGCCTCTGCTCCATGACGGTACGGCGGTCATCGCCGCCCAGAACGGGATCCCCTGGTGGTACTTCCACGGGCACGGGGGTCCGCACGACGGCACACGGATCGAGAGCGTCGACCCCGGCGGCTCGGTCAGCGCGGTACTGCCACCCGAACGTGCGATCGGGTGCGTGGTCTACGCCGCCACGGAGCTGGAAGGGCCCGGGATCGTCCGGCACCTCGAAGGCACCCGCTTCTCCATCGGGGAGCCGGACCGCTCGGTGTCGAAACGCTGTCTCGAATTCAGCGAGGCGATGCAGGCGGGCGGACTCAAATGCCCCGTCGAGCCCGAGTTGCGCGACGACATCTGGATCAAGCTCCTCGGAAACATCTCGTTCAACCCCATCAGTGCGCTGACCCGCGCCACCATGCGGGAGATGTGCCTGCACCGCAGCACACGCCAGGTCATCGAAATGATGATGGCCGAAACCCTGAGCGTCGCTGAGGCATTGGGCTGCCACCCCGACATTTCCATCGAGCGGAGGCTGGCCGGCGCGGAACGCGTCGGTGACCACCGGACGTCGACCCTCCAGGATCTGGAGAAGGGCAAACCGCTCGAACTCGACGTCCTGCTCGCCGCCGTCGTGGAACTCGCCGAGATCACCGGCGTTCCGGTGCCCACCCTCCGTACGGTGGACGCCATTTCGGATCTGCTGGCCCAGGGCGCGGCTGCCTGATCCACTCCGGCCGACGGCCGCGCACAGCCATTCATGGCCAGTTCTGTCCGTGGGGTTCCCTTTACCTACGCGACTACAGAATACTGTATGCAATGGGCGCGGCCGTCGGTCACCACTCAGAGGAGCGCAGCGTGAAGAAGCGAGAGCGCACACCGAAAACCTATGCCCGCATCACCCATCCTCTGGTGCGGGACGAGAAGGGCGGACCCCTCCGCCGTGCGGGCTGGGACGAGGCACTGGACCGGGCGGCCGCGGGCCTGGGCGCCGCGCGCGGCTCCTTCGGCATGCTCTCCTGCGCCCGGGCCACCAACGAGATGAACTATGTCGCCCAGAAGTTCACCCGCGTGGTGATGGGCACCAACAACGTGGACTCCTGCAACCGGACGTGTCACGCGCCCAGTGTGGCCGGGCTGTCCGCGGTCTTCGGCTCCGGTGGCGGCACCTCGTCGTACGGCGAGGTCGACCACACCGACCTGATCCTGATGTGGGGCTCCAACGCCCGCTTCGCGCACCCCATCTTCTTCCAGCACGTGCTCCGGGGCATCAGGAACGGCGCGCGCATGTACGCCGTCGACCCCCGCCGCACCTCCACCGCCGAGTGGGCCGAGAGCTGGCTCGGGCTGAACGTCGGCACGGACATCCCGCTGGCCCACGCGGTCGGCCGCGAGATCATCCACGCGGGCCTGCACAACACGTCGTTCATCGAGCGCGCGACCACCGGTTTCGAGGAGTACGCGGCCGAGGTCGAGCCCTGGACGCTCGCGGTGGCGGAGAAGGTCACCGGTGTGCCGGCCGAGGCGATCCGCGACCTCGCCCACGCCTACGCCCGCGCCGAACGGGCCCAGTTGTGCTGGACGCTCGGCATCACCGAGCACCACAACGGCACGGACAACGTCCGGGCGCTGATCAACCTGTCGCTGCTCACCGGGCACGTCGGACGCTACGGCTCCGGGGTGCAGCCGCTGCGCGGCCAGAACAACGTGCAGGGCGGTGGTGACATGGGGGCCATCCCCAACCGGCTGCCCGGCTTCCAGGACATCCTGGAGCCCGACGTCAGGACCAAGTTCGAGAGCGCCTGGAACACCGTCATCCAGCCCGAGTACGGCATGACGCTCACCCAGATGTTCGAGGCGATGGAGACGGGTGACCTCAAGGCCGTCTACTGCATCGGCGAGAACCCGGCCCAGTCCGAGGCCGACAGCGAGCAGGCCGTCGAGCGCATGAAGAAGCTCGACTGCCTGGTGGTGCAGGACATCTTCCTCACCGCGACCGCCGAGCTGGCCGACGTGGTCCTGCCCGCCACCGCCGCGTGGGCGGAGACGGACGGCACCACGACCAACAGCGAACGCCGGGTCCAGCGGGTCCGCAAGGCCGTCGAACCGCCGGGCGAGGCGCGCGAGGACATCGACATCATCTGCGACCTGGCGGGGCGGCTCGGACACCCCTGGAAGTACGCGGACGCCGAATCGGTGTGGAACGAGCTGCGGTCGGTGTCACCCGACCACTACGGCATGACGTACGAGCGGCTCGCGGAGCACCAGGGCATCCAGTGGCCCTGCCCCGACACCGACAAGATCGAGCCGACCTATCTGCACGGCCGCCTCTGGGACGAGGACCCCGCCAGGCGCGGCCGGCTCGCGCCCTTCGGCATCGTCAAGCACGACCCCCCGGTCGATCTGACGGACGATCAGTACCCGATCAGGCTGACCACGGGCCGGCGGCTCGACTCGTACAACACCGGTGTGCAGACGGGGAGTTTCGCCTCCCCGCTGCGCCGGGGCGAGTACGTGGAGCTGTGCCCCGAGGACGCCGAGCGGTACGGGGTGTCGGTCGGCGAGGAGGTACGGATCTCGTCGCGGCGCGGCACGGTCCAGGCGCCGGTCTGGGTGGATCCCGGGCTGCGCCCCGGACTTGCCTTCATGACGATGCACTTCCCGGACGAGGTGGACACCAACCAGCTGACCATCGAGGCGAATTGCCCGATCGCCGGGACCGCGGAGTTCAAGGCGTCCGCGATCCGCATCGAGAAGCTGCCCGTGTCCGGGCTCGTGTCCGCACCGGCCGTGAGGAGCTGAAGGATCAGTGGATCTGCACTTCGGTGACAGCAAACCCACCGACGAGGAACGCGCGGCGGTCGACTCCCTGCTCGGCCTGCCCACCTCGGCCTGGGAGGGCGCGGAGGACCGTACCGACTCGGACCTGCGCTGGGCGCGGGGCGGCCGTGAGGCGCGCGAGCGGCGGGACCTGCTGCTCCCGGGGCTGCACGCGATCAACGACCGGATCGGCTGGATCAGCGAGGGCGCCCTCGACTACCTGTGCCGGCGGCTGACGGTGCCACCGGCGGAGGCGTACGGCGTCGCCACGTTCTACGCGATGTTCGCCGTCAAGCCGCGCCCGGCGAAGGTGCTGCACGTCTGTACGGACCTGGCCTGCGCGAGCAAGGGCTCGGCGGCCCTCTGCGCCGGCCTGGAGGAACGCCTGGGAGCGGCCGGTTCGGCGGCGGGCGGTCTCGTCTGGCAGCCGAGCCCCTGTCTGGGGTTGTGCGAACGCGCCCCCGCCGCGCTGGTCATCCAGGCGGGCGTCCCGTCCGACGAGGGCTCCGTGCCCCTCCCCCTGGCGGACAACGGCGTCACCGAGAAGGTCCAGCTCGGCGGCGCGCGGCCGTCCTGGCCGGCGGGCGCGAACCCGGCGGGCCAGGCTCGTACGAACCCGGCGGCCCCAGCCCGTACCGGAAACGGTGTCTCCCCCGAACCGGCCGCCCGCCGCTACGCCACCGCCGTCATCGCCCCCGCCACCGCCGAGGCCCTCGTCCTCGCGGCGGCCGAGCCTGCGGCGGCCCCGGCGGAGCCCGCCGCCTCCCTCGCCGTACCGCAGGCCGGACAGCCGGGCCTGTCGCTGCTCGCCCGCGTCGGCGTCGTCGACCCGTACAGCCTCGACGACTACCGGGCGCACGACGGCTACCGCGCCCTGCGCCGCGCCTTCGACCTCGGCCCCGCCGGAGTCATCCGGGAGGTCACGGACGCCGGTCTGGTGGGACGCGGCGGCGCCGCGTTCCCCACCGGCCGCAAGTGGCAGGCCACCGCCTCGCAGCCGGTGCGGCAGCACTACCTGGTCTGCAACGCCGACGAATCCGAGCCGGGCACCTTCAAGGACCGCGTGGTCATGGAGGGTGATCCTTACGCGCTGATCGAGTCGATGACGATCGCCGGGTACGCGGTCGGCGCCGACCGGGGCTACCTCTACCTGCGCGGCGAGTACCCCCGCGCCCTGCGGCTGCTCCAGAACGCCATCGACCAGGCGCGCGCCCGCGGTCTCCTCGGGGACGACATCCTCGGTCAGGGGTACGCCTTCGACATCGAGATCCGGCGCGGCGCCGGGGCGTACATCTGCGGGGAGGAGACCGCGCTGTTCAACTCCATCGAGGGCTATCGCGGCGAGCCGCGGTCCAAGCCGCCGTTCCCGGTGGAGAGCGGTCTGTTCGGCAAGCCGACGGCCGAGAACAACGTCGAGACACTGATCAACGTGCTGCCCATCCTGAACCGGGGAGCCGCCGCGTACGCCGCGATCGGCACCGGCCAGTCGACCGGGCCCAAGCTGTTCTGCGTCTCGGGGAACGTCGGGAAGCCCGGCATCTACGAGCTGCCGTTCGGCGCCACCCTGGGCGAGCTGCTGGAGCTGGCACACGCGCCGGACAACATGCGGGCCATCCTGCTGGGCGGCGCGGCGGGCGGCTTCGTCCGGCCCGACGAGCTGGACATCCCGCTCACCTTCGAAGGGACCAGGGCGGCCGGTACGACCCTGGGATCCGGGGTGGTGCTGGTCCTGGACGACACCGTTCCGCTGCCCAAGATGCTGGTACGGATCGCGGAGTTCTTCCGGGACGAGTCGTGCGGGCAGTGTGTGCCCTGCCGGGTCGGCACCGTACGGCAGGAGGAGGCGCTGCACCGGATCGTGGACCGTACCGGCGCGGACGCCGCGCAGGACATCGCGCTGCTGCGCGAGGTGGGCGCGGCCATGAAGGACGCCTCGATCTGCGGTCTCGGGCAGACCGCCTGGAGTGCCGTCGAATCAGCCATCGACCGACTGGGGGCCTACAAGTGACCGTCATCCCACTGCAACTCCCGCGACGGCTGCTCGAATTCACCCTCGACGGCCAGGAGACGCGGGTGCCGGAGGGCTCCACGATCCTCGACGCCTGCCGGGCGGCGGGGAAGGACATCCCGACGCTCTGCGAGGGCGACACCCTCACCCCGAAGAACGCCTGCCGGGTGTGTGTGGTCGAGGTCGAGGGCGCACGCGTGCTCGCGCCGGCCTGCTCGCGCAAGGCCGAGGCGGGCATGACCGTCCTCACGGACAGCCCCCGGGCCCGGCACAGCCGGAAGATCGTCCTGGAACTCCTCGCCTCGTCCACGGACCTCTCGACCACCCCGAGGGCCGCCGAGTGGATCAAGGAGTACAAGGCGAAGCCGGAGCGCTTTGGTCCCGACGCGGCTCGGCTGGACGAGGAACCGAAGATCGACAACGATCTCTACGTACGCGACTACGACAAGTGCATCCAGTGCTACAAGTGTGTCGACGCGTGTGGTGAGCAGTGGCAGAACTCGTTCGCGATCTCGGTGGCGGGCCGTGGCTTCGACGCCCGTATCTCCACCGAGCACGACGCACCGCTCACCGACTCGGCCTGTGTCTACTGCGGCAACTGCATCGAGGTCTGCCCGACCGGGGCGCTCAGCTTCAAGTCGGAGTTCGACATGCGGGAGGCCGGGACGTGGAACGAGGAGATCCAGACGGAGACCACCACGATCTGCGCGTACTGCGGTGTCGGCTGCAATCTGACACTGCACGTACAGGAGAATGAGATCGTGAAGGTCACGTCTCCGCACGACAACCCCGTGACGCACGGGAACCTCTGCATCAAGGGCCGTTTCGGCTTCCAGCACGTACAGGAACGCTGACCGGGCGCTTCCGGGCCGGCCGACGAGCACCAGCACACCGATACGAGTAGGACTGATCATCATGGGACGGGTCACCGAGCGCCGCCGCACCATCCGTATCCGGGACGGAGTCGTCACGACCCGCCCGGACACCCTGGTGGCCGAGGAGCCGCTGGAGATCCGGCTGAACGGCAGATCCCTCGCCATCACGATGCGCACCCCGGGCGACGACTTCGCCCTCGCGGCGGGCTTCCTGGTGAGCGAGGGGGTGCTGGCGGCCGCCTCCGACGTGCAGTCGATCGTGTACTGCGCGGGGGCGAAGGACGACGGGTCGAACACGTACAACGTGGTCGACGTCCGGCTCGCGCCCGGTGTCCCGGTCCCCGACATCACGCTGGAGCGCAACGTCTACACCACTTCGTCGTGCGGGCTGTGCGGCAAGGCGAGTCTCGACGCCGTACGGACCACGGCCCGGTTCACGATCGACGACACTCCCCCGGTCCGGCTGGAGCCCACCCTGCTCGCCGGCCTCCCCGACCGGTTGCGGGCGGCTCAGGAGGTCTTCGACCGGACCGGGGGCCTGCACGCGGCGGCGCTCTTCAGCGAGCACGGGGAGCTGCTGGACATCCGGGAGGACGTCGGCCGGCACAACGCGGTGGACAAGCTGATCGGCCGCGCGCTGCGGCAGGATCTGCTGCCGCTGTCCCGGTCGATCCTGCTGGTCTCCAGCCGGGCCTCCTTCGAACTGGCCCAGAAGGCCGTGATGGCGGGCATTCCGGTGCTCGCGGCGGTGTCGGCGCCGTCCTCGCTCGCCGTCGATCTGGCCATGGAGACGGGGCTGACGCTGGTCGGCTTCCTCCGTGGCCCCTCCATGAACGTGTACGCGGGCGATGAGCGCATCGCCCTGCACACTGGGGTGTGACGATCCCCGCTGCACGGGAACAGGGCCCGGCCGGCGGGGAGCGCCCCCTGCGTCGGCCGGGTACCTCCGGCAGCCACACACCCATCCGCCCGGCGGTGGGCGGGCCTGAGCCCGCCGTCGCCTGATCCGCTTGTGTTCTCCGGGGTACGTCCCCGGTCACCGCCCCCGTCGGCGCCTCGCGTCCGACGGGGGCGGAATCATGTGCAGTTCCAGGGTGGCGGGCGGCTCGGCCACGCCGGGGCCGCCGGCCCGGGTCCAGGCCAGCAGGTCGTCCGTACCGTCGTCGTCCAGCACCCAGCCGACCCAGGTGGCGCGGGCCCCCGCGCGCCGGCCCTCGGCGGAGGGCCGGACCACGACGACGTTCGCCTGTCCGCACGGGCCGAGACAGTCGGTCGTACACCGGCCCGACGAGCGTGAGGCCGCGGAGCGGCTGGGTGTGCCGGCTCCCGGCGTGGACGAATGGGTCAGTGTCCGCGTGGAGGGAGGGGACGGAAGGGAGAGAGGGGACGGCGGGGGAGACGGTACGGACGAGGCGTGACCCGCCCGGCACCGGCGGTAGAGCGGGCGTGAGTGTGGCGTACGGATTCGGTGGAGATTGTGGCGCCCGTTACTTACTCTTCGGTCAGAAGCGCGTACGGACCCTGCCGCGCCGGCCCGGTCCCCCGCCCTGACCTGTGGCGATACGAGTTCGCTCCGGTTATGTGCACGCTCTCCCGCCCGACTCCGCCGTGGGGTACCGTCACCGGCGCTGTGCGGAGCGTCCAAGGAGCAGGTCATTGCGCGAATTCACCGTTCCTCCCCTGGCGGCCGCGCCCCACGTAGGTGGGCTCGCGGACGCCGTGTTCGAGCATGCCCGCGACGACCCGCACCGGGTCGCCCTCGGCCGCAAGGACGAGGAGGGCCGGTGGGGGGACGTGACCGCCGCCGTCTTCCGTGACGAGGTGCTGGCCCTGGCCAAGGGGCTGCTCGCGCAAGGGGTACGGTTCGGCGACCGGATCGCCCTGATGTGCCGTACGCGCTACGAGTGGACGCTCTTCGACTTCGCCCTCTGGTCCGTCGGCGCGCAATCCGTACCGATCTACCCGACGTCGTCGGCCGAACAGGTCCACTGGATGCTCCACGACGCCGAGGTCACGGCGTGCATGGTCGAGCACGAGGACCACGCGATGACCGTCGGTTCCGTGATCGACCAGTTGCCCCGCCTCAAGCGGCTGTGGCAGCTGGACGCCGGGGCGGTGGACGAACTGTTCGCGGCGGGCGCGGCCATCGAGGACGAGGTCGTGCACCGGCACCGCAAGGCGGTCACGCCGGACTCCGTGGCCACGGTCATCTACACCTCCGGCACCACGGGCCGGCCCAAGGGCTGTGTGCTGACCCACGCCCACTTCATGTACGAGACCGACACGGTGATCAGCCGGTGGGAGCCGGTGTTCCACTCCCGGCGCGGCGACGAGGCGTCCACGCTGCTGTTCCTGCCGCTCGCGCACGTCTTCGGGCGGATGGTCGAGATCGCGGCGATCCGGGGGCGCGTGAAGCTCGGCCACCAGCCGGAGCTGCGGGCGAGCGCGCTCCTGCCCGATCTCGCCGCGTTCCGCCCGACGTTCGTCCTGGCCGTGCCGTACGTCTTCGAGAAGGTCTACCACGCGGCCCGCCGCAAGGCGGAGTCGGAGGGGAAGGCGGGGCCCTTCGACAAGGCGGTCGAGGTGGCGGTACGGCACGCGGAGGCAAGGGAACACCGGGCGTTCGGGATCGGACCCGGGCCGTCCGCCGCGCTGCGCGTCCAGCACCAGTTCTTCGAGAAGGCCGTCTACAGCAAGGTGCGGGAGGCGATGGGCGGGCGGGTGCGGCACGCGTTCTCCGGCGGCTCCGCGATGGACCGCCGGCTCGGCCTCTTCTTCGAGGGCGCGGGCGTCACGATCTACGAGGGGTACGGACTCACCGAGTCGTGCGCGGCGGCCACCGTCAACCCGCCGGAGCGCACCCGCTTCGGCACGGTCGGGCAGCCGATCCCCGGCACCACGGTCCACATCGCCGAGGACGGCGAGATATGGCTGCGCGGCGGCCTGCTCTTCTCCGGCTACCTCAACGACAGCCGGGCGACCGACGCGGTCCTGCGCGACGGCTGGCTCGCCACCGGTGACCTGGGGTCGCTGGACGAGGACGGCTACCTCACCATCACCGGCCGCAAGAAGGAGATCCTGGTCACGTCGGGCGGCAAGAGCGTGTCGCCCGGGGCGCTGGAGGAACGGGTCCGGGCGCACCCGCTGGTCGCGCAGTGCATCGTGGTCGGCAACAACCGTCCGTACATCGCCGCCCTGGTCACCGTCGACCAGGAGGCGGTGGAGCACTGGCTGACCATGCGGGGCAAACCGCCCCTCAAGGACCGGGAGCTGGTGCGCGACAGGGACCTGGAACTGGAGATCCGGCGGGCGGTGGTGGCCGCCAACACGGCGGTGTCGCAGGCGGAGTCGATCCGTACGTTCCGTATCCTGGCGCATCCGTTCAGCGAGGAGCGGGGGTTGCTGACCCCGTCCCTCAAGCTCAAGCGGAAGGCCATCGAGACGGCGTACGCGACGGAGGTCGAGGCCCTCTACAAGTAGCCCGCGCGAGGGGTGCGCGGCCGGTGGCGCCCACGGTGGGTGACGCGCCGGGAATCTGTCCGCCCCGGCGATCGTTGAACGGCCGAGAACCCATCGACGACGTATCGACAACGTTAGGATCGCCCGCTCGTGAGCAAGGTCCCCACCGTCACCCTCAACAACGGCATCGAGATGCCCCAGCTCGGCTTCGGCGTCTGGCAGGTGCCGAACGACGAGACCGCGCAGGCCGTCGGCACCGCGCTGGAGGCCGGCTACCGCAGCATCGACACCGCGGCCATCTACCGCAACGAAGAGGGCACGGGGCAGGCCGTCGCCGCCTCCGGCATCCCCCGCGACGAGCTGTTCATCACCACGAAGCTGTGGAACGCGGACCAGGGGTACGACTCGACCCTGCGCGCCTTCGACACGTCGCTGGCCAAGCTCGGTCTCGACTACGTCGACCTGTACCTGATCCACTGGCCCCAGCCGGAGAAGGCCCTGTACGTGGACACGTACAAGGCGTTCGAGAAGATCCTCGCCGACGGCCGAGCCCGGTCCATCGGTGTCTCGAACTTCCTGCCCGAGCACCTGGAGCGGCTGGCCGCCGAGACCTCGGTGGTCCCGGCCGTCAACCAGATCGAGCTGCACCCGCGGCTCCAGCGCGCCGAGTCCCGCGCCTACCACGCGGACCACGGCATCGCGACGGAGGCCTGGTCGCCGCTCGCCCAGGGCAAGAACCTGCTGGACGTCCCGACGGTGGTGGCGGTCGCGCGCAAGCACGGCAAAACCCCGGCGCAGGTCGTGCTGCGCTGGCACCTCCAGCTCGGCAACGTGGTGATCCCCAAGTCCGTGACGCCGTCCCGGATCCGGGAGAACTTCGACACGGTCGCGGCCGACTTCGAGCTGGACGCCGACGACCTGGCGGCGTTCGCGGCGCTCGACGAGGGCTGACCGGCTGTACGTACACGACTCCACGTACACGCGACAGCACAGGCGCGGCGCTCCCGGCCGGGGGCGCCGCGCCTGTGTGCGGACCGTGCTTCCGTACGGGCCGTGCTTCCCTACGCGCCGTGCTTCCGAGAAGTTTCAGATCTTGCGCGCGGTGTGCACCGTACGGGCCTCCAGCAGGAAGACGTCCGGGCGTTGGAGCAGACCCAACGGGTCCTCCGGGTCCAGCAGCCGGTCCAGGACCTCCCGGTCCTCCGCCGACCCCTCCGCCAGGTTCTTGTCCCGCAACCGCGTGAAGGTTCTGACGAGCTGCTCCCGTACGAGCCGGGGCGCCGGGGCCGGGACGTCGAGCAGGAAGGAGCGGGTGCCGCTCGGTTCCAGACCGGCGGCGGTCAGCAGGGCCGGCCAGTCCTCGGTCTCCCGTACGGCGCCGGGCAGTTCGGCCCGCATCGCGCCGAACCACTCCGCCAGCCGCGCCTCGAAGCGCGCTTCCAGTCCGGGCGCGCCCATGCCGGTGCCGAGGTCCCGGGGAAGGTGGCGGGCGCTCAGGCCGCCCTCCAGGAGGGCGAGCACCCCGCCCGGCCGAAGCCGCCGGGCGAACCCTTCGAGCGCGGCGAGCTGGTCCCCGAGGTGGTGCAGTGAGTTGCCGGCCCAGATGACGTCGGCCTCTCCCAAGGTGTCCACGGCGTCGGGGAGTTCGGCGAGTCGTGTGCTCACCCTGCCGCCCAGGCCGAGGAGTTCGGCCCGGGCGGCGGTACGTTCCAGCAGTTCGGGGGTGGAGTCGACGGCGACCACCTCGGCGGCCGGGAAGACGTCCGCCAGGAGCACGGAGACCACGCCGGGGCCGCTGCCGATGTCCAGGACCCGGCGGGCGCCGGGAGCCGGGAGGAGGCCGGCGATCCACTCGGCGGCCTGCCGGTACAGGGGACCGCGGATCTCGGCCTCCTGTTCGAGCTGGGTGCTGAGGACGCCCCAGTCGAAGTCGAAGGACTCGTTGCCGTGCGTGTGCCCCTGGGAATGGCCGTGGGTGGCGGGTACGTGAGTGGCGGGTACGTGGGCGTCGTCGTGAGGGCTCATGGGCCCAGGCTGCACTTTCCGGTGCCGCTACGGCTAACCGTGTTGCGGTTCCGGCAAAGAATCCGGTGCCGGGGGCTGCGCCGCCGCGCCCGCCCGGTACTCCTGCGGGCTGACGCCCCGTACCCGCTTGAAGGCCGTGCTCAGCGCGAACGAGCCGCTGTAGCCGACCTTCCGTGCCACCGCCTCGACCGTCACGTCAGAACCGCGCAGCAGATCCGCCGCGAGCGCCAGCCGCCAGCCGGTCAGGTACGCCATCGGGGGCTCCCCCACCAGGTCGGTGAAGCGGCGGGCGAGCCCGGCCCGCGAGACGCCGCACGCCGTGGCGAGCGAGGCGACGGTCCACGGCTGGGCCGGATCGCTCTGGAGCAGCCGCAGGGCGTTGCCGACCGACGGATCGGCCATGGCGCGGTACCAGCCGGGCGCCTCCGCGCCGGGGCGCGAGAACCAGGCCCGGAGCACGGCGATCAGCATCAGGTCGAGCACCCGGTCGAGCACGACGCTCTGCCCCGGTTCGTCCCGGGAGATCTCGTCGTCGAGGACCGGCATCAACGGCCCGTTCCACGCGTCGGCGGGCAGGTGGATCAGGGCGGGCAGGGCGTCCAGCAGCCGCCGGCTGACCTCGCCGTCCATCTGGTACGTGCCGATGAGCATCGTCGTCGCCCCGTCGGAGGCGTTGCCCCAGGTCCGTACGCCCAGCCGCATCGACTGCGCGAGCGGTTCGCCCTCCAGGGTGTGGCAGACCCCGCCGGGGCCGATGAGCGCGCGGGGGGTGGTCGCCGGGTCGCCGGCGGCGGTGTACGGGTCGGGGCCGCGCGCGATCGCCACGTCGCCGGGGCGCAGGTGGATCGGCTCGCCCCCGTCGTCCGGAACGATCCAGGCCTCGCCGCGCGTGACGCACATCAGGCAGAGGGGGGCGCGGTCCTCGATCCGGACGGACCACGGCGGTTCCATCACCATGCGGAGCAGAAAGGCCCCCCTGGCGCGCGGTCCGTCGAGGAGTCCGGCGAGTACGTCCATGTCACCAGCGTAAATGCAGGGGCCACGGTGCCGGTCGCGGCACCAGTCAGTTCGCGCCGTGTGCGGGTGCGATGTCCTCGACACGGCGCGCGAGGTCGAGATCGAGGCCGGTGACGGCGTCGCCCGCGTCGTGCGTACGCACCGTCAGGGAGAGCGTGCTGTAACCCAGGGTCAGGTCGGAGTGGTGGTTCAACTCGTCCTGGATCGCGGCAATGTGAGCGACCATGGCGGCGGCTGCCCAGTGCGAGCCGAGATGGTACGTACGCGTGATCCGGCCGTCCTCCAGGGACCAGCCGGGCAGTTCCCTCAGCCGGTCCTCGGTCTCCTGCGGCGGCAGTGGCTGGGTGGGCATGACCGGGGCTCCTCACGGCTCGGGGCGGGACGCTCCTCACCCGGCCGACGATACGTCGTTCCGCCCGGTCCCTCCTGTCGAGCGGGGGACGCGGCCGTGCCGCCGGGCGGGGGGCGCCGACGGGCCGGTGCACTACCGTCCCCGTATGGCAGTCCCCGCCCCCGCCTCCGGCCCCGCGTCCGCGTCCGTGCCGACTTCGTCCGTCGGCCCCCTGTTGCGCGACTGGCGCCGGCGGCGCCGGATCAGTCAGCTCGATCTCGCCCTCCGGGCGGACTCGTCCGCCCGGCACATCAGCTTCGTCGAGACGGGCCGCTCGCGCCCCAGCGAGGAGATGGTGCTGCGGCTGGCCGAGCACCTCGACGTACCGGTCAGGGAGCGCAACGCCCTGCTGCTGGCGGCCGGTTACGCGCCCCGGTACACGGAGACGACGCTGGACGACCCGGCCATGGACGTCCTGCGCGAGGGCCTGACCGAACTGTTGCGCGCGTACGAGCCGTACCCGGCGGTGATCGTGGACGGGACGTACACGGTGGTGGCCGCCAACCGGGGCATCGCCCTGCTGATGGAGGGCCTGCCCGAGCACCTGCTCGCCCCGCCGCTGAACGTCATGCGGATCACCCTCCATCCGGAGGGTCTCGCCCCGCGCATCCTCAACCTGCCCGAGTGGCGGGGGCATCTGCTGGACCAGATGGAACGTCAGCTGGCCCTCTCCCGCTCCCCCGCCCTGCGTGAGCTGTACGACGAGGTGGCGGCGTACCCCATGCCCCCGGCCGGGAGCCGCACGCCGGAGGACGGGGCGCGCGGACCCGTACTCCCCGGCTTCGCGCTGCCGCTGCGGATCGGGCACGACGGTCACACGCTGTCCTTCCTCTCGACCATCGCCACGTTCAACACGCCGATGGACGTCACCGTCGCCGAACTGGCCATGGAGACCTTCCTCCCGGCCGACCCGGCGACGGCCAAGTACCTGGCGTCGGTGTCCAGGTAGCCGACGGCGGTCATTCCGTGGCGGGCGGGGCGGGTGGCGCGGGAGCGCGCCGCTTGTGCCGGGGCCGGGTCGCCCAGGCCACACAGGCGGTGGCCAGGGCGGTCAGGGCCAGGGCCAGCGCCCAGTTGACGGGGTAGTCGAGCGGCAGCACGGTCGGGTTGTTCGGCTTTCCGGGGCGGAGCATCAGCGGCAGCGCGAGCAGGGTCAGGCAACCGGCCGTCAGCAGGCCGCCGCGCAGAGCCGTACGGGATCGGGAGCGGCCCACGAACAGCCCGGCCCCGAGGACCAGCGGCACGAGCAGCCCGTCGTGCAGGGCGACCGCGCCCGCGAGCCACAGCGCCACGTCCCGGGGGTCGCCGGGGCGGGTGAGGGTGAACAGTTCGTACGCGCCGAAGCCGAGCGCGGCCACGCCGAGCGAGCCGAGAGCGATGCGGGCGATACGGGCGGCGCGGGCGGCGGTGGCGGCGCGGGCGGCGGTGGCGGTCTTCTTGTCCTGCTGGGGCATCACAGCACCTCCAGTCGTGTGACCCACTTCGTCTGGAGCACCCCGGGCCGGTTCGGCGCGATGATCCGCGCCGGGTAGCCGTGGTCCGGCGCCAGGATCTCGCCGTTGAGGCGCAGGGCCAGCAGGGTGAGGCCGTCGCGGGTGTAGGCGCGGTCCATCGCGGAGACGCCGTACCCGCCGTGCCGCTGCATCGAGACGATCCGCAGCGACGCGCCGTCCGGCAGTCCCGCGCGGGCCAGCAGGTCCTTGATGCGGACGCCTTCCCAGTGGGCGGACTTGGACCAGCCCTCGACGCAGGCCATGGGGAGTTCGACGCGGGTCTGCGGCATGGCGCGGAGTTCGGCGAGGGTCAGTTCGTACGGTTCGGGCCCGCCGACGCGCAGCCGCCACCCGCGCAGGTCGTCGGGGGTGATGCCGGCGGCCCTGGCCGTCCGGTTGACCGGGAGGCCCTGCGGGCCGACGCGCGGGTCGCGTGGGGCGAGGAGCAGCAGCCTCCGCAGCGGGGTGACGGACTGTCCGGCCGAGACGAGCGTGACCGCGCCGACCGACGCGGCGAGGCCGAGGAGCAGCGAGCGCCGCTCGGCGGCGGCCGTGGCCGCGTCGCCCGCCGTGTCCCGCGCGTCGAGACTCGTCGTCGCCGGTGAGGTGCAGCGCCAGTGCGCGGCGATCACCGGCGCCTTCACGGCGAGGTGGACGAGAAGCGCGCCGATGATGACAAACGCCAACGCCCAGTGGACGGCACGGAAGGGAAAGGGCCACGGATACCACTGAATGGTGTTGAGGAGTCCCATGAACAGTTCGAGCAGGGTGGCCGCGACCAGAACGGCGATGGAGATCCGTTCCAGCGCGTGTGAGACGGAACGGATCGGAGGCCATTCGAAAAGCCTCGGATAGACCGTCCAGAGTTTCACCAGAAGCAGGGGAATCGCGGCGATCCCGCTGATGACGTGGAGGCTCTGGGTGACGCGGTATCCGGAGACGGGCCTGGTGGGGAGGTGTCCGGCCGCCCAGTCGGGCGGTTGCTGAAGGTAATGGCTGGTGACGCCCGTGACGAAGCAGACGAGAATCGCGAGTCCGAGCCACCGGCCCACCGCCGTCGCCGTGCGCGGGTCGTGCGATCGGCCCCTGAATCGGGGGAGGAAAGGCGGGATACGCATATCCGTATTCCACGCTGTTTCCGTGACGAGGTGAAGGGGATCAACGCTTACAGAAAGCTGACGTTCGCATTTCCTGGCCCATGATGTCGCTCACCAGAACGTGAGCAGCAGATGATTGACGGCCAGTCCGACGGCGGCCTGGGCCAGCAGCCAGCGCCGGTGGTCCCGGGCGGGCAGCAGGGCGGCGGTCACCGGCAGCCAGAGGGTGAACGGCAGCCAGATGCGTTCCGTCTCGGCCTTGCTCATCCCGGACAGGTCGGCGGCGGCCACCGCCAGCAGGAGGGCGGCGACCAGCAGCACGACCGCCCCGTCGCCGGTGACCGGCCCGCCGCGCCGCAGCCGCCGCAGCGGATCCGGGGTGGCGGCCAGGGCCCGGCGGATCCCGGCGGCGGAGGCGAGACCGGCGGCGATCACCACATTGGCCGGATTGCCCCACACCCAGTAGGCGTACGGACGTACGCCTCCCACGCCCTGGTAGTAGCGCTCCACGAGCAGGTCGTACGCCTCCCACCAGCGGAACCCGGCCAGGGTGAAGGTGACCGCCACGGCGAGGAATCCCAGCGCCAGGAAGGGCAGGGGCCGTGCGGTACGGGTCAGCAGCAGGATCGCCGCGACCGGGACGACCATCAGGGTGAGCCCGTACGAGAGGTAGACGATCCAGCCGAGGAGCAGTCCCGCCGCCAGGGCCGCCGCGTGCGGGGCGCGGACGGTACGGGTCGCGGAGAGGGTCAGCAGGGCGAGGGCCCAGGCGCCGACGGCGGCGAAGTACGCGTCGGCGGAGGCGCCGACCCAGACGGCGGCCGGGGTGAGGACGAGGAAGGGCGCCGCCGCGCGGGCGGTCCGCTCGGCGTCCAGCGCGCGCAGCGTGACCAGCACGGCGACCACCGCCGAGGTGCCGGTCACGATGCAGAACGCGGCCGCCCATGCCCCGCCGCCCAGGCCGATCCGGTCGAGGCCGACGAAGGTCAGGACGGCGGCCGGCGGATGGCCGGCGATGTGCGTCGGCCAGTTGTCGGGCGAGTCCAGGAGGATGTGGGCGGTGTAGCCGCGCAGGGCGGCGCCGATGTCGTGGAAGCGGTCGACCCCGCGCAGGTACTCGTGGACGGTGTCGAGCCGCCCCGCGACACCCCGCTGCCAGCCGTCCACCAGCGCCAGCGACCAGGTCCAGGCCAGGGCCGCCGCCCAGCTCGCGCCGAGGAGCCGCCGCCAGGACAGCCGGGCCGCGAGGGCGGGGCCGTACAGGACGACCAGGACGGCGACTACGACGGCGGGCAGGGTGCCGGGGCCGGTGTGCGGCAGCCACTCGGCCAGGAGCGGGGGCCACTGGACGTGCAGGGTCCCGTACCGGTCCTGGATCACGGTGCCGATCACGGCGGCGGCGGTGACGAGGAGGGCGGCGGCTCCGGCCGCCAGCAGGTCGGCGCGGCGGCCGGTGGGGGTTTCGGGTCCGGCGTGGCGGTCCGGTGGGGCTTCGTGTCGCGTGGGAGGCGCGGGGTGCGGGTCGGAGTGGGGAAGCGGGGTCACTCCCGTCACGTTAGGGCCGGGGCCGCGCGGATCGGGGTGCGCGGCGGGCCGCGTCACCGATCCGTCAGATCTCCGGCGCGAGCCGCTGTCTCTCGCCGGCGTCAGCGGTTGTTTCGCGCCGGGGTCAGCCTTTGTCTCTCGCCGGCGTCAGCCTTTTGTCCTGAGTCGCAACCGGGCCCGGCGCTCCCCGCCCCCTACGGTCGCTGCCATGGACGTCCCTCTGCCGTCGTGGCGCAGCCCCCTGCGCGGGCCGTGGCTGACCTCGGTCTTCGCCGTGGTGCTGCTGGCCGGCATCCCCGTGCTGTGGGTCACCGGCCTGCTCTCGTACGCCGCGTACAACCCGGATCTCGCACCGGTCAACGACAAGACACCGGACAAGGGCCTGCTCGGCTTCTACCTCTTCTCCTGGCCGACCGACCCGTACTGGCTGTACCGCGTCACCCAGGGCGTCCATGTGACGCTCGGGATCGTGCTGGTGCCGGTGGTGCTCGCCAAGCTCTGGTCGGTCGCGCCCAAGCTGTTCGTCCTGCCGCCGGTACGGTCGGTGGGCCACGCTCTGGACCGGCTGTCGCTGCTCCTGCTGGTCGGGGGCGGGCTGTTCACGTTCGCCACGGGCGTCCTCAACATCCAGTTGGAGTACATCTTCCCGGGATCGTTCTATCCGCTGCACTTCTACGGGTCCTGGGTGTTCTTCGGCGCGTTCCTCGCGCACGCGGTCCTCCGGCTGCCGCGTACGGTACGGGCGCTGCGCGGCCACGACCTGCGCGCGGAGCTGCGGACTCCCGCGTCCCGTACGGCACCGGAGCCGCCCGATCCGGAGACCGGCCTGGTCTCCCGCGACCCGGCGCCGCCGACCGTGTCGCGGCGGGGCGCGCTGGGGCTGGTGGGCCTGGGGTCGCTGGCCCTGTTCGTGGTGACGGCGGGGCAGAGCATCGGAGGCTCGGTGCGCGGTACGGCGCTGCTCGCCCCGCACGGGCGAGATCCCGGCCCGGGGCCCAACGGCTTCCAGATCAACAAGACCGCCGAGTCGGTGCGGTTGAGGGCGCGGGACATCGGCGAGGACTGGCGTGTCGTGGTACGGGGCGGTGGACGGCAGGCGGTCCTGACCCGGGCGCAGTTGGAGCGACTGCCCCAGCACCGCTCGTCGTTGCCGATCGCGTGCGTCGAGGGGTGGTCGACGTCCGACCAGCGGTGGGAGGGGGTGCGGCTGGTGGATCTCGCGGCCCTGGTCGGCCTGGACCACCGGCCGCCGGGTGTCTTCGTGGAGTCGGCGCAGCCGCACGGTTCGTTCCGGTCGGCGGCGCTGCGGGACAACCAGGTGCGCGACACCCGCTCGCTGCTCGCACTGCGGGTCAACGGGGCGCGGCTGTCGGTGGACCACGGCTATCCGGCGCGGATCATCGTGCCGGGGGCGCCGGGTGTGATGAACACCAAGTGGGTCACGCGGCTGAGCTTCGGGGAGGCGGCGTGGCAGGCGTGAGGAGAACGGTACGGGAGGCGGCCTCGGCGGCCGGGGCGCGTGTCCGGCGGGTGTACGGCGAGTCGCCGCTCCAGCTGATCGTCCTGCTGACGTCATTCGTCATCTGCTGTTACGCGGGGGTGCTGCTGCTGGGGAGGGACGACTGGGGCGGGATCCTGATCTGGTTCGTGGGCGCGGCCGTGCTGCACGATCTGGTGCTGGTGCCGCTGTACGCGCTCCTCGACCGCGGGGTGCGCTCCGCGCTGCGGCGGCGCCCGTCGCTGCCCCGTACGGCGGTCAACTACGTCCGGGTCCCGGCCGCCGTCTCGCTGCTGTTGCTGCTGGTGTACTGGCCGTTGGTGACGCGGGCCTCGCCGTCCTACGAGCCGGCGACCGGGCTGGACATCGGGGTGTTCCTGGGGCGCTGGCTGCTGATCACGGCGGCGCTGTTCGTGGCGTCGGCGCTCTGGCTGGGGTGGCGGACGTGGTACGGCCGCCGGGCACGGGCGCAGGTCCGGCGGGGCGCGCCCCGCCGGACCGGGTGATCGCCAACTGCGGTGCGTGAAACGGCCGGTGGGCCGCTCAGCCGTGTGTCCGGTGGCCGGGGCGGAGCCGTACGGTACGGATCTCGAAGGGGCGGAGCCGCAGCGGCACCGCCGTGTCCTCGGCGGCGAGGGTCAGTTCGCGCTCGGGGTGTTCCAGCAGGTCGCAGCAGAAGGCCCCGGCCAGGGGGAACGCCGCCGAGAGTGTGGCGCGCGCCGCCCCGCCGACCGCTTCGTAGAGGCGGACGACCACATCACCGCCGCAGTCGTCCGCGAGCTTGACCGACTCGACGACGACGTCCGGGTTGTCGACCGCGATGATGGGTGCCGAGCCCGAAGTGGCGGGCCGCAGGGGCAGGTTGAGGGCGTAGCCGCCCGCCATCGCCTCCTCGATGCCGGCGCCCGCGAGCAGGGCGTAGCTGAACAAATGCCTGCCCCGGTCGGCCTGCGGGTCGGGGCTGTGCGGGGCGCGCAGCAGCGAGAGCCGTACGGTCGTGGTCGTACCGCCGTCCTGCCGGGTCTCGCGGCCGAGGTCGTGGCCGTACGTGGAGTCGTTGAGGAGCGCGGCGCCCCAGTGCCGCTCGCCGACATGCACCCAGCGGTGGGCCCACAGTTCGAAGCGGGCCGCGTCCCAGCTGGTGTTCTCGTGGGTGGGTCGCTGCACATGGCCGAACTGGATCTCGGCGCTCTCCCGTTCCGCGTGGACGTCCAGCGGCCAGGCCGCCTTGAGGACGGCGTCGCGCTCCTGCCAGTCGATGTCCGTACGGACCGTCAACTGCGCACTCCCGGCGCCCAGTTCGAGGTGCTGCACGATCCGGGAGTCGCCGAAGGCGCGCTCGACGCGTACGGACGCGAGCAGCGGGCCGCTCTCGGCGAGGGCCACGGACTCGGCGTCGGTGAGGTCGCGCACGGTGTCCCGGTAGAAGTGGTCGAGGTTCCAGGCGCTCCACAGGTTGGGGTCGTCGGGGTGCAGCTGGAGCAGGTTGCCCGCCGCGCCCGGGGCGATGGCCTCGCGCCGGGCGGAGTGGTCGTACACCGACCTGACCAGGCCGTCGTGGTCGATACGTACCCGCACCAGGCCGTTGTCCAGGACGACGCCGTCCGGTGCGGTCCTGGCGGTGACCGGCGCCGTGGGGGCGGTGACCGTGGATCCGGCGCCGAGGGCGGGGGCGTCGGCGAACACCGCGCGCCGCGCGTCGGACAACCGCTGCGCGCCGGGGACCTCCGGCGCTCCAGGGGTCTCGGCGGGCAGGACGACCACCTCACGCCGGGCGAACGGGCCCGCGTTCAGGAACAGTTGTCCTGTGGCGGCGGTGAGCGCCCCCGCCGCCTCCGCGATGATCTCCTCCAACTCCTCGCGTACCGCGCCGTACACCTGCTCGGCCTGCTGGTGCACCCAGGCGATGGAGGAGCCGGGCAGGATGTCGTGAAACTGGTTGAGCAGGACGCGCTTCCAGAGGGAGTCGAGCCGGTCGTACGGATACTCCGCGCCGGACCGTACCGTGGCGGTCGCGGCCCACAACTCCGCCTCGCGCAGAAGCGATTCGCTGCGGCGGTTGCCGCGCTTGGTGCGGGCCTGGCTGGTGTACGTGCCCCGGTGGTTCTCCAGGTACAGCTCGCCCCGCCACACCGGGAGGTCGCCGTACTCGGCGTACTCGGCGCGGGCGGCGGCGAAGAACGTGCCGGGGGCGGTGATCTCCACCTTCGGGGAGCCTTCGAGGTCGCGGAGCCTGCGGGCCTTCTCCAGCATCGAGCGCGTGGGACCGCCGCCGCCGTCCCCGTACCCGAACGGGGCGAGGGAGCGGGTGGCCGCGCCCTTGTCCGTGAAGTTCGCCTCGGCGTGGTGGAGTTCGCCCGCCGTCAGTTCGGCGTTGTACGTGTCGATCGGCGGGAAGTGGGTGAAGATCCGGGTGCCGTCGATGCCCTCCCACTCGAAGGTGTGGTGCGGCAGCCGGTTGGTCTCGTTCCAGGAGAGCTTCTGGGTCAGGAACCACTTCGCCCCGGCGAGCTTCGCGAGCTGCGGGTAGGCGGCGGTGTAGCCGAAGGAGTCCGGCAGCCAGACGCCGTCCTGCTCGATGCCGAACTCCTCGGCGAAGAAGCGCCGTCCGTGGACCAGTTGGCGGGCCAGGGCCTCGCCGCCCGGCAGGTTGCCGTCGGCCTCGACCCACATGCCGCCCACCGGCACCCAGTTGCCGGCCGCGGCGGCCTTCTGTATCCGGCCGAAGATCTCGGGGCGCCGCTCCTTGATCCAGGCGTACTGCTGCGCCGAGGAGCAGGCGAAGACCAGTTCGGGGTACTCCTGGGCCAGGGTCGTCATGTTGGTGAAGGTGCGGGCGCACTTGCGCATGGTCTCGCGCACGGGCCAGAGCCACGCGGAGTCGATGTGGGCGTGGCCGACGGCGGCGATCGTGTGCGCGGAGGCGTGGGCGGGGCGGGCGAGCACGGCGGCGAGGCGGTCGCGGCCGGCCTGCGCGGTGCCCGCGACGTCGCGCGGATCGACGGCCTCGACCGCGCGGTTGAGGGCGCGCAGGATCTCGTGCCGCCGCGAGGAGTCCCCGGACAGCTCGCGCATCAGCTCGTCGAGCACCTCGACGTCGTGGATCAACTGCCAGACGGCCTCTTCCCGTACGGCGATCTCGGCGGTCCGCAGCACGTAGAGGTGGTCGTCGCCCGCGGTCTCCCGCGAGCCGAAGTGGGTGCCGAGGCCCCGGCTGCCGACGATGTTCGGGTTGGCGGCCAGCTCGACCAGGAGACTCACCGGGTCGCCGCCGGTGGCGGAGGCGGCCAGCAGGACGCTGCGGCTGTACGGGTGGAGCCCCTGGAGCGGGGAGCCGTGCCGGTCGTGCACCAGCCCCTCGGCCTGCCCGCCGGGTCCGCGCGTCAGGTCGAAGCCCAGGTCGAAGACGGCCTCGACGCGGCGGCCCGTCCAGGCGGCGGGGATCTCGGCGGTGGCCCGCAGCCAGGTGGTGGACCAGGGGCCGCCCCAGCTGTCGCCGAGCCGCAGGGGGCGGTACGGCGCGGCCAGCGCCTCGGCGACCGGCACCGGCTCCCCCGGCACCTCCCAGGCGTCGAGGGTGAGGTCCCGGGTGTCGCTGTAG
The DNA here is from genome assembly GCF_044740805.1 of Streptomyces sp. NPDC088261. Classification (NCBI taxonomy): domain Bacteria; kingdom Bacillati; phylum Actinomycetota; class Actinomycetes; order Kitasatosporales; family Streptomycetaceae; genus Streptomyces; species Streptomyces sp. NPDC088261. The sequence continues at coordinate 115,228 of NZ_JBIURL010000004.1, forward strand.
AGGGCGGGGCGCAGGCTCCTCTCCAGGAACGCGGTCACCCGTGCCTCGATGACGCGGCGGTCGTCATGCACGGTACGACTCCTGCGGCTTCTCCGGATTCTCCGGTTTCTCGGGCTTCTGCGGCTTCTCCGGTGCGGGGAGCCGTACGGTGTCGCGGCCCCCGTCGGGCCAGGTCACGGCGGCGGTGGCGGCGGGCCCCTCGAAGCGGAGGGCGACGTCCGGGAGGTCCCGCGGGTCCAGGGCGGCGCCCCCGAGGTGGACGGCGGCGGCGTAGAGGACGCCGGACTCGACGGGCCCCCCGGTCCACAGCACGGGCGTGGCGGAACGGGCCCCGAAGGCGTTGCTGTCGGCGGAGCGATGCGTGGCGGCGAGGTCGAATCCGGCCAGCCCGAGAACACTGGAGACGAGCCCCCCGACACCGACGACGGTGGCGGTCGGCCGGTCGGGACTTTCGAGCCCGTCCGGCGTTTCAAGCCCGTCCGGCGATGGAGGACACAGCGCGGCCGGAGGCCGCGTCACCGCACCGGGCTGCTCCTCCCCCTCGTCCGCCGCGACCGCCCAGCCCCCCAGCCTCAGCCGCCACGGCCCCCCGTCCTCGTCCGCGCCGCCCGGATCGACCCGTACCAGACGGATCTCCACCGACCCCCGCACCGCCGACCCCACCGTGACCCACGGCCCGACCCGGTACGCCGTGTCCGGGCCCCCGAACGGGTCCCACCGTTCGTCCGCCGGCCAGTGCGCCCTGCTGCGGGAGACGCCCGTCGCGCCCTCGACCGAGATCCGCTCCAGCGGACGCCGGTGCGCCGCCCTGCCCTCCGCGTCCACCAGCGTGGCCGTCGCGTCGACCGGCCCCCCGGCCGGATCCGCCGGCATCTCGGGGGCGGTGTGCGTGGAGTACGTGAGGCGGGCGTAGCAGGGGTCGTCGGAGTGCAGGCGGGCCGGGTCGGCGTGGTCGGCGCCGTGGTTGACGACCCGCACGACACCGTCCGACGCCGTGCCCGACACCAGCCAGCCCGGTCCCTTCAACGGCCGTACGAAGGAGTGCTGTTCGACGGCGAGCGGGCTCTCCTCCTCCGTCCACACCGGATGTGTGGGAGGCAGCAGCAGCCCGATGAACCCCTTCGCGGCCCAGTACGGCGAGGCCGGCCCCGAGTACGTCTGGAGCAGGCCCCGGAAGGGCCGGTGCCAGCCCAGGGTCAGGAGCCCCGCGTCGTCCGTGGCGCCGTGCCCGGTGAAGTGGTCGAGCATCCGGGACGCGAGCCGGCGGGTCTCACCCGGGACGAGCGGCGTCGCGTCGAAGAGCGCGCCGGTCCACACGGGGGCGAGCGCGGCGAAACGGTACGTCATCGAGCGGCCCTGGACGAGCGGGGAGCCGTTGGCGCCGACGAGCAGCCGCTGGTCCTCCAGGAAGCGCCGGAGCCGGGCGCGGTAGCGGTCGAGCAGGCCCGGGGGCGCCGCGTCGCCCATGATCCGGCAGAACCAGAGCGGGTAGAGGTGCATGGCCCAGCCGTTGTAGTGGTCGAAGTTGCGGTGCGCGCCGCCGGTGAGCCCGTCGGAGTACCACCCCTCGTCCGCGTACCAGTCGTCGGTGAGCGCGATCGTGCGGTCCAGGTCGTCCTGGTGCCAGGTGCCGCCCACGCCGCGCGCGAAGGCCTCGGTGACGCCCTGGAACCAGATCCAGTTGTTGGCCGGCATGTCGGTCCCGGCCATGGCGCCCAGCCACTCCAGGAGTTGTTCCCGGACGCGGCCGGGGAGGCGGTCCCAGATCCAGGGCCGGGTCTCGTGCAGGGCCAGCGCGACGGAGGCCGCCTCGACCTTCGCCTGGTTGCTCTCCTTGAACGTGGGCCAGCGCCCGGGGTGCGCGGGGTCGACCCCGGCGGTGAGGCCTTCCGCGTACCACTCGGCGAGACCGTGCGGGTCCTCGCCCCGCGCCCCGGCGAGGCGGAAGGCGGCCAGCAGGAAGGTCCGGGCGAAGCCTTCGAGGCCGTCGCTCCAGGCGCCGTTGTGGCTGGCCGGGCCGGGCAGCCGGATGAGCGAGTGGTCGGGGGCGGCGTACGGGCGTACGGCCAGGAGCAGCCGGTCGGCGGTCCGTTCCCAGTGGGCGCGGTCGGCGGCGGGAGCGCGGCCGACGGGGAAGGGGGCAGGGGGGACGGAGGTCATCGCTGGCGGTTCTCCCGGTTGAGGGTGTCGTCCTAGGACGTCGACGTGCCGTCGGGAGAAAGCCCTTTCGTACGGACCCCCGAAGCGTCCCGTCTGCCGCCCGGTCTGACGGAGCCATGTAAATCCAGCGTGTCGCCTCGCGTCAATGCGTTACACGGCCGACGGCCCTCTCCGGCGGGGAGCAGGCGCACCGCCAGAAAGCGCGTTCCCCGTCCACCGGCGCGACCCGGTCCTGGAGCTCGACCGCCCTCGGGATCAGTCCGGCGGGGCAGGGGATCACCGGCTCCCGGGTCGGGGGCGCGGCCCCTTTTTCCGGGTCGGGACAATTGTTCGCCATCAGCGGGGAATGAGTCGGCGATTACGGGGCACTAGCGCCACCGGTACGGTCCGCTGCTGTGGAGGGTGAATGTGATGACAACCGGAACTGTGCGTGCTGTCGGGGTGGAGAGGACGGCCGAGCGGTCGGAGGACGTACTGCCGCGGATCGACGACCCGAGCAAGGTCGCTCCGAAGGACGCCCGCGCGCTGTCCAAGCTCTTCTTCGACCAGCTCATGGTTCTGGAGGAGGGCACGCGCGAATACCAGTACGCCCGTAACACGCTCATCGAGATGAACCGCTCCCTCGTCCGCTTCGCCGCGGGCCGCTTCCGCAACCGGGGCGGCGGCGACATGGAGGACATCATCCAGGTCGGCACGATCGGCCTGATCAAGGCGATCGACCGGTTCGACCTGTCCCGCGAGGTCGAGTTCACCTCCTTCGCGGTGCCGTACATCGTCGGCGAGATCAAGCGTTTCTTCCGTGACACCAGCTGGGCCGTGCACGTGCCGCGCCGGCTCCAGGAGCTGCGGGTCGAGCTGGCGAAGGCCAAGGAGCACCTGGCGACGGGCCTGGACCGGGACCCGACCGTCAAGGAGCTCGCCGAGCTGCTCGGCATCGACGAGGAAGAGGTCATCGAGGGCCTCGTCGCCACGAACGGCTACACCGCCGGGTCGCTGGACATGCCGACCGGCGACGAGGGCCAGAGCGGCAGCGGCCGGACCTTCGCCGACGTGCTGGGCGAGCCGGACCCCGCGATGGAGAAGGTCGAGAACCTGCACGCCCTGGCGCCGCTGCTGGAGCAGCTGGACGAGCGGGAGCGCAGCATCGTCGAGATGCGCTTCGGCCGGGAGATGACGCAGTCGCAGATCGGTACGGAGCTGGGCGTGTCCCAGATGCACGTGTCGCGGCTGCTGAACCGGATCATCTCGCAGCTGCGCGCGGGGATGCTGGTCGAGGAGTGATCTCCGCCCAGCCCCCGGGAAGTCCTTCGGGAAGTCCTTCGGGAAGAGCGTGCGGGCGGCGGCGGGACCGGATTGTCAGACCCATGGATCAGACTTGAGGACCTGAGAGTCCGACAGATTCCTGGGGAGGAAGCCGAGATGACCGCCACCACCTCCACTCCGTCCGCCACGCCCGGTGAGTGCACCGCGGCCCAGGCCTATCTGCGCCTGCTGGCCGCGGTGCGCGCCGTTCTGGACGACCCCTTGCAGGCGTCCCTCGCCGCGCCGCTGCTGGCGGCCCCGATCGCCGAGGCGGACGAGGCGCTGGACGCGGCGGGTCTGGCGGGCAACGAGAGGGAGTTCCTCGATCTGGTCGCCCTCCAGGCGGTGGGCGGCCATGCCGCGCGTACGTCGGGCGGCTGAGGCCGTCCGGCGGCCGGCGCCGCCGGACGGACCCCGCTTCTCAGACTCGCGTCAGCCGCAGGGTGACCAGTTCGAACGGGCGGAGGGACAGCCGTACGGCACCGTCCGTCACCTGGGGCCGCTCCACGTCCGCGAGCGGCCGCTCCAGCAGGTCCGTCACGGCGAGTCCGCCGATGTCGGCCCCGAGGGCGACCGTGACCCTGGCGCGGCCGCCGGTCGACTCGTAGAGCCGTACGACCAGGTCGCCGCTCTTGTCGTCGGCCAGCTTGACCGCGCTGACGACCACGGCATCGTTGTCGACGGCCACCAGCGGCGCCACCTCACCCGCGGTCCCCTCGACCAGGCGCTCCGGCAGGTTGATCCGGTAGCCCTCCCTCACCGCGTCGCCGATCGCCGCGCCCGGCGCGAGGGCGTGCCGGAAGCGGTGGACGCCCTGGTCGGTCTCGGGGTCCGGGAAGCGCGGGGCGCGCAGCAGCGAGACCCGTACGGTCGTGGTGGTGCCGCCGTCGGACGCGCGGACGGTACGGGTCACGTCGTGGCCGTACGTGGAGTCGTTGACGAGCGCGACCCCCCAGCCGGGCTCCTCCAGGTGGACGAAGCGGTGGTTGCAGGCCTCGAACTTGGCCGCTTCCCAGGAGGTGTTGGTGTGGGTGGCCCGGTAGACGTGGCCGAACTGCGTCTCGGAGGCGTACCGCTCGGCGTGCACGTCCAGCGGGAAGGCCGCCTTGAGGAACTTCTCCGTCTCATGCCAGTCGACCTCGGTGTCGATGTCGAGCCGCTTGGTGCCGGGCGCGAGGGTCAGCAGTTGGGTGACCCTGGACGTACCGAAGGAGCGGACGACCCGGACGACGGCCGCGCCCTCGTCGTTCGGGACGGCGGTGACCTCGTCCGCGTCCGTGAGGTCGGTGACGGTGTTGCGGTAGAACTCGTCGACGTCCCAGGCGTCCCACTGGTTGGGGAAGTCGGGGTGGATCTGGAGCAGGTTGGCCGCCTCGCCGGGGGCCACGGTCTCCCGTTCGGCGGCGATGTCGTACGCGGACACGACCAGGCCCCGGCCGTCGACCACGACCTCCAGCAGCCCGTTGCCGAGGACGAACCCGCCGTCCTCGCGGGGCGACAGCTCCGCCTGTCCCGCTCCCTGGGCCGGGCCCGCGGCACCGGCCGCGACGCCGTGGCGGGCGTGCGGCGCGGAGTTGAAGAGCAGGGCCGTCCCCCCGGAGGGGTCACCGGCCAGGGCGCGCTGCGCGGCGTCGATGATGCCGTTCAGCTCCGCGGCGACGGCGGCGTACGTCTTCTCGGCCTCGCGGTGCACCCAGGCGATGGAGGAGCCGGGCAGGATGTCGTGGAACTGGTGCAGGAGCACCGTCTTCCAGATCCGGTCGAGCGCGTCGTACGGATAGGAGTACGGAGAGGTCTCCGGGGAGGCGTCCGGCGCCCCGGCCGCGGACGCCCCGGCCGCCGACCCGGCCCGTACGGCGGCGGTGGCCGCCCACAGCTCGGCCTCCCGCAGGAGGTGTTCGCTGCGCCGGTTGCCCTGCTTGGTCTTGGCCTGGCTGGTGAGGGTCGCGCGGTGGAGTTCCAGGTACAGCTCACCGACCCACACGGGCGGATTCGGGTACTCCGCTTCGGCCTTCGCGAAGAACGCGCCCGGGGACTCCCACTCGACGGTGGCGGACCCCTCCAGGCTGCGCATCCGCGCGGCCTTGCCGATCATCTCGCGGGTCGTGCCACCGCCGCCGTCGCCCCAGCCGGTGGGGGCGAGGGAGTGCCGGGCGACGCCCTTCTCCTTGAAGTTGCGGGCCGCGTGCGCGATCTGCTCGCCCGTCATCGAGCAGTTGTAGGAGTCGACGGGCGGGAAGTGCGTGAAGATCCGGGTCCCGTCGATGCCCTCCCAGTCGAAGGTGTGGTGGGGGAACTTGTTGATCTTGCTCCACGAGATCTTCTGGGTGAGCAGCCACTTGGACCCGGCGGCCTTGATGATCTGCGGCAGCCCGGCGGCGAAGCCGAAGGTGTCGGGCAGCCACGCCTCGTCGTTCTCGATCCCGAACTCGTCGAGGAAGAACCGCTTGCCGTGCACGAACTGCCGGGCCATCGCCTCGGACCCGGGCATGTTCGTGTCGGACTCGACCCACATCCCGCCCGCGGGCACGAACCGGCCCTCCGCCACGGCCTTCTTGACCTTCGCGTAGACCTCGGGCCGGTGCTCCTTGATCCAGGCGAACTGCTGCGCCTGCGACATCGCGAAGACGAACTCGGGCTCGTCCTCCAGCAGCGCGGTCATGTTCGCCGTCGTGCGGGCGACCTTGCGGACCGTCTCGCGCAGCGGCCAGAGCCACGCGGAGTCGATGTGCGCGTGGCCGACGGCGCTGATGTGATGCGCGGTCGCCGGGGCCGGCGTGGCGAGCACGCCGGCCAGCCGCTCGCGCGCCGCCGCGGCCGTGCCGTTGACGTCCTGGAGGTCGACGGCGTCCAGGGCGCGGCCGACGGCGCGCAGGATCTCCCAGCGGCGGGCCCCCTCGACGGGCAGCTCGGCCATCAGCTCCCCCAGCACCTCCAGGTCCAGGACGAGCTGCCACACGTTCTCGTCGAAGACGGCGAGGTCCATGCGCGCGAGGCGGTACTGCGGCTCCGTGCCGGCCGTCTCCTTGTCGCCCAGGGTGGTCGGCACGAAGGGGACGTAGTCGAGGATGACCGGGTTGGAGGCCGCCTCGATGTGGAGCAGCACCTCTTCCCCGCCCGCCACGGGCGCGCCGATCCGCACCCACTGGTTGCGGGGGTTGAGGCCCTTCACCGGCGAGCCGTCGGGCCGGTAGACCAGGCCCTCGCACTGGAACCCGGGCATGTTCTCGTCGAAGCCGAGGTCGAGGATCGCCTCGACGGTCCGGCCCGCCCACCGCTCGGGGACGGTGCCGGACACCCGGAACCAGCTGGTGGCCCACGGAGCACCCCACCGGTCGCCGACGGCGGCCGGCCTCACCGGCCCCGCGAGTCCCTCCTCGACGGGTACGGGTTCACCCGGCGCGTCCCAGACGGCGACGTCCAGCGGGATCGATTCGGGATAGACGGCAGGACGGATGCGCTCGTCGAGGACGCGCTTGAGGCGTGCTTCGACGAGGCTGCGGTCGTCATGCATGAGGGGAGACTCCTGTAGGACGTGAGGGTGCGGGGTACGGACGTGCGGGTGCGGGGGGGCGGACGTATGGACACGAGGATGCGGTACGGGTGGCGGCTGCGGGCGTGAGTACGGTACGGGTGCGGACGGGGACGCGACAGGTCAGGGGCCTACCAGGGGCGTTCGGCCCCGGTGGCGGACGAGACCTGGTACGCCTCCGAAACACTACGCACCTCGAAACGGGCCACGCTCTCGCCCGGTTCCGCGCGGAGGGCCGGCACGTGGTAGGCCGTACCGGCGGTCCCGCCCAGGAAGCGCCGCGAGCCGTCGGGCAGCACGCGGTGGAGTTCGTACTGGCGCACCTCGCCCGGCGCCCGGTCCCAGACGAAGCGGAAGGCGCTGCCGGTGGTGTCGGGCGCGGTGGAGGTGATCCGCAGGGCGGCCGGGGCGGCGGGCACGATGGTCGCGTGGTGGATCGAGAGCGCGCCGAGCCGGAAGCGTACGGACGTGGCGCCCGTGCCCGCCGTGAGGCGTATCCCGAGCGCGTGGACCGTGCCGGAGGGCTGTCCGGCGAGCAGACCGGAGAGCCGCAGCGTGGCGGTGCTCCAGCCGGTGCCCGGCCGTAGCGTCCCGGCGGGCAGGTAGCTGTACGGGACGGGCGCGCCCGGCGTCGCGGGCTCGCGCGTGGCGACGGCCAGGTCCACGACCACGGGACCGGCGTCGGCGCGGTAGGTGAGGTCCACGACCGTGTCGGCGGTGAGGGGCAGCCGGGTGCTGTACAGGTCGACGGTGGCGGGCGCGGTGAGGGCGCCGTCCACCAGCAGGCTGCTGCCGCCGCGCCAGGCGTCGGCGAAGTCGAAGGTGACGGACGGGCGGACGCCGGTGGTGCGCACGACCCAGCGGCGGTTGGGCAGCCGGTCCTGGAGGCCGAGGTGGTTCCAGGCGGTGGTGGAGGTGACGGCGCCGTTGTCGTACCAGCGCAGGCCGTGGCCGGTGTTGAAGGTCGAGGCGAAGGGCAGGGCCCGTACGGTCGACCGGTCGGCGACGGACACGGCGGGCGCCCGCCAGCCGCCCGCGGTGTCGGGCGTCGACGGGTCGAGGGACTGGCCCGTCCAGAAGCGGTCGTCGGCGGCGTGGAACTGGCCCGGGGTGCGGCCGGCCGGGAGCTGGTTGCGGGTCCACTCGGGCCGGTAGAAGCCGAGGGAGACGACGTGCGGCTTGTCGAGGGGGACGATGGCGTTCCAGTTGACCGACTTGTTCCAGCCGCTCGCCTCGACGTCGACGCCCGCCCACAGTTCGTAGCGGTCGCGGCCGAGGTTCCCGGCGAGGGTGCCGGAGGAGGCGAGGGAGGCCGTACTCCAGCGGAAGTCCAGGAACATGGAGTCGCTGACCCTGCCGCTCGCGTCCTGGAAGAACGTCTGGTTGGCGGAGTTGAGGGCGCCCTGCCAGGAGACTCCGCCGCCGGTGGTCATCGAGTCGTACCAGGTGACCTTGAGGCCCCGGGCCTGGCTGAGCGCGCGCAGCCGCCGCAGGAAGCCGTTCATGTCGGTCGCGAGGGCCGCGTTCCCGCCGCCCGTCTCGGCGTTGACGAACCAGCCGTCGAAGCCGTACGCGACGGCCACCTCGACCAGCTTGTCGGCGAGCGGGTAGCCGCCCGCCGCGTCGCGCTGGACGAGGTCGCGGGTCCACTGGAGCTGACCGCCGTAGGCGGCGGGCGGCAGGAAGACGTTGCCGAGGACCGGGACGCCGTTGCGGTGCGCCGCGTCCACGACGGGCGCGTTGGGCGCGAGGATCAGGCCCTCGCCGGAGGAGCCGCCCCAGAAGACCAGTTCGTCGAGGTACTGCCAGTGGGCCAGCGCGTAGAAGTCGGCGGTGGCGGAGCCCTGGGAGGGGTTCTGGGCGGTGGGGCCGAAGGAGACGAGCGAGGAGATACGGGCCTGGCCGGCGCGGGCGGTGGTGTTCACGGCCACCGGGGTGAAGCGCGCGGCGAGGGGTACGGACGCCTGGTTGAAGGCGAGGTCCGGGTCGTCCTGGGCGCGCCAGGTCTTGAGCCCGCGCCAGGTGATGCCGGCACCGGGGGTCCCCGAGGGGAGGGAGTCCGGGTACCAGTAGGAGGCGTAGGGCGCGTTCGCGGCGGCGGCCGCCTCCGGGGCCGGTGCGGGGGCCGCGGCGGCGGCCGGGGCGCCGAGGCCGGTGGCGGCGGTGGCGGCCGTGGCCGCTGTGGCGGCGCCCGCGAGGACGACCGTGCGGCGGGTGGGGTGGGCGGGTCTCCGCGTCTCTGACGGGTTCACTTGGCTCTCCGTATCGTTGGGGGGCGATTCCGGTGCTGAGCTGAACTGGCCTGTGCGGTACGGCACGTGGGGGCGCCGTTCATCGGACGTCGTGCGGGCGGAGGACCTCGGTGATCCCTCGGGCCGCCAGATGCATCTTGTCCCCCGCGAGGCTCTCCAGAACCACCGCAGGCCTGTGACCTTCCTCCGTCAGCCGGGCGAAGGCCTCGAAGAACTCCCCGCCCGGCGCGCAGGTCGCGCGATGGGGCGAGGTCTCGTCGTCCCCGGTGTCGAGGGCGAGCGCGGTGGTGCGGACGGCGGGTGTGTGCTGCCGGCCGCGCCGTTCCCGTACGATCCGGGCGATCGTCTCCCCGGCGGGCTTGACCTTCCGGTCGTTGGTCAGCAGGCCGAGGCTGTATTCCAGTTCGGGGAAGTCGGCGAGGTCCCGCGACACGTCGTGGGAGCACCACCAGGTGACGCCCCAGACGTCCGGGCAGTCCAGGGCGTTGGCCACGGTCGCCTCGGTGAAGGCGGCGGCGTGTCCGGCGGGGATCAGCGGGGCCGGGGCGCCGACCTCCTGGAGCCAGACCGGCCGGTGCGGGTCGCGCGCCCAGGCCTTGGACAGCTCGATCAGGTACGCGGCGTGGTGCTCGGTGGCGCTGCCGGTACGGCCGTGGCGCTGGGCGGTGCCGTTGAACACCCAGGAGTGCACGGCGGTGACGGCGCCCAGCCGGGCCGCGTGGGCGGGGGTGAACGGGTGGCCGTCCACGTACCAGGCCGCGTCGTACTCCGCGTGCAGGTGGAGCTTGCCGGGGGCGCCCTCCTCGCAGGCGTCGAGCAGCCGGGTCAGCCAACTGCCCGCCTGGGCGGGGGTGATGGGGTCCGGGTCGGGGTGGGGGCGGCCGGAGAACTGGTTGATCTCGTTGCCGAGGGTCATGCCGATGAAGTTCGGCCGGTCGGCGAGCGCGGCGGCGAGCGTCCGCAGGTACGTGGCCTGACCGGCGACCACGTCGGGATCGGTGAAGAGGTTGCGCCGGTGCCAGGTCTGCGTCCAGGCGGGCAGGAAGTCGAAGCTCGACAGATGGCCCTGGAGGCCGTCCACGTTGACGTCGAGGCCGCGTTCGGCGGCGGCGTCGGCGAGCTGGACGAGCTGCTCGACGGCGCGGGGCCTGATCAGGGTGCGGTTGGGCTGGAAGAGCGGCCACAGCGGGAAGACCCGGACGTGGTCGAGGCCGAGTCCCGCGATGGAGTCCAGATCGGCCCGTACGGCGTCGAGGTCGAAGTCCAGCCAGTGGTGGAACCACCCCTGGCTGGGCGTGTAGTTGGCGCCGAAGCGCGGCACGGAAGGGCTCTGGCCGGCGGAAGGGCTCATACGGCAGACGGTTCCTGGTTCTCGGTCGGTGTTGGTCGGCGGGGGGGATGGCTCGGGGTACGTACGGCCGGCTCAGCCCTTGACGGCACCTTCGCCGACACCCCGGAAGAAGTACCGCTGGAGACAGGCGAACAGCGCGATCAGCGGGGCCACGGCGATGATCGTGCCCGCCGCCACGAGCCGTTCGTCGTTGGCGAACGTGCCGTGGAGGTAGTTCAGCCCGATGGTGAGGGTGAACCGGTCCGGGTCGCTCAGCACGATCAGCGGCCAGAGGAAGTCGTCCCAGGCGCCCATGAAGGCGAAGATCGCGACCACGGCGAGAGTGCCCTTGACGGAGGGCAGGGCGATCCTGAGGAACCGCTGCCAGACGTTGGCCCCGTCCACGAAGGCCGCTTCCTCCACCTCCAGGGGGAGGTTGAGGAACGCGTTGCGCATCAGCAGCACGTTGATCGCGCTGATGGAGCCCGGCAGGAGCACCCCGATCAGGGTGTTGTTCAGGCCCAGCTCGCGCATGGTGGTGAACTGGGCGATGATCAGGCCCTCGACGGGGACGAGCATGGCCAGGATGAACGCCAGCGTCGCGGCCCGCCGCCCCCGGTAGCGCATCCGGGCCAGCGCGTAGCCGGCCAGCGCCGCGCCGACGCAGTTGGTGACCACGTTGGCGGCGGCGACCTTGAGCGAGTTGAACGCGTAGTCCCACACCGGGATGGTGTCGGCGACCCGGCCGTAGTTGTGGAGGGTCGGATCGCCCGGGAGGAACGACGGCGGGGAGCTGAAGATGTCCTCGTGCGGGCCCTTGAGCGAGGTGGACAGCTGCCAGAGGAACGGGCCCACCGTCAGGGCCAGTACGGCGATCAGCAGGACGTACCGCAGGACGAGCTGCCAGGGCGCGACCCGCCGCCCGTCGGCGTCGGTGACCCGCGGGCCCCGTCGTCCGTTCGTTTCGGTGGCTCTCGGCACGCTCACGCGTCCTCCTTGCGATCGGCGCGGAGCACCAGCAGCATCAGGGCGACCACCACGACGAAGACGACGACGGAGAGGGCGGAGGCGTACCCGACCCGCCCGCTCAGTCCGGTGCCGACGCGCTGCACGAGCATCACGAGAGTGGTGTCCTCCCCGGCGGGGCCGCCGTTGGGGCCCGCCATCAGGTAGACCTCGGAGAACACCTTGAAGGCGGCGACCGAGGAGAGGGCCGCGACGAGGACCATGGTGGAGCGGACCGCGGGGACGGTGACGGTGACGAACCGCCGTACGGCACCCGCCCCGTCCACGGCCGCCGCCTCGTGCAGTTCACGGGGTACGTTGGCCAGCGCGGCCAGGTAGATGATCATGTAGTAGCCGAGGCCCTTCCAGACCGTCACGGCCATGGAGCTGACCAGCAGCAACCACTGGTCGCTGAGGAAGCCCACCGTGCCGACCCCGACGGTCTCCAGCAGCGCGTTGATCAGGCCCCGGTCGTCCAGCATCCACACCCAGATCAGCCCGACCACGACGATCGAGGCGACCACCGGGGTGTAGAAGGCGGCGCGGAAGAAGGCGATGCCGGGGATGTGCCGCTGGACCAGCAGGGCCAGCAGCAGCGGCAGGATCACCAGCGCCGGGACCACGCCGAGGACGTAGAGCGCGCTGTTGCGCAGACCGATCCAGAACATGTCGTCGTCGAGCAGCTCGCGGTAGTTGGCGAGCCCGACGAAGTGTCCCGGCAGCAGCGTCCGCCGGTCCGTGAAGGAGTTGACCACGGTGCTGACGAACGGGTAGAGGCTGAACACACCGACGATCAGCAGGCCGGGCGCGGCGAACAGCCAGGGGCTGTGCGCCAGATGGCGCCGGATGCCCCGGGCAGCCGTGGGGGCGGCGCGGGCCGCCGTGGCGGGGGCGGGGTGGGTGGTGGTCATGGTCCGCTCGGCTCAGCTCTGCTGGAGCAGGCGGTCGCACGCCTTGACAGCGTTGTCGAGTGCTTCCTTGGGGCTCTGCTTGCCCTGGAGCGCCTTGGCCACCTCGTTGCCCAGCTCGGTCTTCATCTGGTCGCTGAACTGGACCGGGGTGTAATTGACCGCGTTCTTGAGGGACTTGGCGGCGGCTATCCGAACCCGCGTCTCGTCGGTGCCGTCCTCCTTCGTGAAGTACGGGTCGTCCAGGGAGCCGGCGGTGCTCGGGAAGATGGCGACCTGCTTGGCGAACGCCATCTGGCGGGTCGCGTCGGTCACGAAGTGGCCGAACGCCACCGCCGCGGGCTTCCGCTTGCTCTGGGAGTTGACCATCACCCCCATGACGTACATGTTCACCTTGCCGGTGCTGGTGATCTGGTCGGTGATCCCGATGTTCTTGTAGAGGTTCGGCGCCTGCTTCTTGAAGTTGCCGAGGTCCAGGGCACTTCCGGGGTTCATCGCCACCGACTCGGTGAGGAACTTGTGCCCCGCCGACTCGGGGGTGGCGGTGAGTGCCTGGGGGTCGAGCGCCTTGGCGTCGTACAACTCCTTGTAGCGGGTGAGCAGTTCCACGCCCTTGGCGTCGTTGAAGGCGAAGCCCGTACCGGCCTTGTTCGTCAACTGGGCGCCGTAGCGGCCGAAGTCCTCGATGGTGGGCACGTTCGCGAGGGTCGCGATCTTTCCGCCGCTCTTCCTGGCGATCTGGAGCCCGGCGTCGAAGACCTCGTCGTACGTGGTCGGCGGCTTCTCGGGGTCGAGGCCCGCTTCCTTGAAGAGGCGCTTGTTGTAGAACAGCGGCCCGGTGTTCAGGTACCAGGGGAAGGCGTACGTCCCTTCCACGCCCGGCACTTGATCGCCCGCCCAGGCGCCCGGCAGGTACTCCTTGCGGTACTGCGCCGCGGACTTGTCGAGGTCCAGCGCGAGTCCGGCCTTCACCAGCGGGGCCAGCAGGTCCGGCGAGACGTTGACGACGTCGGGGAGGGTGCCGCCGGCGGCGTCGGCGCTGATCTTGTCGGCGTAGCCGTCGGCCGGCCGGTCGACCCACTTCACCTCCGTGCCCGGGTACTTCTTCTCGAAGTCGGCGATGACCCCGTTGAAGTAGTCCTTGAAGTTGGCCTGGAGGTTCCAGGTCTGGAAGGTGATCTTCCCTTCGATCTTGCCGGAGGCGTCCGGGGACGAGCCCGCGTCGGACCCTCCTCCGCACGCGCTGAGGGGCAGGACGGTGGCGAGGACAACGGCGGCTGCGACGGTTCCGCGGGGGATACGCACGGTGAACGGCTCCTTTGCTCGGACCAGGCGTGCGCGGGCGGACCGGAGCTGAGGACACCCGGGCCGCCCGCGCCTCGCAGACATTGCAATGCGCCGGGAGGAAAGTCAACAGATCGGTCGCGGATAAGTCGCCGGGAAGCCGGGACGAGATCAATAGCCACGGCATAACAGCAGCTCAGCGCGTTGTCACGGCAAGATCACGAGGGATGACTAATGCGCTTTAGCTTCTTCAGCTCAAGCGCATTAGTGCGCCGGGCGACTTCGCTCACCCAGGGCGGCGGGAAGACATACGATGCCCCCGTCGGACATCGGGCGGAACGCGGGATCGGGGCATAGGGTGGCAGCGAAGGGGACGTCGTCCGGAGGGACCCCGCCGGCCAGGCGCACCCCCGCCCGCCGCGCGACCATGAAGGACATCGCCCAGCGCGCCGGGGTGTCGGAGAGCGCCGTGTCCTTCGCCCTCAACGACCGGCCCGGGGTCTCGGAGGTCACCCGCGACCGGGTCAGGCGGGTCGCCGAACAGCTGGGCTGGCGGCCCAGCACCGCCGCCCGCGCGCTGTCCGGCGAGGGCTCGGCGACGGTCGGCCTGGTGCTGGCCCGGCCGGCCGCGACGCTCGGCGTGGACTCGTTCTTCCTCCAGCTGATCTCCGGCATCCAGGAAGTGCTGGCCCGGCGTCAACTCGGCCTGCTCTTCCAGGTGGTGGAGGACGTCGGCGCCGAGTGCGCGGTCTACCGGCGGTGGTGGGCGGAGCACCGGGTCGACGGAGTGCTGGTCGTGGACCCGAGGACCGACGACCCCCGGCCCGACCTGCTGGACGAACTGGGCCTGCCCGGCGTGGTCATCGGCGCGCTGCCCGGCAACGACGTGGGCCCGCACCCCGGCCTCTCGCAGGTACGGGCCGACGACACGGGCGCCATGGCGTCCATCGTCGGCCGGCTGCACGAGCTGGGCCACCGGCGGATCGTGCACATCGCCGGGCTGCCGTCCTTCGCCCACACCGAGCGCCGGATCGAGTCGCTGCGGATCGAGGCCGCCCGGCGCGGCCTCGCCGAGGTCCGCTCGCTCACCACGGACTACTCGGACACCGAGGGCGCCGCGGTGACCCGGCGCGTCCTGGCGGAGGGCACCCCGCCGACCGCGCTGATCTACGACAACGACGTGATGGCGGCGGCCGGGGCGGCGGTCACGGCCGGGCTCGGGCTCTCCGTGCCCCGCGACGTCTCGGTCGTCTCGTGGGAGGACTCGGCGCTGTGCCGCCTCGTCCACCCCTGGCTGACCGCCCTCTCCCGGGACACGATCGGCTTCGGCCGGATCGCCGCGGGGGAGCTGGCCGCGCTGCTCGACGGGGGCGCCGCCCGCTCCGTACAGGTGCCGCTCCCCCGGCTGATCGAGCGCGAGAGCACGGGAGAAGCACGCGGGTAGCGGGGGAAAGCACCGGGGGAAGCACGGGCCGAATCGATCCTGTCGCGACCATTGACACCCCGAGAGATCAAGTGATCTATTCACTTTCATGAGTCGCAGTGAGGTGTCACTGTCCGAGCATCTGGCGGACAGCATCGTTGAGATCATCCGAACCGAACGGCTGGTTCCGGGGGACGTCCTGGCGTCCTCCCGGGACCTGGCCCGACGGTTCGACGTCACCACGCCCACGGTCCGCGAGGCGTTGCGCAGACTTGAGGCCACCGGCGTGGTGGAGTTCCGGCACGGCTCGGGTACGTACGTGGGTCCCGGCAGCGAGCGGCGGCTCCTCGCCAACCCCCATCTCCCCCGCAGCAGCCGCGAGTCGGTCCTCGAACTGGTCGAGGCACGGCTCGTGCTGGAGCCCGCCGTGGCGGCCGCCGCGGCGCGGGTCCGGGAGGCCGGTGCGGTGGGGCGGCTGGAGGAGGCGGCGGTCAACGCGCTGCATCCGCCGGAGGATTCACCGGTCACCTCGACGCACTTCCACGTGGCGCTCGCCGCGGCCAGCGGCAACGCGCTGCTGCGGGAGGCCGTCGAGGCGTTGCTCCAGGTCAGGGCCATGGAGCAGGTCGAGATCCGGCACCGCTACAACGACCGTGCGCGGGACCACGCCGAGCACGTGGAGATCTTCGAGGCGGTACGGGACGGGGACGCGGACGCGGCCGAGCGGCTGACCCGGGACCACCTCGGGTCCATCCGCGCGGCGGTCCTCGCCGCCGACTTCCCGGGGGGCGAGCGATGAGCACCGACTCCCCGGCGGAGACCCGGCCGCCGCTGCGGCTGGCGGAGATGACCACCGTCGAGGCGGCCAGGGCCGTCACGGCGAGCCCGGTGGTGATCATCCCGGCGGGCGCGTTCGAACAGCACGGCCCCGGGATGCCGTTGGCCACCGACACGATCCGGGCCGAGGGGGTGGCCGAACGGGTGGCCGCCGGACTCGACGGGCGTGTGGTGATCGGCCCACCCCTGCCGGTCGGGGTGTCCCCGCACCACCTCGCCTTCGCCGGTACGGTCACCCTGACCACCACCACGCTGGCCACGGTGGTCCGTGAGTACGTGGAGAGCCTCCACCGGCACGGGTGGCGGAAGATCCTCGTGGTGACCGGTCACGGCGGCAACAACGCCACCCTGACCACGGTGGCGCAGGACCTGCTCACCACCCACCCCGACCTCCAGTTCGCCTGGACCCCGGTCACCCCGCTGGCCGCCGATGTCGTCTCGGAGATGGGCGTCAGCGAGGTGCACGGTCACAGCGGGGAGGCGGAGACCGCCCAAATGCTCCACCTCGCACCGCACTTGGTGCACCACGACCGGCTGGTCCCCGGTACGACGGCCACCGACCAGCTCGATCCGCTCCCCCGGCTGGCCCGGCACGGCAGCCATCCCGCGCTCGCCGTGCGGTACGACCGGCTCAGTGAGAACGGTGTGCTCGGCGACCCGCGGTGGGCGACCGCCGAGGACGGGCGGGCGGTCGTGGACGCGGTCGTCGCCCGGGTGACCGCCTTCGTCAAGGAGTGGCTGGACGTCTGATCCCGTAACAGCCACACGAGCCGCACCACCAGCACCACCAGCACCACCCGCACCACCGATGACGGCGTGTGCGGTGCCGCAGCCCCGGCCTGCCCGGAGCGCGGCCCGCACGCACCACCCCGCCCGCGATCGCCGGGCCCGTACATCCCAGTCACGCGTTTCCCTGTCACGCGCCCACGCGTCGTCCGTACGCCCGCGCGTCCCCGCCCCGCTCTGCCCGGGGCACCCCCAGCTCAGCACCCGGTACCCGTACCAGAGCCGTCCGCCGCCAGGCGTCCGGCAGAAGGAGCCTGCCATGAACAGCACCCTCCGGCCCAGAACCGCCCTCTCCCTCCGGCGGCTGGCCACCGCAGCGACCGGTCTCTTGCTGTGTGTCGCGGCGACCGCCACCACCGCGTCCGCGTCCGCCGCCCCCGCGTCGCAGCGGACGACGGGCAAGACGGCCTGCCGGCTGCCCGCGCCCCAGGCCGCCGGCACGAGCGAGGCCCACACGCTCACCAGCGGTGGCCGGGAGCGGTCGTACCGGCTGCACCTCCCCGCCGACTACGCGAAGAAGCGCGACTGGCCCGTCGTGCTGGCCTTCCACGGCCGGGGCAACACCGGCACCCTCACGGAGGAGTTCTCCCAGCTGTCGACCCTCCCGGCCGTCGTCGTCTACCCCGAGGGGGTGATCGGCACCGGCGACGGCGACCGGCAGGCCTGGCAGGGCGCGCCCTACGCGGCGGCCGGCGTCGACGACGTCGCGTTCACCGGCGACCTCATCGACCGGCTCGAAGCCACCCTCTGCGTCGACGAACGGCGGGTGTACGCCACCGGCAAGTCCAACGGCGCGGGCTTCGTCAGTACGCTCCTCGCCTGCCGGATGGCCGACCGCATCGCCGCCATCGCCCCCGTCGCCGCCGCCCTCTACCCGACGGGGGAGTCGTGCCGGCCGTCCCGCCCGGTGCCCATGATCGAGTTCCACGGCACCGGTGACGTGACCATCCCGTACGCGGGTGACGCCGACCGCGGCCTGCCCGCGATCGCCACCTGGGCGGCGGACTGGGCGAAGCGCAACGGCTGCCACACCCGGCCGCGGGTACGGACCACCGCACCCGACATCACCACGACCAGCTGGAACGGCTGCGACCGCGGGGCCGACGTGCGGCACGTCGCCGTGACGGACGGCGGGCACACCTGGCCGGGCGCCGACGTCTACAGCGGCGGCGGCTACACCACCCAGACCATCGAGGCGCGTGACGTCCTGTGGGCGTTCCTCCGGGACTTCCGCACGCCCCCGGCCCGCAGCCACGGCCACGGCCACGGCCACTGACCGCTCCGCCGGTCCGCTGCCCCCCCACGCCGCAGGTCCACCCCTCCCCCTCGCCGATCCCGTCCCCTACTCTCGCATCCGAGCAAGGAGCCGCTCCCCATGACCACACCGACCCCGCCCGCACCCCCCGGCAGAACGTCTCCGCCACCCGGCGGCCCCGCGGACCCGAGCGGTCCCGGCGTCGCCGAGGGGGCCCGGCTGCCGCGCATCGTCCGCGCGATGGCCGTCATCGAACGCGCGGGCAACGCGCTGCCGCACCCGTTCTGGCTGTTCTGGATCCTCTCCGGCGTGCTCGCCGTCGTGAGCGCCTTCCTGGCCGCCGCCGACGTCTCCGTGGTCTCCCCGAGCGACCACAAGACCGTCGTCGTGCAGAACCTGCTCAGCGGTGACGGCCTGGCCATGGCCGTCTCCACCATGATCGAGAACTTCGCCACGTTCCCGCCGATGGCCACGATCGTCGTGGTGATCATGGGCGTCGCGGTGGCCGAGAGGACCGGCTTCCTCGCCGCGCTGATGCGGGTCAGCGTCTCGCGGGTGCCCGCCTCCTGGGTCGTGTTCGCCGTCGCCTTCGCCGGCACGGTGGCGCACGTCGCCTCCGCCGCCGCGTACATCATCCTCGTCCCCCTGGGCGGGCTGGCCTTCCGGGCCGTCGGGCGCTCCCCGATCCTCGGCATCGTCGTCGCCTACACGGCGATCGCGTCCGGGTACGACGCGAGTCCGGTGCCCACCCCCAACGACGCGATCTTCGCGGGCATCACCACGGCCGCCGCGAAGATCGTCGGCGGGGACGACGCGTACGTCTCGCCGCTCAGCAACTGGTTCTTCAACATCGCCTCGTCGGTGCTGCTCGCGATCGTCATCACCCTGGTGGTGCGGTTCGTGCTGAGCAAGCGGCCGGACCTCGACGCCGACCCGGACGCCGACCTGGAGGACCTGGGCGCGCTCACCCTCAGCCCCAAGGAGCGGTCCGCGCTGCGCGCCGCCGTGCTGACGCTGGTCGCCACGCTGGTCGTGCTCGTCGCGGTGATGGTCCCGGCGTCGTCCCCGCTGCGGGGCGAGGGCGGCAGCATCGTCGAGTCGCCGTTCCTGGACGGCATCGCGGCGGTGGTCGCGTTCGTCTTCGGCCTGGTGGGGATCGTGTACGGGTACCGCTCGGGGTCGATCACCTCGGCCGGTGACGTACCGAAGCTGATGGGCCAGGGCATCAAGCAGATGGCGCCGGTGCTGGTGCTGTTCTTCGCGATCGCCCAGTTCCTGGCGTACTTCGACTGGACCCGGATCGGCGACGTGCTCGCCGTCCGGGCGGCGGAGGCGCTGGAGCGCAGCGGGATGCCGATCGTGCTGGTATTCCTGCTGATCCTGTTGCTGCTGACGCTGGTCAACGTGATGGTGACGAGCGGGTCCGCGATGTGGGCGCTGGCCGCGCCCGTCCTGGTGCCGATGCTGATGCTGGTCAGTGTTCCCGCCGAGACGACGCAGGCGCTGTTCCGGATCGCGGACTCCGGGTCGACCGCGATCACGCCCATGAGTCCGTACTTCCTGATGGCTCTCGGCTTCCTCCAGCGCTATCGCAAGAACGCGGGCATCGGCACGCTCGCGTCGTACACGCTGCCGCTGGCGGTGGCGATGACGGTGGCGTGGACCGCGCTGTTCCTGATCTGGTGGGCGGTCGGCATTCCGCTCGGGCCGGGGGCGCCGGTGCGCTGAGGGGTCCGACGGGGACCCGGTGTGGTCCCACGGGGTGGCGGACCGGGCACGTACGGGAGGTACGTGCCCGGTCCAGCGACGCCGCGGGCGCCCTGTGCCGGACGCCGCGAAGAGGTCGCGGACAGCCCTAGCGGGGTGTGCCGCTCTCGGTGCGCTGTCCGTCCGACGCGTGGTCGGCCGCCGCGCCGGCGTCGGGTTCGGCCGTGGGCGGGCGGCGGCGGATCGTGGGTTCGTCGGCGCGGGCGGCCTCGGCGCGCAGCAGGGCGTTCAGGGCGGCGAAGGGGTCGATGGGCATGGCTGTGTCCTCACGGTGGGGGGCGGTGCTGGTCAACTGCTCGGGTGGGACGGGCACATGGGTGCCCCCCTGTCAGCAGCGCAGCACGGCCCCCGAGGCGGCCGGAGGCACGCGCGAGGGTTCCTGAGGGGTGAACGGCCGGGTGTACGAGGCCGGTCGCGGCCCGAGCCGTCCTGTTCCGGTCCGTGGTACGGCGGGTGCGCCACCGGCCCGTACGGCAGCGCGGCCGACGGCGGTCCGTTCGCTCTCGGCGGGGTCCTGCTGTCCCTCGCCCGCCGGTTCGGGCGCGGCGGAGGCGGGGGGCCTGGGTTCTGCGGCGGCGGCCGGATCGTGCCCGGTGTCCAGCGACATGCCCACGAGCGCGACCAGGACCAGCAGCGCGGTCAGGGCGATCCGGCGCGCGCGAGCGGCGCGGGTCGCCGCGAGGGGGCGGCGGGTGACGGGCGCGATACGGCACATGGCGGAACCTCCTGGACACGCGACCTCTGCCCGTCAGCGCCCCCGATCCGCTCTCCGCCGCCCCGGATTCCCCCGTACGCCAGCGGAAACCCCCTGGACGAGCGACACGCCCCACCCTCGTTCGAACCCCGCCGCCCCAGGACGAACGCGCACCGCGACACACGCGCACCGCGACGAACGCCCGCCGCCACGAACGCCCCGCCGCCCAGCGGCGTCAGCCGCTCTGCTGCCACGCCGCCTCCGCGTCCACCTCCGCGTCCGCCTCCGCCGGGCTGGTCTGCCGTGGCACGTCCGCCTCCGCCGGCCCACCGGCGGCCGCCAGGCCCACCGGTACCTCCGGGCCGTTGCCCTCGCGCAGCCACCGGCGCAGCACCTGGTGCACCTGCTCCGCGCCGACCAGTTCCGCCGGGGGCCCGGACGCCGCGTCCGGGGACCCCGGGGTGTGCGGGACCGGCGGGGACAGGACCAGCGGGGACAGCAGGAAGGCGTACGACTGCTGGCCGCCGAGGCCGCCGTGGGAGCCGATCTGTTCCTCGAAGGCGTGCACCCGACCCGTCCGCGGATCGAACGTCGAGTTGACCATGATGTCCGCGACGTGCGGGAACGTGTCGGTGCGCCGTACGGCGTCCGCCGCGCCGGCCCCCATCACCGCGAGCGGCCCCTCCCCGTCGCGGAGTTCGGCGACCGGGACCTCCACCCCACCCCGGGCGAGCACCACCGAGCCGTGCGCCTCGCTGCGTACCAGCAGGAAGCCGATCCCCGGATGGTCGGCCAGCGTCGGCAGGAGCGCGGGATGGCGCGCGTCCATCTGCTCGCGGCTCATCCGGCCCGGTACGTCGGGGAAGGAGACCAGCGCGAGGTTGCCGGACGCGAGCACCACCGGGTCCGAGCCCTGCGCCGGCTCGTCCTCCGCGCCCTCCCGCACCGGCCGGTGCAGTGCGTGGCGCACCGCGTGCCGGGCCGCCGAGCGGGCCTCCGCGCCGCTCCTCGACCGCTCGGCCCGGCGGGACACGGGCAGCCCGCACCCCGCCCTGACCAGGTCCTTGAGGGTGAGCCCGTACAGGCTCTCGAAGGTCTCGCCGGGGCTCTGCCCGTGGTCGGAGAGCAGCACGATCCGGTAGGCGCGCGGCGCGTGGTCCGCGACCTTGACCAGCAGCCCGACCGAGCGGTCCAGGCGGGTGAGGACCTGCCGCGCGTCCCGGCTGTGCGGCCCGGAGTGGTGCGCCACCTCGTCGTACGCGACGAGATCCGCGTACACCGCCGTGCGTCCCGCCAGCATGTCGCCGATGACCGCCGCGACGACCACGTCCCGTCCGAGGACCGTCGCGAACGCCCGGATGAACGGGTACAGGCCGCCCCGGCTCACCCGCGGCCGGTCGCCCCGGGCCCGCGCGCGGAGCGACTGCCCCATCTCGCGGGCGACTTCCGCCGCGAAGGAGACGACCGTACGGACGGCGTTGGCGGGGTCGCTGAAGTACGCGAAGTACCCGGCGCGGGAACGGTTCGCCCTGCCCCGCCGGGCCGCGATGGAGAGGACGAAGGCGAGTTCGTCGGCGCCGCCGCTGAAGAGGTTGCCCCGGCTGGCGCCGTCGAGGGTGAGCAGCCCGCCGTCGCCGGTGCGTTCGATGGCGCGGCGCTGGAGTTCGGCGGCGCTCGCGGGGCGGTTGCTGACCATCGTCCTGCCGCTGTCCTTCTCGTACCACCGGAAGGCGGGAACATCGTGGTTTGACCCGTGCAGGATGCCGAGTTGGCTGGCGCCCGTCTGGCTGGACCAGTCGGTGCGCCAGCGGGTGAGCCGGTGGGTGGGCTCCCCTTGGAGCCACGCGGCGATGTTCGGCATCACGCCGTTCGCGAGGGCGTCCAGCAGCACTTGGTGTCCCACCCCGTCGAGTTGGAGGAAGACCGTGCCGGGCGGCCCGCCCTGCCCGCCGTCCTCGCCGCTCCTGCGCCGCCGCCGGTCGGCCAGGCGCGAGAGCCGGCGCCGGTACGCGTCGTCGTCGCCGACCGCCAGCCCGGTGGAGGTCGCGGACGCGACGGCGGACATCACGGCGGCGACCACCACCGCCGTCTCGGGGTTGGCGGCGCCCCGGCCGTCGGGGATGAGCCACAGGGCGATGAGCAGCAGCGAGCCGTTGAGGAAGAACACGAGCGCGCCGAGGATCAGCGCGGGCACGAGCAGCAGGGCCCGTACGAGCAAGGGCCAGACCAGCGCGCTGAGCAGGCCGAACGCGCCCGCGCCCCAGCCCGCCGTGACGGCCGTCCTGGTGATGGTGTCCCCGTCGTCCGACTGGAGCTGGAAGTCGGGCAGGATGCCGGCGAGCGCCAGCAGCGTCAGGCTGGACACCAGCCACACGATGATCACCCGGAGTACGGCCCCGCCTGTCGTACGCCATCGCCCGCGCAGCACGTTCGTTCTCCACCCCATGGTCCGGGCCCGTATCCGCTCACGGGCTCGGCCCCAGCGTGACACAGGGCGGCGCGGGGGCGGGTGGACGCGGGCCGGCGGCCACGGGGCGGCGAGGTGAGCGCCCCGGGTCAGCAGCCGTCGTACCCGGCCGTGGGCATGGAGAGCCTGCGGTGGACGTCGGCCTTCATCGCCGCGTCGTACGGCGGTTCGTCCAGGCCCACCGTCTCCAGCCGCACCCCCCGGCGCGCGCACTCCGCCGAGAAGGCGGGGACGGAGGTGAACGCCCGGTCGAGGACCCGTTCGTTGGGGGCGACGAAGACGTCGAGGAGACCGGCCTCGACGTCGACCCACAGCCCGTGGTGATCGGCGCGCAGCCCGTAGAGGAGCAGCTGGCGGGTGACGACGTACCCCTGGTCCGCCGCCCAGCGGGCGCACATCGCCTGCTGGCCCCGGGTGTCCACGAGGAAGGGGGTACGGTCCAGCTCCTCCAGGGGCGTCAGGCTGGCGATCACCGCCACCCGTACCTCGCCGGTCGCCACCTCACCCGTACCGGCTGCCCCGGCCGTACCGCCCGCCTCGACTGCCACGCCCGCCTCGGCCATGTCCCGTTCCCCACCCCTTTTGTCCGGGCCACCCCTTGTCCGGACCGCAGACCTTACCGCGCCCGCACCGGCCCGAGGGAGGCGTGCACCGGGCAGGGGGCGCGCGACCCGCGCCGTCCGGGGGCGCGCGGGAGGGTGCCCGGAAGCGGCGGGCGCCGGGTTCGCGGGCCCGTCGCGGGGTACCCCCCGTACGCTGAGTGCGGAGATCGTGCCCGGGGCGGGGTCACCGCCGCCCGGGCGGACGGAGTTGAGGTCGGGTTGGGAACTGTCATCACCTGGTGGGGTCACGCCACCTGCACGGTCGAGGACTCCGGGGTACGGCTGTTGACGGACCCCCTCTTCGTCCGGAGGCTGGCCCACCTGCGCCGCCGGCTCGGCGCCGTGCCCGCGCCCGAGGCCGCCGTCGCGGACGCCGTACTCGTCTCCCACCTGCACTCCGACCACCTCCACCCCCGGTCGCTGGCGAAACTCGCGCCCGGCACCCGGCTGCTCGTGCCGCGCGGCGCCGAGCGGGCGGTCCCGGCGCTCCGGCGGCTGGACGCCCGCAGGAACCGCGCCGGGCTGCGGATCACGGAGGTCGGCGTCGGCGACGAGGTGGAGATCGGCGCGCTGCGGGTACGGGCCGTGCCCGCGCGGCACGACGGCCGGCGGCTGCCGGTCGGGCCGCAGCGCTCGCCCGCCCTCGGCTATGTGATCAGCGGCGAGTCGCGTACGTACTTCGCCGGGGACACCGGACTCTTCGACACGATGGCGGACACGGTGGGTCCGGTGGACGTGACGCTGCTGCCCGTCGGCGGCTGGGGCCCGCACCTGGGGCCCGATCACCTGGACGCCGCGCGGGCGGCCCAGGCGCTGGCGGACCTGTCACCGGCCGCCGCCGTACCGGTGCACTACGGCACGTACTGGCCGATCGGGCTGGACGCGGTACGGCCCCACGAGTTCTTCTCGCCGGGCGAGGACTTCGTACGGCACGCGGCGCTGCTCGCTCCCAAGGTCACCGTGCACCTGCTGCGGCACGGCGAGAGCGTGCGGCCGGAGGCCCGCCGGTGATAGATCAGCTCATGAGCCAGCTGCCCACGGAGTCGACCCAGCAGGCCGTCGGCTATCCGTCGGTCTTCCTGCTGGTGACGCTGGGGGCGCTGGTGCCGGTGGTGCCGACGGGGGCCGTGGTGAGTTCGGCGGCGGTGGTGGCGTTCCACCAGACGGCGCCGCTCTCGATGCTGTACGTGTTCCTGGTGGCGTCGTTCGGGGCGTTCCTCGGCGACATGGCGCTGTACTGGCTGGGCCGGCGCGGGGTCGGGTCGAAGAACGGGTCGCGCTGGCTGGCGAAGATAAAGGACCACGCCCCGCCCGACCGGCTGGAGCAGGCGCAGGAGAAGTTGCGGGAGCACGGGGTCACGGTGCTGGTGCTGTCCCGGCTGGTGCCGGCCGGGCGGATCCCGGTGATGCTGGCGTGCCTGCTCGCCGAGTGGCCGTCGCGGCGGTTCGCGCGGGGTGACGTACCGGCGTGCCTGGCCTGGGCGGCGACGTACCAGCTGATCGGGATCCTCGGCGGCTCGCTCTTCGAGGAGCCGTGGCAGGGGGTGCTGGCGGCGGTGGTCCTCACGGTGGTGGTGGCCACGGCGCCGGCGCTGTGGCACCGGGTACGGGGAGAGGGCGGCGGCCGGGACGACTCCGGGCGCGGTGCTCCGGCCCCGGAGGGTCCCGGCTCCTCAGGGGGTCAGGAGACGTGAGGCGCCGACCGGCAGGTCCCAGAGCTGGGAGCGCGGCCTGCCGGTGTTCTCCCAGGCGGCCCTGACCCGGGTGAGGGGCTCCAGGACCGGTTCGGCGGAGAGGACGAACGTCGCCCAGTGCATGGGCGCCATGTTGCGGGCGCCGAGGTCCTGGCATGCCCGGACGGCCTCCTCCGGATCGGTGTGCACGTCGCTCAGCCACCAGCGCGGGGCGTAGGCCCCGATGGGGAGCAGCGCGAGGTCGATGCCGGGGTGGCGGCGGCCGATCTCGCCGAACCAGTGCCCGTAGCCCGTGTCCCCGGCGAAGTACACCCTCTGGCCGTGTCCGTCGCTCAGCACCCAGCCGCCCCACAGCGACCGGCAGATGTCGGTGAGGGTCCGCCGGGACCAGTGGTGGGCGGGTACGAAGTCGAACCGTACGGGCCGGCCGTCGGCGCCCGGCAGTTCGGCGGCCTCCCACCAGTCCAGCTCGGTGACCCGGCCGAAGCCGCGGCGCCGGCACCAGGCGGCGAGGCCCGCCGGGACGAAGAGGGGGGTGGTGCGGGGCAGCCGCTTGAGGGTGGGGGCGTCCAGGTGGTCGTAGTGGTTGTGGCTGATGACGACCGCGTCGACCGGGGGCAGGTCGGCCCAGCGGACGCCGACGGGGGTGATCCTGGCGGGGGTGCCGAGGATGCGGCGGGACCAGACGGGGTCGGTGAGGACGGTGAGCCCGCCGATGCGGACCACCCAGCTGGCGTGGCCAGCCCAGGTGACGGCGACGGTGGCGGCGTCCACGGACGGGAGCGGGCCGGGGGCGAAGGGGAGCAGCGGGACGTCCCGCAGCCCGGCCGCGCCGGGCCGTACGGTTCCCTCCCTGGCCAGCCGGGTCATGGCCCGCACGCCGGGGAGGGGCGCGGTCAGCCGGCCGGCGAAGGACTTGGGCCACCGGCGGATCTCCCCGAGCGGCCGCGGCGGCTGCGGCGGTTGCGGCGGCCCGGCGCCGCGCGACGAGGGGCCCTGACCTCGGCGGCTCTCTCCGTCCCGTTTCGTCTCTTCCGTCACTGGGGCTCCGTTCCACACGGTCGTCTCGGCGCGGTGGTGGTGAGGGGTGGGCGGGGTGGACCTGGGCGACCGGCGCCGGGGGTCCGACGCGGCCGGTCGACCCGGCGGGGCGGACCGGGGCGGTCCCCTCCGGCTGACCTGAACGACCGACGCGGCGGGGCGGAGCCGGGTGGTCCGCTCGGGGCGCCTGGCCTGGCCGGCCGGCTCGGCGAAGTCGCCTTGGGCGGTCCGATTCGGGCGGTCGCCCTGGGCGGTCCGATCCGGGCGGTCGACCTGGCCGGCCGGCGCGGCGGAGCTGACCCGGGCGTTCCGCTCCGAGCGGTCGACCTGGACGGTCGCCTCAGCGGAGTTGGCCCACACGGGCCGCTCCAGGCGCCTGACCTGGCCAGCCAGCACGGCGAAGTCCTCCTGGCCGGGCCAATCCGAGCGGCCAACCTGAACGGCCGCCTCGGCGGAGTTGACCCACACGGGCCACTCCAGGCGCCTGGCCTAGCCGGCCGACCCGGCGAAGTCGCCCTGAGCGGGCCAACCCGGGCGGTCGACCTGAACGGCCGGCGCGGCGGGGCTGACCCACCCGGGCCACTCCGGGTGCCTGGCCTGGCCGGCCGACTGGGTGAAGTCCTCCTGGCCGGTCCGCTCCGGGCGATCAACCTGAACGGCCGACTCCGCGAAGTCGCCCTGGGCGGTCCAATCCGAGCGATCAACCTGAATGGTCGCCTCGGCGGAGTTGACCCACGCGGGCCACTCCGGGCGCCTGACCTAGCCAGCTGGCTCGGCGAAGTGCTCCTCGCCGGTCCAATCCAAGCAGTCGACCTGGCCGGGCCAATCCGAGCGGCCAACCTGAACGGCCGCCTCGGCGGAGTTGACCCACACGGGCCACTCCAGGCGCCTGACCTAGCCGGCCGACCCGGCGAAGTCGCCCTGAGCGGGCCAACCCGGGCGATCGACCTGAACGGTCGCCCCGGCGGCGCTGACCCCCGCGGGCCGCTCCGGGCGCCTGGCCCAAGTCGTCGGCTCGGCTGGGTCGACCCGGGCAGTCCACTCTGGGGAGAGGGACTCAGCAGTCGACTCCGTACGGCTGACCGGAGCAGCCGACCCGACGAGGGCGGCCCGGGCGGTCGACTCGGGAGAGACGGACGTCTGGGCGAGCGACGCCGTACGGCTGACGCCGGCGGCCGATTCGGCGCGAGGGTCGTGAGTGGTTGTCGTCTCATGGCGGGGCGTCTCCGCTCGGCGAGGCGTCTTGGCTTCGCGGGGCGTCTCCGCTCGGCGGGGCGTCTTGGGTCAGCGGGGCGTCCTCGCTCAGTTCCTCGAAGGCGGAGCCAAGGCGGTCGAGTGCCTCCGCCACGTGGGGCAGCGCGAGGGGATCCGGTGCCGTGAGGGACTCCCACCGCTCCTCCGGGGTCGTTCCGAGCAGCGGTCCGGTCGACAGGCGGACGCGCAGCGTGTCCGGTGCCTCGCCGAACCGGTGGCCGCCGGGGACGGGTGTCCCCAGCCGGTGGCTCAGGTGGTCCTCCAGCTCCAGGGAGTCGGTCACCCCCAGCGTGGCGAGGCGTTCCCGCAGCGGGCCGAGGTCGGCGTAGAGGTGCCGGCCCGCCTCGGGCGGGAGGGAGAGCGCGCCGGAGGAGAGCACCAGCCGGTGCGCGGCGGCGGCCACGCGCCCGTGCAGGGCGGCGGCGGCCCGCACCCGGTCCGCGACGGGCCCGGGCTCGTCCAGCGCGTACGCGGCCGCGGCGCCGACAGGACCGGCGACGAACGCGCCGAGCGCGGTGAGGATGTCGAGGGTGTCGGTCCGCCGGGCGGCCCCGGCCGGGGTCGCGGGGAAGCGCGCGACGGCCGCCGGCCAGGCGGCGGGCAGGAGGGCGCCGACGGTGTCGTACAGGACGGTGACGTCGTCGGGCCGGCGCTCGGCGGGACTGAACAGGACCGTCCCGTGCGGTGCGTGCGGGGTGTCGCACCAGGTCTCGTCGCTGACGAGGTGCAGGCCCTCGGCGACCGCCGCCTCGCACGCCTCGGCGACCAGCTCGGGCGGCGCGACGGTGCCGGTGGGGTCGTCGGCGGGCGACAGCAGGAGGACCCGCGGGTCACCGCCCTCGGCGCGTACCCGCCGCACGGTCTCCAGCAGGGCGTACGGATCCGGTACGCCCCCGCACTCCGCCGGGGTCGGTACGGAGTACGCGGCCCGCCCGAGGAGGCGGACCTGCGGAACCCACCAGGCGGGACAGGGACGCGGCATCAGCACGTCCCCGCCCAGGGCGGCGAGCAGGGCGAACAACAACAGGGGCGCGCCGGGCGCGGCGACGACGTCCTCGGCCCTGACCCGGTGCCCGCGCCGCCCCCAGTAACCACAGGCGGCCTCACGCAGAACGGCGCTCCCGCCGACCGGCTCGGCCTCGCCCCGCCCAACGGCCGCCGCACAGACGTCCCCCAGCTCAGCGACGACGGGCAGCCCCACCTCAGGCGCGGAGGGCCCAAACCGAACGGGCCCCCGCCCCCGAACCAAGCGCCCCCCAAAACCCGAACCACCACCCGCCCCACCACCAGAAACCGAACCCCCCTCAGCCGGCCCCCCGACCGCGCGCGCCCCGGGCCCCGGACCACCACTCACCGAACTCACCCCCGCATGACCACCAGACGCCGGACCAACGGCCACCGGACCGGCAGGAACCGAACCACCCCCGGCCGCGCGCCCCCCGGGAGCCAGACCGCCATTCACCGAACTCACGCCCGCATCACCGCCCGGGCCCTGGCTCGCGGCCACATCACCACCGGGCGCCGGACCGAGGACCGCACCACCGCCAGGAACCGAACCACCCTCGGCCGGACGACCGGCCGCGCGCCCCCCTGGCCCCGAACCGCCACTCGCCGAACTCACACCCGCAACACCGCCAGGGGCCTGGCTCACGGCCGCAAGACCGCCAGGGCCCGAACTCACGCCCGCATGACCTCCAAGGGCCCGGCTCGCGGTCGCCTGACCGCAAGACGCTGGACCGGCGGTCGCGTGGCCGCCAGGAACCGGACCACCCCCGGCCACGCACCCCACGGGACCCGAATTGCTACTCGCCGAACTCGCGCCCGCAACACCGCCAGCGGCCTGGCTCACGGCCGCATGACGGCCAGACGCCGGACCGGCAGGAGCCGGATCCCCGGCCGCACGACCGGCAGGAGCCGGACCTGGGGGCGCCGCGGCCGTCGCCGGATCGCCCGTCGCCGGGCTCCCCGCGCCGTGGGCCACGTCGGCAGTGCTCCCCGACCCGCCGTCCCCACCCGCCCCGCCGGGGCCGTCGGCAGCGCTCCCCCACCCGCCGGGGCCGTGGTCGGTGGGGTGGGCGTTCCGCGATGTTCGTCGCATGTCGCCATCCCTTCCCGGTCGGCCGGATCGTCGTCCGCGCGCTCGTGGGGGCCGTTCCGAGCGCGGGGCCCCTGTCCTTTATACGGAGATATGCCCTCACCTGCCCCTCGGATACCGCGCCCGCCCGGATGTCGTACCGCCTGCTTGGGGGCCCGGTCCGCGGGGTACCCGCGTTGCATGTCAGACACCTCAGCGCGCTTCCGTCAGGCGACGCCGGGCACCAGAGCCCGGATCTCGGCCCTTCTGGAGGCCTGGGACAAGCAGGTCTTCGACTCCGTCGCGGCCCGCCACTGGCCGGGGGCCGGGCCGGTGCTCCCCCGGCTCAGCCGGGCCGCCAACCACGGACTGCTGTGGTTCGGCGCCGCCGCCGGGATCGCCGCCGTGGGGCACGGACCACGCTCCCGGCGGGCCGCCGTGCGGGGCATCGCGTCGCTGAGCCTCGCCTCCGCCGCCATCAACACGGTCGGCAAGCGCGCCGTACGCAGGCGGCGGCCCCTGCTCGACGCCGTGCCGGCGATACGGCAGCTGAAGCGGCAGCCGTTCACCACCTCCTTCCCGTCCGGCCACGCCGCCTCCGCCGCCGCCTTCGCGACAGGCGTCGCGCTGGAGTCCAAGGGGTGGGGCGCGGTCGTGATCCCCGTCGCCGCCGCCGTCGCCGTCTCGCGCGTCTACACCGGCGTGCACCATCCGAGCGACGTCCTGGTGGGCGCCGCGCTCGGCGTGGGGGCCGCCTACGCGATACGCGGCATCGTGCCGACCCGCAACCAGCTGCCGCTGCCGGGACGCCCGTACACGGAAGCGCCCGCGCTGCCCGGCGGCCAGGACCTCGTCGTCGTGGTGAACCGCGCCTCCGGCACCTCCGAGACCGCCCTCCTCGTGCGCGACGCGCTGCCGTTCGCGGAGGTCGTGGAGTGCGAGCCCGAGGACGTCGAGGACGAGCTGGAGAAGGCGGCGGGCCACTGCCGCGCCCTGGGCGTCGTGGGCGGCGACGGGACGATCAACCGGGCCGCGGTCGCCGCCGTACGGCACGGCCTGCCGCTCGCCGTCTTCCCCGGCGGCACCCTCAACCACTTCGCGTACGACCTGGGCGTGGAGGACGTGCACGCCACCGTACGGGCGCTGGCCGAGGGCGACGCCGTACGGGTGGACCTGGGGCGTTTCACACCCGGCCCCGGGGGCCCCGGCTCGGTGGGCCACTTCATCAACACGTTCAGCCTGGGCGTCTACCCGGAGCTGGTACGGGTGCGTGAGCACTGGTCCCCCCGGATCGGCGGCTGGCCCGCCGGCGTGCTCGCGGCGGTCAAGGTCCTGCGCGCCGAGCACCAGCTGCACGCCGAGTTCGAAGGGCGGCAGCGCTCGCTCTGGCTGCTCTTCGCGGGCAACGGCATGTACCAGCGCATGGGCCCGACCCCCGGCCGCCGGCACGATCTCGCCGACGGCCTGCTGGACGTACGGATCGTGCACGGCGGCCGTTTCCCGAGCCTGCGCCTGCTGTCCGCCGCGCTGGCGGGCCCGCTGAGCCGCTCGCCCGTGCACGCGGCCGAGCGGATGCGGCGGCTGCGGATCTCGGACATCGCGCCGGGGACCCCGCTCGCCTTCGACGGCGAAGTCGCTGAGGCGCCGAGGGAGTTGACCGTCGACAAGGCGGTCGAGGCCCTGACGGTCTACCGGCCGAAGGCCGTCTTCTAGGGCGGCCCCCCACCCCACCCATCCACATCGTGAGATCTGTGTCTCACTCCTCGACATGTCGGCGTACCGTGGCCCCACCGTCCACGAGAGGAAGCACGGCCATGCCGAAGGAGACCGCCGTCTACACGCACGGGCACCACGAGTCGGTGCTGCGCTCGCACCGCTGGCGGACCGCCGCCAACTCCGCGGCGTACCTCCTCCCCGAACTCCGGCCCGGCCAGGACCTGCTGGACGTGGGCTGCGGGCCCGGGACCATCACCGCCGACCTGGCCGCGCGCGTCGCGCCCGGCACGGTGACGGCGGTCGACGCCTCCCAGGACGTCCTCGACCCGGCGCAGGAGAGCGCGCGGGCTCGGGGCGTGGACAACGTCCGCTTCGCGGTCGCCGATGTCCACTCCCTGGACTACCCGGACGACTCCTTCGACGTCGTCCACGCCCATCAGGTGCTCCAGCACGTCGGCGATCCGGTGGCGGCTCTGCGGGAGATGCGCCGGGTGTGCCGGCCCGGCGGGGTCGTCGCGGCGCGGGACGCGGACTACGGCGCGTTCACCTGGTTCCCCGAGGTGCCGGTCCTGGACGAGTGGCAGGACGTCTACCGTACGGTCGCCCGGGCCAACGGCGGTGAGCCCGACGCGGGGCGGCGGCTGGTGTCGTGGGCCCGTGCGGCCGGCTTCACGGACGTCACCGCGACCGCCACGACCTGGTGCTTCGCCACCCCGGAGGACCGGACGTGGTGGAGCGGGCTGTGGGCGGACCGTACCGTCGCGTCGGCGTACGCGGACCGGGCGGTGGACGGCGGCCACACGACGCGCGAACGCCTCACGGAGTTCGGCGACGCCTGGCGGCAGTGGGGCGCCGAGGAGGACGGCTGGTTCATGGTCCCGCACGGCGAGATTCTCTGCCGCGTGTGACCGGCCGTTGCCGTGTTGTCCTCGATCGACTCCAACTAGGGTGACCCGTATGGAAATCCTGGGAACCACGTTGCGCATCTGCGTCGACGACCTGGAGACCTCGGTGATGTTCTACGAACACCTCACCGGAAGCCGCGCGCTCCGCTTCGAGCGCGACGGGGTCTCGGTCGCGGCCGTCGGCTGCTTCCTCCTGATGAGTGGCCCACCGGCGGAGATCGACGTCCTGCGCAAGGTGACGGCGACGATCGCGGTGAAGGATCTCGACGAGGCGGTGATCCGGCTCAACGGGGTCGGCGCCAAGGTCCTCGTGGGCCCGGTGCCGACCCCCGTGGGCCGTAACCTCATCGCCGCCCACCCGGACGGCTCGGTCTTCGAGTACGTGGACCGCCGGGCGGTCTGAACAGTCGCCCGGCAGGAGCCACCCGCCCGGCAGGATCCACCGGGGCACGCGCCCCTACGGGCGCATCCGGTACTCGTACGCGTCCGGCAGCGGGTCGTCCGTCAGCTCCGCCCACAGCTCGTTCAGCGTCTCCGCGCCCTCCCGGAGGTCCGCGACCTCGAACCCCGCGTCGAACAGGGCGCGGGCCTCCGCCTTCCGCCCCTCCGCGCTCAGCAGCCGGGCCTCCGCCAGCACGAAGGCGCCGCGCTCCCGCACGGACGGTGGGAGCCGGTCGTGGACGGCGCGTGCCTCGGCGGTACGGCCCACCGCCAGCAGCGCCGCCACCGCCTCCCGGCCCAGCGCCGCGAACACCGCCGTCCAGGCTTCCCCGTCCACGTCGTCCGCACCCGCCCCGCGCTCCCCCCACAGGTCGTCGCACGCCTCCACGTACAGGTCGGCGGCCCGCTCCGGGTGGTCGCCCATCTGGTCCGCGACGGCCAGGCACCGCAGCAACGGCCACCGCGGGGCCGCCCGTTCGAGTCCGCGCTCCCAACTGCGCACCGCCTGGGCCAGATCGCCCGCGTGCCACTGCGCCACCCCGAGGTGGTACTCGGTGTGCGGGTCGGCGGGCGCGGTCTCCAGCATGTCCCGCCAGTGCGGGGCGACCAGCGTCGGCCCGGGCGGTACGGCCCGGTCGGGCGCGGGCAGTGCCCCGTTGGACAGCAGCTCCACCCAGGGCGCCTGCTCCTCGCCCAGCGTGGCCTCCTCGAAGGGCGTGCCCGGCAGTTTGTGCCCCGCGCGCAGCACCTCCAGCGCGCCCCACCCGGACCCCACCGCCAGCGGCTCCCCGGGCCGTACGTCCGCGCAGGCCAGCCACGCCGTGTAGGCGGCGTCGACCTCCGCGCGCGGGAGGGCCGCCTCCAGCCGGTCCGCGACCTCCGCGCGGGCCGCGCCCCAGTCGGCGCCGTGCACCGCGTCGGGATCCGCGGCGAGCGGACCGTACGCCTCCAGCCAGCTGAACTCCCCGCCCGCTTCGAGCGGTACGTGCTCCAGCTGGGTCCGGGCCAGGCCCGCCTGGATCTCCGCGTAACCGGGCGTGCCCGGCTCGGTCAGCCACCGCTGCCAGCGCCGGCCGCCCCGGCCCGCGCCCCACACGAAGAGCTTGCGGCCGCGCAGCGCGTCGGTCGACGTCTGGACGAGGCCCTGCCCGGCGCCGTCCAGGGACGCGATCCATTTCCGTTCCCCGGCGGGCACTTCGTAGAAGTAGTCGGCCGGGAACGTGCCGCGCGGCGGGTAGGTGACGTCGGTGCCCGCGACCTCGGGCACGGGGACCCGGCGCAGGTCGCGCTCGTACCCGAAGTGCCACGCCTCCGTCGCCGGGGCCAGGACGCGGGTGC
Organism: Streptomyces sp. NPDC088261; assembly: GCF_044740805.1. Lineage (NCBI taxonomy): Bacteria > Bacillati > Actinomycetota > Actinomycetes > Kitasatosporales > Streptomycetaceae > Streptomyces > Streptomyces sp. NPDC088261. Next base: position 149,295 of record NZ_JBIURL010000004.1, read on the forward strand.
GCTCGTCCTCCTCGACGGCGATGTTGGACCACCAGTAGACCGGCGCGGTCCGCTCGTGCGGATTGCGGATCCGTACGCCGACATAGAGGAAGTCGGACCCGTCGGGCAGCCACAGGTCCACCTGGAACGGCAGGTCGCGCAGCCGCTCCCACTCCCAGAGCCGCAGCATCTCGCCGCCGTCGGGGGCCGGGACGAGCGCCGCGTGCAGCGGGGCGCAGGAGAGGGTGGTGTGGCCGGTGGCGCCGATGTTCCACTCGACGCCACCGGAGAACCAGGCGCCGTTGAGCGCGAAGCACGCGGGCTGCAACACCGGGTTGCGGTAGACCAGTTCACGGCCGGTGGGCTTGTGGCGGATCGAGTGGACACGGCCGCCGAGGCCGGGCAGGACGGTGACCCGCAGCCGGTCGTTCTCGATCACGAGGGCGTCGAGGTCCGTGGGCGTCCGCTCGCGTCCGTACCCGTCGAGGATCCGGACGGGGAGGACGGTCCGCAGCGGCGCGTACCCGACCTGGCGGGCCATGTCACGCGGCATGCCCCGTTTCGCGCGGTCGTCGACCGTGTGGGTCTCGTCCAGGGCGCGCAGGGCGGGCAGGGGGTTCTCCGGCCCCAACGGGGCGGCGGGCAGGGTCAGTACGGCACGTCGCACGCTCGTGGCCACGGCAACCTCGCTTCGTCCGGGGGCCGCGCGCTCTTCCGGTGCCGGGCCCGGTGACCATGGAACACGCTCGGTGGCGCTCTGACCAGGTGTCAACACGTACGGGGGACGCGCGGCGCCCTCGCTCTCACTCCCCCTCGGGTACGGTCCCCTCGTCCCGGAACGCCCCGACGACCAGATCCGCGAGCAGCGCGCCGGCGGTTCCCTCCGGGTCCAGGTCCGGGTCGTAGATGGTGACGTTGAGGCCCACGCAGTGCGCGGAGCGGACCAAGGTCCGCAGCAGGACCGCGAGTTCAGCGGGGAGCAGGCCGCCGGGATCGGGGCTGTCGACGGCGGGCATCACGGACGGGTCGAGGACGTCCGCGTCCAGGTGGACCCAGAAGCCGTCGGTCACCGGGGTCTCCAGGGTGGGCAGTACGGCCCCGGCGAGGTCGGCCGTACCCCATTCGCGCAGCTCGCCGACCGTGACGGTCGGAATCTTGAGGCGGGCCAGTTCGTCGCGGTCGTCGTCGTAGTCCCTGATCCCGAAGAGCCGTACGTCCTCGTCGCGCAGGTAGGGACGCAGCCCTTCCAGGTCGGTGAGGTCCCGCTGGCCGCGTCCGGTGCTCAGCGCCAGCTCCTCGCCGCCCGCCGCGCCGACGGAGGCGGAGTTGCCCGGGTGCCGGAAGTCCGCCGAGCCGTCGATCGCCGCGAGCCCGTACCGGCCGAGCCTGCGCAGCGCCAGGGAGGCGCCGAGCTGGATCGAGCAGTCGCCGCCCAGCACGACGGGGAAGTCCCCGGCGCGGACGTGGTGTTCGATCCGGTCGGCGAGGCGCGGGGTGTACGCGGCGATCGCGGCGGCGTTGAAGACCCCGTCGCCCTCCTGCCACGCGCCCCGGTCGTAGCGCGGCGGCACGACGACCCCGCCCTCGGACGCCCCGAGCCGCTGGACGATCCGCTGCTCGCGCAGGGCGCCGGCGAGCTTGTAGCAGCCGGGGACGGTACCGGGGGCGGGCGGGCGCAGGCCCAGGTTGGAGGGGGCGTCGATGACCACGATATTCCGCATGCGGGTCATCCTCCGCGTCGTAGGGTGCGTCTTCAAGCGGGTTCGCGCGCGACGGACACGGTCCCGGCGCGAGGCGATCCGGTACGAGACGGTCCGGCACGACCGGACGCGCGAAAGGGCAGGCGGGACGATGGGAACGCAGCACACCTACCGGGTGATCGTACGAGGGGTGTGGGACGGCCTGACCGACGAGGCACGGGCCCGGCTGCTCGCGGAGGTGGACGCCCACGGCCTGACCGAAATGCGCTTCACCCCGGAGGGCTCGCTCTCCTACGACCGCGCCCTCAAGCGCTTCACGTACCGCTTCGTGGTCCTCTCCGACGCCGAGGACGGCGAGGAGATGGCCGTGGCGCTCGCGGAGGACCGCGCGGAGACGGCCCTCAAGGCTCTCGGCTGCGGCCACCGCGACCTGCGCTCGACCGCCACCGACATGGACGCGATGAAGATCAACAGAAAGACCCGCTGACCATCAGCCCTGTGCGCTGTTGTCGCCCGCCTGCCCGGCGTCCCCGGCCGCGCCCGCCTTCTCGCGCATCTTGCGCACCAGCTCCGCCTTCTGGTCGGCCGCGCCCTGGCGGTCGAGGTTGCGGTGCGGGCCGTTGTTCTGCCGTTCGGTGCGGGACAGCCTCTTGCGCTGGCCGCCGCCCATGCCCACGGGGTTGTTGATGTTCTTGCTCACGGTCACGGGCTCTCCCGGTGGTGGTGTGGAGTGATGTGCGGATCCCGGCCTGCCAAGGGTACGAGCCCGGTGGTGCTCGGTGCTCCCGCTGCGCGCGGGAAGGGCACCGGGCGGGAAGGGCGCCGGGCGGCTCAGTCCACCATCTCCGCCGTGATCGCCCAGCGTTCGTGGTCGCGCCACGCGCCGTCGATGAGGAGGAAGTCCGGGGAGAGCCCCTCCAGCCGGAAGCCCGCGCGGCGCACGAGCGCGATCGAGGCGGCGTTCGCGGGCTGGATGTTGGCCTCCAGGCGGTGCAGACCGAGCGGGCCGAAGGCGTAACGGATCACCAGGCCCAGCCCTTCCGAGAGCAGGCCGCGCCCGGCCGCGTGGGCGAAGGCGCCGTAGCCGAGGGCGCCGCTCTGGAAGGCGCCCTGGACGATGTTGTTGATGTTGATGAAGCCGGCGGCGCGGTGGTCGTCCCGCGCGCGGACCAGGAATCCGGTACGGGTGGGGTCCTCGATGAGGCGGCGCGCGTACGGCGTGTAGTCCTCGGCGCGGGTGGGCGGGAAGAGCCAGGGGTGGTGCAGGTCCCGGCTCTCGCGGGCGAGCGAGGTGAACTCGTCCATGTCCTCCTGGCGGTACGGGCTCAGGTAGGTGCGCGGACCTTCGGCCAGGTCAGGGCTGTCGGGCATCCCCTCAGCGTACCGCCGGGCAGGGGTCCGCGCCGCTCACACCAGCGCCGGTACGTCCAGGGTCAGCGTCCCGCGCCCCGCGTCGAGCGTCGCCGGCACCCCCAGCGGCACCGTGAGGTTCGTGGGGCCGTGGCCGAAGCCCATCTCCTCCACGACCGGCACGCCGAGCCCGCCCAGCCGGTCCCGCAGCACCGCCCGCACCTCGTCGTACGGCCCGCACTCCGCCCAGGACCCGAGGCCGATCCCGGCCACCCCGTCCAGCGCGCCGGAGCGCAGCAGCTGGGTCAGGATGCGGTCCAGGCGGTACGGCTCCTCGCCGGTGTCCTCGAGGAGCAGCAGTCCGCCGGCCATGGTCGGACGGGCGTACGGGGTGCCGAGGTCGGCGGCGAGCAGGCTGGCGCAGCCGCCGAGGGTGACGCCCCGGGCCCGGCCGGGGACGAGTGCGCCGGCCGCCGGTCCGCCGCCGAGGGTCATCACCGACTCGGGCTCGAAGAGCGTGGCCCGCAGCGACTCCTGGGTGTCGGGGTCCTTGAGGAAGGTCACGGCGGCGGTCATCGGGCCGTGCAGCGTGGCCAGGCCCATCCGTACGGCGAAGGCCTCGTGCAGCGCGGTGATGTCGCTGTACCCGACGAAGACCTTGGGCCCGGCGGCCCGCAGGGCGGTCCAGTCGAGCAGGTCCACCATGCGCTGGACTCCGTAACCGCCGCGCGCGCAGAGCACCGCGGACACGGTCGGGTCGCACCACGCCTCCTGGAAGTCGCGGGCCCGGTCCGCGTCCGTGCCCGCGAGATATCCGAACGCGCCGTGCCGGTCCAGGACATGGGGCGCGACGACCGGGTCGAGGTCCCAGCCGCGCAGCAGGTCCAGGCCCGCGTCGAGCCGTTCGGCGGGCAGCGGGCCGCTGGGCGCCACGACGGCGACCTTCGCTCCGGGGCGCAGTCGCGCGGGCCGGGTCAGGGGGGTGACGGTCACCGGGTGAGCTCCAGCTTCGGGACGTCGGTCCTGGTGAACCGGAACGTCTGGGCGTACAGGGACAGTTCGGCCTCCAGCGCGCGGATCATCGTGGCCGCCTTCCGGAATCCGTGGCCTTCGCCCTCGAAGGTGAGGTAGGCGTGCGGGATGCCGCGCCCGGCGGTCCTGGCCAGGAACCTCTCGCACTGCTCGGGCGGGCAGATGACGTCGTCGAGCCCCTGGAGCAGGAGGAACGGCGAGGTGATCCGGTCGACTTGATGGATGGGCGACCGGTCGCGGTAGCGGTCGGGGACCTCGGCGAGCGGCCCGATCAGCGATTCCAGGTACTGGGACTCGAAGTCGTGGGTCCCGTCGGTGGCCCAGCCCTCCAGGTCCAGGATGGGGTAGCTGATGGTGCCGCAGCCGTAGACGCCGGTGGCGGCGAGGGAGGCCGCCGCCGTCCAGCCGCCGGCGGACCCGCCCCGTACCGCCAGCCGCGCTCCGTCGGCGGTGCCCTCGGCGGCCAGCGCCCGGGCGACGGCCGCGCAGTCCTCGACGTCGACCACGCCCCACTGCTCGCGCAGCCGGTCGCGGTACTCCCTGCCGTAGCCGGTGGAGCCGCCGTAGTTGACCTCCACCACGCCGATGCCCCGCGAGGTGAAGTAGGCGATCTCCAGGTCGAGGACGAGCGGGGCGCGGCCCGTGGGCCCGCCGTGCGCCCACACCACGTAGGGGGGCAGTTCGCCGTCGGGCGCCGCCGTGTCGGGGCTGTACGGCGGGTAGACGTGGGCGTGGACGTCGCGCCGGCCGGGTCCGGTGAAGGTACGGATGTGCGGCTCGGGGTAGTAGGCGGGGTCGACGGGGTCCCGGTGGGCCTCGCCGACGACCCGGGCGCGGCCGGTGACGGTGTCCAGTTCCACGATCTCGTACCCGGAACGGGGTCCCGCCGCGACGCCGATCACCCGGTCGCCCCGCACGGTGAGGTCGGCGGCCCATTCGGTCCACGGCCCTGCGGTGTCCACGACGTCGCCGGTCTCCGGGTCCAGTATCCCCAGCGCGTTGGCGCCCTTCCCGTGGATGACGGCGATCATGCCGTTCGCCAGCGGGTGGAACCACCGCAGGCCGATCTTCCACAGCGGTCCGCCGAACTCCTCGCGGCGGCCGGGGCACAACGGGGTGGCCGGCGGCAGCGGTGTGGGGCTGCCGCCGGGCGACGGGAGGGGGCCGGAGAGCGCCGTGTCGAGGCCGAGGCGCTGGATCTCCCACCAGTTGCCGATGTCCGAGACGAGGAGCAGCGCGCCGTCCGGTGACCAGTCGACCTGGGCCACCGACTCGCCGACGCCTCCGGCGACGGTCCTGACGCCGGTGAAGGGGGCGGTGGGCCCGGGTCCCGCCGGTGCCACCGCGCCGAGCTGGACGACCGTGCCGTCCCAGGGCATCCGGGGGTGGTCCCAGGCGATCCAGGCGACGTGGGCGCCGTCGGGCGAGAGCCGGGGTCCGGTGACGAAGCGGTGGCTGTCGTCGGACAGTTCGCCTACGGCGGTACGGTCCCCGGCGGCGGAGCCGTCGAGCGGGACGGCGGCGATGACCCGCCGTACGTCGGTGGGCCGTTCGCCGGTGAACTCCTCCAGGACGCACCAGACTTCGCCGCGCTCCCGGTCGATCCGGGGGTCGGCCCACCGCAGGCCGCCGCCGGTGGCGGACACCGGGGTGAGGGGGCGGGGTCCGGCGTCGCCGTCCGGCTCGTACGCGTACAACCGCTGGTCGGGGAAGTGGACGAAGACGATCAGCGGCCCGCCGTCGGGGCGCTCGGCGCCGGCCCAGGGCACCCCGCCGTACTCGACCACCCGGCTGCGGACGTTCCACGGCGGGGGCAGCACGGACTCCTCGCGGCCGTCGGGGTGCCGGCGCACGAGGGCACGGCGGCCGTCCTCGGCGGGCCGCGGCGCGGTCCACCACAGCTCGTCGCCGACCGCCCCCACGTACTCGGGCCGGCCGTCGTGCGACGCGGCGAGGGTGGCGTCGATCGGCGACGGCCACGTTCCGTACGCCCCGGTGGGCACCATGGACAACTCTCCTAAGCGGGCTGGGGGTGGTGGCTGCGCGGACCGGAAACGGCGGTCCCTACGCGGACCGGAGGAAGTGGTCCAGGACGCGGACGCCGAAGTGGAGCGCCGGGACGGGGACCCGTTCGTCTACGCCGTGGAAGAGCGCCTGGTAGTCGAAGCCGGGCGGCAGCTTGAGGGGCGAGAAGCCGTAGCCGGTGATGCCGAGGCGGGAGAACTGCTTGGCGTCCGTACCGCCCGACATGCAGTACGGCACGACGTGCCCCGCCGGGTCGAACCGCTCGACGGCCGCCCGCATCGTGGCGAACACCGGTGAGTCCACCGGGGCTTGGAGGGCGGTCTCCCGGTGGTGGAACTCCCACTCGACGTCAGGGCCGGTGAGCAGGTCCAGGGTGGCGCCGAACTCCTCCTCGCCGCCGGGCACCATCCGCCCGTCGACCAGCGCGGTGGCCTGCCCCGGGATCACGTTGACCTTGTAACCGGCCGCCAGGACCGTCGGGTTGGCGCTGTTGCGGATCGTCGGCTCGACCAGCGCGGCGGCCGGGCCGAGCTTGCCCAGCAGGTCGTCCGGGTCAAAGTCCGGGGCGTCGACATCGGTCTCCACCCCGTGCAGGACGGCCAGTTCCCGCAGGGCGGCCCGGACGGTCGGGGTGAGGCGGACCGGCCACTCGTGGTCGCCGATCCTGGCGATGGCGGCGGCGAGCCTGCTGACCGCGTTGGCGCGGTTGACCTTGGAGCCGTGTCCGGCCCTGCCGTGCGCGGTGAGCTTGAGCCATCCCGTGCCGCGTTCGCCGGCCGCGATCGGGTAGAGCGCCATGCCGGGGCCCGCGTGGAAGGTGAAGGCGCCAGATTCGCCGATGCCCTCCGTACACCCCTCGAACAGCTCCGGGTGGTGGTCGGCGAGGAAGCCCGAGCCGTCGACGGCGCTGGCCTCCTCGTCGGCGGTGTAGGCGATCACGATGTCACGGCGCGGCCGGACGCCCGCCCTGGCCCAAGCGCGGACGACGGAGAGCACCATCGCGTCCATGTTCTTCATGTCGATCGCGCCCCGGCCCCACACCACCCCGTCCCTGACCTCCCCGGAGAACGGGTGGACGGTCCAGTCGGCGGCTTCGGCGGGCACCACGTCCAGGTGGCCGTGGACGAGGAGCGCCTCGGCGGAGGGGTCCGTGCCCTCGATCCTGGCGACCACGTTGGTACGGCCCGGGGTCCGCTCGATCAGGGTGGGTTCGAGCCCGGCGCCGGCGAGCCGTTCGGCGACGTACTCGGCCGCCGGGCGCTCCCGGCAGTCGCCGCTCCCCCGGTTGGTGGTGTCGATGCGGATCAGGTCGGAGGTGAAGGTGACCACCTCGTCCAGCGCCGCCGCGTCGAGTGCGTCGATCGGGTCGCTGGGCGTCGTGTCGCTGGGCGTCATGTCAGCCATACTGCTCCTCCACCGCGGCCGAGACGATCGTGGTGACCGCCTTGAAGGTGCGAATGCCCTCGTACATCGTCCCGCTGGTGTACACGACGCGGCGTTCGCCCGTGGCGGCGACCCCCGGAACCACGGTGGCGGCCGAGGCGAGATGGGCGGCGTCGAACTCCAGCTCGACGCTGAAGGGACCGGCGGGCGCCGGTTCGTACCGTACGGCGAGCGCGGTGGCCTCCTTCGCCGCCGCGCGGATGTCGGCGGCGGTACGGGCCGGGGTACGGCACACCGCGGCGTACCGCGAGACGTGGTCCTTCACCGCGACCTTGCGCGCCCCGGGGGCGTAGCCGTCCGCGTCCGCGCAGGTCAGGTCGTCGCCGGTGACCAGGACCACCGGGACGCCGTACTCGGCGACGACGGCCGCGTTCAGCACTCCCTCGCTCGCCCGCGTGCCGTTGAGCCACACGCCGGTGATCGAGTTGGCGAGGTAGGTGTGCGCGAGGACCCCGTCCGTACCGGCGCCGGTGTGGTAGCCGACGAAGGCGATGCCGTCGACGTCGCCGTGCTGCGCGCCTTCCACCATGGAGAGCGACTTGTGACGCCCCGTCAGCAGCTGGGCGCGCTCGTCCAGCCGCTCCAGGAGGAGATTGCGCATGGTCCAGTGCGCCTCGTTGATGAGGACGTCGTCGGCGCCGCCGTCGAGGAACCCGAGCACGGCGGCGTTCACGTCGGAGGTGAACAGGGCACGGCAGCGCTCCCACTGCGGCGTGCCGGGCAGGACGTCGGCCGGCCAGGTCACGCCGGTCGCGCCCTCCATGTCGGCGCTGATGAGGATCTTTACCATGCGCCAGTCCTATCGCAGGTGGCCGCGGGTACGCACGGGCGCACCCGCTCCAGCAGTCCGGCCGCGTCGGGGCGCGCCTGGAGCCCGGCCAGCAGCAGCAGCCACAGGTCGCGGAGCCGGTCCTCGATGTACTCCCGGCCGTCCAGGGCGTCCGAGACGGTGTGGAGGCCGAAGAACGCGTACACGACCCCGTGCGCGGCCACGCGGGGGTCGAGGTCCGGGTTGAGTTCCCCGCCGGCGCGGGCCTGTTCGAGGAGCGTGGTGACCGTGGCGAGCCAGCCGACGAACGGGGCGGGCAGCGGGGCGTCGATCGCGGTGCGCTCGGCCCAGAGGCGGGCGCCGGCCCGGACGACGACGTCGTCGCGGAACGCCTTCGCCACGTCGAAGCTCAGTCCGACGAGCCGGTCGAGCGCGGGGCGCTCGGCGGTGAGGTATTCCCCGACCAGCTCGGGCCAGGTCGCGAAATGCGCCTCGACGATCGCGAGGGCGAGTTTTTCCTTGCTGACGTAATGGAAGTAGATGGCTCCGCTGGTACGGCCGGACTCCGCGCTGATGTCGCTGATACTGGTCCCGGCGTATCCCCGCTCATCGAACAGGCGTGCTGCCGCTTCCAGAAGAAACCTACGCGTGTTTTTCGCCCTAGCCTGCACGTGCACTCCGAGTCCCGATTCCGCTGCTGACATCACGCAATGTAGTGCTTTCCGCCAATGCCGCGACAACGCTGGCGTGCAGATCCCGAGAAATTGGGATTGTTTTATTTCATGATGGATTTGTTCGATGAACTCGGCGGTGACTCCGGACCGCTGAGCTGGTCGCGCACCGTCGCCCGTGAGACGGTCCACCGGGCCTCGGTCGCGGAGGTGCTCCTGACCGACGTACGGCAGGCGGGGGACGGCCGCTTCGAGGCCGCCGCGTGCTGGCCCCGCTCCCATCCCACCTTCCCGCGCGGCGGTACGGATCTCCACAGCCCCCTGATGGTCGTGGAGACCCTGCGGCAGCTGGGCATCTACCTGCCCCTGCGCCACTACGGCGTCGCGCCGGACGCCCGGCTGCTGATCACCGACCTCTTCTTCCGCATCGACCCGGCGGCCGAGCCCCGGGCGGCCTTCGGCGCCACCGAGATCACCTGCCTGGCCACCGTGAGCGAGGTACGGCGCGGGCCGGGCGGCGCCGTGACGGCGCTGCGCCTGGAGGTGGCGTTCCTGGCCGGCGGGCGGGCGTTCGCCCTGGCCGGCGGGGGTGCGCTCTTCCTGGACGAGGAGCGGTACGGCACGGTGCGCGCGGGCCGGGCCGGGACCGTCGCCGCCGGAACGCCACCCTCGGACCGACCACGTCCCGACGCCGCGACGGTCGGGGTGCACACCCCGCACGACGTCCTGGTCACCCATGGCGCGGGGCCCCGGCGGACCGGGGGGCCGGGCCAGGACGACATCCTGCTCGTCGAGCCCGCCGACCCCCGCCACCCGTTCTTCTTCGACCACGCGTCGGACCACGTGCCCGGCATGGTCCTGCTGGAGGCGGCACGGCAGGCGGCCGCCCGGCAGAGTGGCGGAACGTTGCTTCGCCCTACCGCCGGACGGCTGAAAGCCGCGCGGTTCACCGAATTCGATCCGCCCGCGCGCATTCTCTGCGTGCCACACCACTCGACCTGCGTCTTCCGCGTCCTGCAAGGGGGCGAACAGAAAGCATTCGGCACCCTGCACTACCGGTGAACACCCTCGTCACGATCCGTGCCTCCTTGACTACGTCGAGTCGCCGTCCTTAGCGTAGCGATCGTTATGTTTTCGGCGGGCGCCGGATGAACACACTCCGCGCGCCCGCCACTCAAAGCCGCCCTCTCGGGCGCCACTCCCCTACGCGAACGGACAAGAAATCGAAATGACGGCTTCTCGCATCCTTTCCTGGACCCCCGCGGCCATTGTTTTCGACTGCGACGGCACGCTGATGGACACCGAACGGCATTGGCAGGACGCCCGCGACCTCGTCCTCGACGGGTACGGATTCGCTCCCGCCCCCGGATTCGCCGAACGCGCCAAGGGCCTGCACTACACCGAGTGCGGCACCCTCATGGCCGTGGAGTCGGGACGCCCCGACCTGGCCGGGGACATGACGTCCCAGCTGCTCACGGAGTTCCGGTCGCTCGTCGCCGAGCAGCCGATGACCATGCCCGGCGCCCGGGAACTGGTCCACGACGTACGGCGGTTCGCGCCGCTGGCCGTCGCCAGCAACTGCCCGGCCGAGGTCGTCGAGTCCTGCCTCGACACGGCGGGACTGCTCGACTGCTTCGACCACATCGTGGTCCCCGACGACACCATCAGGCCCAAGCCGCACCCGGACGTCTACCTCACGGCCGCCAAGCTGTGCGGCGTCGACCCGGCCGACACCCTGGCCGTCGAGGACTCGCACTGCGGCGTCCAGGCCGCGGTGGGGGCCGGCATGCGCGTCCTCGGGGCGGGCTCCTGGCCGAGCCCGGAGACGGTGGCCCTGGTGGACCTGTGGGTCCGCGCCCTGGACAACCCGGAGGTACGGCTCTGGGCCTGCGACCGCATCCCCAGCCAGGCGCAGGGAGGCGTACCGGCCAGCTAGGAGGTCACGCGGTATTTTCGACGCGGGTCAGGTGCGGGACCGCCGGGAGCCGGCCCCGCGCACCCTGGCCTGCCAGAGCCCCGGCCCCCGCCGGACGTCCCCGCCCCGGAACGCCACGCCCGTACAAGAGCCTTACGAGGCCGCGGTGTTGGCCGGTGCGCCTACCGGGCCGCCGGAGTGGGTTCCTCCAGGTACGGCGCCAGAGTCGTGACGCTCTCGCCGGACGACGAGAAGAGCAGCGCGATGCCCACCGCGCCCGGGTCGGGCACCCCTGAGGCATGTTCCCCCACGTAGCTGGCCCTGCCCCGGCGGGCCCGCAGCCCGGCCGTGTCCCGTACGCCCTCCCAGGAGGCGGCGGCCGCACGCGACAGGGCCTCCCGCGGGTCCCCCTTCCGGTCGCACGAGCGCAGGGCGTCGCAGGCCGGCACCAGCGCGTCGACCAGCGTCTTGTCCCCCGGAGCGGCCTCCCCGACCCGCCGGATCGCCGACAGGCCCGCGCCCGCGCCGGCGGCCAGCGCGCTCACGGTCAGCTCGCGCCCCGCCTCCGTGGCGGCCACGGCCATTTCGTGGAAGAGCAGCCCGAACAGCGGTCCGCTCGTCCCTCCCACCTCGTCGAGGAAAGCCGTGGCGGCGGCGCGCAGCGGGGCCGCCGGATCCCCGGGACCGGTGGGCGGGTCGCCGAGGAAGCGGAGTGTGACGTCCAGTCCCGCCATGAGGTTGGTGCCGAAGTCGCCGTCCCCGGCGGCCTGGTCGAGCGCGGTCAGTTCGGCCTCGGTGGCGGAGACGGACGCCGCGAAGCGCCGCATCCAGCCGTCGGTGAACGTTCCGTCCACGTGCATGGCGTCCTGCCTCTCTTCGGGTCGGCGGCGCTGCCGCCCAGGTCGACGGAGAGCGGTCGGCTCAGCGGGGCCAGGCAGCGGTACGGGCCGGGGCGTCGAAGAGCTTGACCGTCTCGGCGTCCGCCACCATCACGGACAGGGAGAAGCCCCTCATGTCCAGCGCGGTGACGAAGTCGCCCACCAGCACGCGCTCGGTGGTGATCCCGCGTGCGTCGAGGACCCGGGCCGCGTCGGCGAGCACCGCGTACAGCTCCAATCGGGTGAGCGAGCCGAGACCGTTGACCAGGAGGATCACGGACGCGCCCTTGCCGAGCCCCAGGGACCGCTCCAGCGCGCCCGCCATGTTCCCGACGAGCTCCCGGACCGGCTGCCGGGGGACGGTGTGGTCCGCCCGCTCGCCGTGTATCCCGACGCCGTACTCCATTCGGTCGATCGGCAGCTCGAAGGCCGGCAGCCCCGTGGTGGGCGCGGTGTGCGCCTCGGAGGCGACGGCGAGGCTCCGGCAGCGGGACACCAGGTCCGTCCCGAGGTCCGCCAGGTCCCGCAGTCCCAGCCCGGTGTCGGCGGCGGCCCCGAGCACCTTCTCGACCAGCACGGTCGCGCCCGTGCCGCGCCGGCCCGCCGCGATCGCCTCGGACTCCGAGGCGAGGTCGTCGTCGATCAGCACGCGGGTGCAGGCGATGCCCTCGTGGACGAGGCGCTCGGCCGCGATGCCGAAGTTGATGCGGTCCCCGGTGTAGTTCTTCACCAGATGGAGTACGCCGTCCTCACGGGCCACGGCCCGGGACGCCATGAAGACCTGCCGGTTGTGCGGGGAGGCAAAGATCCGGCCCGGACAGGCCGCGTCCAGCATGCCCAGCCCGACAAATCCCGTGTGCAGGGGCTCGTGCCCCGAGCCGCCGCCCGACACCAGGCCCACCCGTCTGGCGGGGGACGTGTGCAGGGCCCGTATGAAACCGTGCTCGACGTCGTGCGCCACCAGATCGCCGTGGGCGCGGGCGAAGCCGGCCAGCGCGTCGATGACCAAAGAGTCCGAACTGTTCCCGAAGTACAAGGCCATGTGGGCTCCCAGAAATCACCCGCCGCGGGCGGACCACCGGATGGCCATCGTGTGCCACGACACGCCGGGCGGCAACTCACACCGACCCGGCGGCCGAAGCACGCTCCCGGCCCGGGAACGCCTCTCGTACGCCCTCCCGACCCCGGCCACGCCCTGTCCCCGCCCCCCTTCGCGCCCCCGGGGCGGGGCCTGGGCGACGGGTCGGTCCCGGTGGGGTCCGGCGGCCACCGGCTCACTCCGGAGCGGGCCGGCTCACCCCGGGGCGGACCGGGGTGAAGCCCGGCCGGTCGCACCCGCCCCGGGGGGTCCCGGTCACTCGCGGTCACTCCCGGTCACCACCGGCCCGTACCGCGCGCTCCCGGGGCCGTACCGCGCACTGCCGGCCCCGGCTCACCGCCCGCCCGGGCTCACTCCCCGCCCCGCCTCACTCCCGGGCGAGCACGAACCAGCGCGCCGGCAGGTCGATCCTGGTGCCGTCCGGCAGGTGCTCCGTCTGCGGGAGCACCGTGTCGCCGCTGTCCAGGATCTTCAGGCCCGCAGCCCGCAGCAGATCGGGGACCTCCTCGTCGGCCGCCCCGGCCGGCCGCAGGCCGTGGTCGAAGACCCGCTGGAGCTTCGCGGGCGTACCCGCCTCCACCGCCCGCTGGAACACCGCCTTCGAGGCGGAGGTCAGCTCGACGACGAACGCCCGGCCCCGGGCCCCGACGAGCCGCGCGACCGCCCCGGCGACCGCCGCGCGGTCCTGCGGCTCGCTCTGGTGGATGACGGCGCGCATGTAGACGTTGGTGTCGCCGAGCCGCGCCGCCAGGGCCTCGACCGCGTCCGCGTCGACCAGGTTCAGCTGTTCGTACGTGGCGGCCTTCTCCGTGTCCGCGCGGCGCGCGTGCTCCACCGCCGCCGCCGACAGGTCCACGCCGACCGCGCGGGCGAAGAGCGTCGCCAGATAGCGGGTCTGGGTGCCGCTGCCGCAGCCGAGGTCGACCACCGGCAGCGACGCGTCCGCGTACGGCAGCAGCAGAGCGCTGTGCGGTACGGAGCTGAGGGAGGCGTCCGAGTCCCAGATGGCCTCCCCCGGCGCGTCGGAGGTCTCCCGCCAGTACCCTTCCCACGCGTCCCGGTAGCGCTGCGACACATCCATGTGCGTCTCCCCAAGTCCAGCTGTCCGAAGCAGAGTTGTGCAGGTCAGGACTACCGCTGGGAACGCTCGCCGGGCAAGGGGTCGGGACGGTCTTTCACCGGCCTGCCCGGCGCGCGCGCCCCGTCCGGCCCAGAGCCTGCTCGAACCACACCGTCTTGCCGTGCGGGGTGCTGCTCGTCCCCCACTCGCGGGCGAGACTGCTCACCACCCGCAGGCCCCGGCCGAACTCGTCCTCCCGGCTCGCGCTCAGCAGGGTCGCCGGGGCCGGCTCGTCGTCCTGGACCTCGCACAGCAGCGCGTCGGTGCGGACCAGCCGCAGCCCGACGTGGTGCGAACGCGCGTGATGGACGGCGTTGGTGACCAGCTCACTGACCATCAGCTCGGCCGTCTCCACGGCGTCCGGCAGGCCCCAGTCGAGCAGCCGGCCGTGCACCAGCCGCCTGGCACGTGCCACCTCGCGCGGATCGAGGGCCAGTTGCCACTCGGCGACGTCACCGTCCGGGATGCCGTTCAGGCGGGCCATCAGGAGCGCCACGTCGTCCTTGCGGCCGCCCCGGGGGTTCAGCGCGCGGATGATCGTGTCACAGGCGTCGTTCATCGACGCGGCGGGATGGGCGGCGGACTCGCAGAGCGCGGCCAGGCCCTCGCCGATGTCCGCGCCGCGCACCTCCACCAGACCGTCGGTGCACAGCACCAGCCGGTCGCCGGGCGCCACGCGGACGACCGCCGTCTCGAAGGCCACGCCGCCGACCCCGATGGGCGCGCCGGTCGGCAGGTCGAGCACCTCGGCCCGGCCGTCGGCGGCCCGGACCAGGACGGGCGGGATGTGCCCGGCGTTGGCGATCTGGAGCTCGGAGCGGATCGGGTCGTACACCGCGTACAGGCAGGTCGCGAGATAGCTCTCGCCGAGCCGCTGGGCCAAGTCGTCCAGATTGCGCAGCAGTTGGGCGGGCGGCATCTCCATGGTCGCCATCGTCTGGACGGCGGTGCGCAGTTGGCCCATCATCGCCGCGGAGCGCAGCCCGTGGCCCATCACGTCGCCGACGACCAGCGCCGTACGGGACCCGGGCAGTTTCACCGCGTCGAACCAGTCGCCGCCCACCCGGCCGAGCCGGGTGCCGGGCAGGTAGCGGGTGGCGGTGTCACAGCCGGCCATCCGCGCGGCGACCGTCGGCAGCATGCTGTCCTGGAGGGTCTCCGCCACGTTCTCCTGGTACGTGTACATGCGGGCGTTGTCGAGGACGAGGCCCGCCCGGGCGGCCAGTTCGGCGCCGGTCGTACGGTCCATGTCGTCGAACGGCTCCCGCTCGGGGCGCCGCATCAGGACCATGAAGCCGAGCACGACGTCGCGGGCCTTGAGCGGGACCAGCAGCATGGAGCGGTTGTTGATGAGCGGCCGCAGGTCGCGCTTCTCGAACTCGCCCGAGATACGGTCGCCGTCCTCCTCGCTGAGCGTCGGGATGAGGACGGGCTCGCCGGTGACCATGCACTGGAAGAACGGGGTGTGCTCCGGGAAGGAGATGGCCTCGCCGATCGGCACGGTGTCGTCCCAGCGGCCCGGTTCGTCGTTGTGCTCGACCCAGACCCGGTGCCAGACGGTGGTGACGTCGGGCGGCCCGTCCGGGAACCCCTCCCCGGCGAGGACGGCGGCGCGCAGGTGCGTACCGGCGAAGTCGGTGAAGCGCGGGACGGCGGCGCTGGTGACCTCGCGGATGGTGCGCTCCAGGTCGAGGGAGGAGCCGATCCGGCGGCTCACCTCGTTCAGGAACTCCAGGCTCTCGCGCACCGCGGCGTATTCCAGGTCGAGTTCGGGCCGGGGCGCGCCGCCGCGCCGGGTCCCGCCGTCCTCGTCCACGACGGTCAGCCGGCTCCGCCGGGCCGCCACCCGGCGCGGCACACCCCAGTCGGGGGTGACGGGAACGCGGTCGTGGTGGCTGAACTCCAGCACGGGATAGCCCAGTTCGAGCACCTGCGCGACGATGCGGGTGGACTCGGCCGGGCTCATGTTCGGCAGGATGTCGGGCAGGCGCCTGGCCAGGGACTCCGCGTCCGGGAAGTCCGTGTGCAGGGCGAAGCCCGGCGCTATCCGCTGGACGTCGGCCTGCCGCGCCTCTTCGCCCGCGGCGGCGTCGGCGGAAGCGGCGGAGGCCCCGTCGGCGCCGAACTGGGCGGCGTCGGCGGCGAGTACGAGATGGCGGCCGGGTCCTGGACCGACCAGCGGATAGGCCCACCACAGCACGTCTAGGCGCTCGCGCCCGGCCTCGGAGAGCGTCGCGCGGCCCGCCGTCGGGTACGAGCCGCGGGTGTGCAGGTCGGGACCCAGCTCGTCGTGACCCTCGAACGTGGCGCGGCTCTCACCGCCGTACCCGCCGTGCGCGAGGCCGGGCTCCTCGTCGGCGAGCGCGCCGGCCACCGGCATCAGATCGCTGGCGGACCGGCCCACCGCCTCGTCCTTCGAATGGCCGAAAAGCCGCCGTGCGCCGGTCGACCAGTGCGACACGAGGCCGTCGCGGTCCACGACGACCACGGCGAGCGGAATCCGGCCTGCCGTCGCGAGCGGCTGTTGCGGCGGCCCCGGCGGAACACCACGGTCCATGGCTGGAAGGCTCCTTCCCTGCCGCCAGGATCTGCGGCTCCGCCCACCACGGTACGGCCCTGCGCACGAGAAGCGCCGGGCAATGAACTAATAGGTGGTGCGCCCGCGCACGCCGGTGAATTGACTGAAATTCAGTCAGCTTTTCAACGGTCCCCCGGCGCGCTTCCCTCAGTCCGCGTGACCCAGTTGGAGGTCGCGTTCGGTGCGTCCGCCGCCCGCCATCTGGAGCACCGTGGCGACCGGCGGATAGCCCGCCGCGATCACCGTGTACTCCCCGGACGAGAGGTCCACGAAGCGGAAGGTGCCGTCGGCGCCGGTGGTGAGGGTGTCGACCACGTTCCCCGCCGCGTCCAGCAGCGTGACGCGGGCGTCCTCGACGGGCCGGCCGCCCCCGGCCCGTACCGTACCGCGCAGCACCGCCCCGCCCGCCAGCTCGATGTCCTGCCGGGTCTCGCGGGAGGACTGCACGCTGACGGGGAGCGCGGCGGGGCGGAAGGCGGGGGCGCTCGCGGCCAGCGTGTACTCCCCCGCGACCAGTTCGCCGATCACGTAGGCGCCCTCGCGCCCGCTGCGGGTGGACGCCACCACGTCGCCCCGTACGTCGGTGAGGGTCACGGCGGCGTCCCGTACCGGCGTGCCGTCCGCCGTGAGCACCGCGCCGGCGAGGCGGCCCGCGCCGCCGAGGACCACGTCCAGTTCGACGGGGCGCTCGCCGACGGTGACGGTGACGGCCTGCGGCTGGTGGCCGCCGGCCGCCGCGATCATCACGTACGAGCCGGCGCCCGGCACGCTCAGCGCGTACCGCCCGTCCTCGCCGCTCGCCCCGCGCCCGATCTGCTGCCCCTGGACGTCGATGAGGGTGAGCGCGGCGCGCGGGACCGTACTGCCGTCGTAGTGCTGCACGGTGCCGCAGACGGCCACTCCCGAGATGTACGGGGGCGGTGCGGCGACCGGGGCGCCGTTCGCGGCGGCGCGCGCGGCGGGGACGGCGGCGGACTCGGCGGCGGGGGCGTTGTAGGACACCAGCGGTTTCTCCTTGAGGAAGAAGGCGAGCAACAGGCCGAGGACGAGCACCGGCACGAGATAGAGGAAGATCCGCGGCATCGCGTCCGCGTACGCCCGGATGTAGTGGTCCCGCAGCGCGGGCGGCAGCGCGTGGACCATCTGCGGGGTGATGGAGTGCGCGTTCGGCAGCGCGGCGCCCGCCGGGATCCGGTCGGCGAGCGCGTCGGCGAGCCGGTTGGCGAAGAGCGTGCCGAAGACTGCGGCGCCGACACTGCCGCCGATCTGCCGGAAGTAGTTGTTGGCGCTGGTGGCGACGCCGAGGTCGGAGGGCGGCACCGCGTTCTGCACGGCGAGGATGAGCACGGGCATCACCAGCCCGATGCCGAGGCCCAACACCGCCTGGGCGAGGCCGCATTCGAGCATGGAGGTGTCGGCGTCCAGCCGGGACAGCAGCCACATCCCGGCGGCCGAGAGCGCGCCGCCCACCACCGGGTAGATCTTGTAGCGGCCGGTACGGCTGATGAGTTGGCCGGAGACGACGGACGCGACGACGATGCCGCCCATCATCGGCAGCATCAACAGGCCCGACTCGGTGGCCGAGGCGCCGTCGACCATCTGGAGGAAGGTCGGCAGATAGCTCGCGGCCCCGAAGAGCGCGAGACCGAGCACCGCGCCGATCAGACCGGTGAGGGTGAAGACGGAGTCGCGGAACAGCCGCAGGGGGATGATCGGTTCGGGCGCGAAGTGCTCGACGACGAGGAACAGCAGGGTCGTTCCGACGGCACCGGCGGCCAGTCCCAGGATGACGCGTGAGCCCCACGCGTACTCGGTACCGCCCCAACTGGTCAGCAGCACCAGGCAGGTCGAGGCGGCGGCGAGCATCAGCGCGCCAAGGAGGTCCAGCCGGCCCCGGCTGGTGGGCTTGGGGAGGGTGAGGACGACGGACACCACGGCGAGCGTGAGCAGGCCGAAGGGCACGTTGAAGTAGAAGCACCAGCGCCAGGACACGTGGTCGGTGAAGAACCCGCCGAGCAGCGGACCCGCCACCGAGGCGAGGCCGAACGCGCCGCCGATCAGCCCCATGAACCGGCCGCGCTGCCGGGGCGGCACGATGTCCGCGATGATCGCGTGGACGCCGATCATCAGTCCGCCGGCGCCGACGCCCTGGACGGCGCGGAAGGCGATCAGCTCGTTCATGGTGCGGGACCAGCCGGCCAGCGCCGAGCCGATGACGAACACGACGATCGCGAACTGGAAGACGCCCTTGCGGCCGAAGAGGTCGCCGAGCTTGCCGTAGATCGGCAGACCGATCGTGGACGTCAGCAGGTACGCGGTGATCGCCCAGGACATCCGCTCCAGGCCGTGCAGCTCCCCCACGATCTTGGGCAGGGCGGTCGCGACGATCATCTGTTCCAGCGCGGCGAGCAGCAGGGCGAGCATCAGCCCGAAGAAGACGAGCCGGACCCGGCGGGGGCTCAGGGGCTCGGCCGGCGGCGCGCCGCCGGCGGCGCGCGTCGGCGGGGGCGGGGTGCCCGCCGCCACGGCCGGGACGGGCACGGTGGCCTGCCC
Organism: Streptomyces sp. NPDC088261; assembly: GCF_044740805.1. Classification (NCBI taxonomy): domain Bacteria; kingdom Bacillati; phylum Actinomycetota; class Actinomycetes; order Kitasatosporales; family Streptomycetaceae; genus Streptomyces; species Streptomyces sp. NPDC088261. The sequence continues at coordinate 168,407 of NZ_JBIURL010000004.1, forward strand.
GGCGTCCTTCACCAGCGTGATCCCGCCCACGTACTGCTCCCCTCGTCGCACCTGCGCGGCGCCATTCTTCGCATTGCTCGCCAACCAGGAGCAAGCGGGAACGGGCGGGGTGAAGGGCCTTGAGACGGGGGCGGGTTGGGGAGAAACGGGGGCGCCGGGTCGCTCATCAGGGGCTTTCCCGCGACGTGTCGTACGGGGTGCGCGCAACGGCGTCGCGGGGAAAACCACTCGAACCGGTGACCCCGGGGAGCCCCCGGGGTCCGGCTGTTCACGCCTTCCGGCGGACCTACTTCTCCGTCTCGGCGGCGAGCCGCGCCAGCACCTCGTCGTAGATCCGGCCGAGGCCCTTGGGCGCGAAGGTCCGCTCGAAGAAGCCGCCGATGCCGCCGGCGCCGTCCCAGACGGTGGTGACGACGGCCTTGGAGCTGCCCTCGCCGGCCGGGGTGACGGTCCAGGTGGTGACCATCGAGGAGTTCCTGTCCTTCTCCACGAGCCGGCCGTCGGTGGGCTCGGTCACCTCCAGCAGACAGTCGCGGACGCGCTTGCTGGTGGCCTGGAGCTTCCAGTGGACGAGGGTGCCCTCGCCGTCACCGCCCTCCCGTACCTCGTACTCGCTGAACTGCGAGGGCAGGAGCTTCGCCCGGGTGTCCTGGTAATCGGCCAGCGCGTCGAACACCGTGTCCGCTTTCGCCGCGATGATCCGCTCCGTCGTGGCCTCGACCTGCGCCATGGCACTTCCTCCAGCACTCGGTTCTCGGGTTGGGGTGCGGCCAGCCAACCACCCGACGGCACGCCCGCCCAAATCCGGGGGCGCGGAGGTCAGGACCGGTGCACGCGACACACGTCCGGGGAGCGGTCCGGGGGTCCGTACAGCGACCCGCCCGACCTCTGCCCGACCACTCGTTCGGTCATCCGTTCGACGATCAAGCGAACACATGTTCTATTGTGGGAGCAGTACTACCGAGGAGGTACTCCATGCGCTGGGACAATCTGACCGAGGGACCGTCCACCACACGGCCCGCCGGGGACATCGCGCTCTTCGGTACGGACGCGGTCACCACCCGCACCTTCGACACCCCCGAGTTCCGCGGCATCACCTTCCACGAGGTCCGCGCGCGCTCGATCGTGAACCGGGTCCCGGGAGCTTCCCGCATGCCGTTCGAATGGACGGTCAACCCGTACCGGGGCTGTACACATGCCTGCGTCTACTGTTTCGCCCGCAAGACCCACAGCTATCTGGACCTCGACACCGGGCTGGGCTTCGACTCCCAGATCGTCGTCAAGATCAACGCGCCGGAGCTGGTACGGCGGAAACTCGCCTCGCGCCAGTGGCAGGGCGCGCACATCGCGATGGGCACGAACGTCGACTGCTACCAGCGGGCGGAGGGGCGCTACCGGCTGATGCCGGGGATCATCACGGCCCTGCGGGACCAGGCGAATCCTTTCTCCATCCTGACCAAGGGCACGCTGATCCTCCGCGACCTCGACCTGCTGCGCGAGGCGGCGTCCGTCACCGACGTCGGCGTCTCCGTCTCGGTGGGCTTCACCGACCGGGAGCTGTGGCGCACGGTCGAGCCGGGCACCCCCTCGCCGGAGCGGCGGCTGGACGTCGTACGGGCCATGACGGACGCCGGGATCGGCTGCGGGGTGCTGATGGCCCCGGTGATCCCGTTCCTGGGCGACAGCACGGAGCAGCTCCGTGCGACGGTACGGGCGATCGCGGCGGCCGGGGCGACCTCCGTGACCCCGTTGGTGCTGCACCTGCGGCCGGGGGCGCGCGAGTGGTTCATGGAGTGGCTGGGGAAGCACCACCCGGAGCTGGTGGGGCGGTACGAGCGGATGTACGCGGAGGGCGCGTACGCGCCGAAGTGGTACCAGCGGCGGATCACCCGGCAGGTGCACGAGCTGGCCGACACGTTCGGCATCGGCCCCCGGGGCGCGGGCGGTTCGACGGGGCTGAGCCGGCCGGGCAACCACCGGATGGCGGCGCCGCTGCCCGATCCTGAGCCGGAGGGGACCCAACTGACCTTGCTGTGAGGCGGTTTCGGCGCTGCGGGGGCGGCATCCCTCCGTCGCCGAGGGGGCGGGCACCCCCTACCCGTCATACCTGGGAGCCACCGGTGAGCTGAGCTCCCCGGCGGGACGCGGACCATGCGCGGTGATCCCTAACTTCGGTACCGGCAGCACGACAGCGATCCGGTACGGAAGGTCCCTCCCCCATGGCGTCACGGCCCCGCGGCAACGGCAGGCAGCGCACCCGGTGCGCCGATACGGAGAGTGCGGCACGCTCGCCGCGCGCCACGCGCACGCACCGCACGCACCGCACCCTGCTCGCCGTGCTCGTCACCGCGTCGGTGGCGGTGCCGGTGTCGGGCGCGGCCCGCCCCTCGGCCGTCCCGGCGCCCGTCCCCGCCGCGCTCGCGCCGCTGCGGGACGACCTGAACCCCGCAGCCCTGGACGCGCGGTACGCCGTCAACCGCGCCGGGATCCGGGCCGCCGAGCGGATGGCGGCCGGTCACGGCGACCGGGTACGGGCCGCCGCGCTGCGCGTCATGGCGGACCCGGCACGGCACTTCCTCTCCTTCGACGGCCGCGACGGCGGCCGTACCGCCGAGGTCTTCGGCGATCTCGCGCGCGCCCGGCGGATCGCCGTACTGGTGCCGGGCTCGGACACCGGCCTCGACCACTACGCGCGTTTCGGGGCCGGGGCGGCCGCGCTCCGGCGGGAGATGGGCGCCGGGGCCGCCGTGATCGCCTGGCTCGGCTACCGGACACCCGCCACGGTGAGCCCCGCGGTCCTGACGGCGGGCCGGGCCGACGAGGTGGCCCCCGATCTGCGGTCCTTCGTGGGCGAGTTGGCCGCTGCCGCGCCCGCCGCGCGGGTGTCGCTGCTCTGCCACTCGTACGGCTCGGTCGTCTGCGCCCGCGCCGCCCCGGGCCTGCCGGTCGCCGACCTGGTGCTGTACGGCAGCCCCGGGACCGGCGTCGACCGCGCCGCCGCGCTCCGTACCGGCGCCACGGTCTGGGCGGGCCGGGGCTCCGCCGACCGCATCGCGGACGTGCCGCACGGACGGCTCCGGCTGCCCTTCGTCACGGTGGGGTTCGGCAGGGACCCGGTGTCGGAGGCGTACGGCGCCCGGATCTTCGACGCGGGCGGGTCCGCCCACAGCGGCTATCTGCGGCCCGGGTCTGTGTCGTTGCGGAACCTGGCCCGGATAGCCAACGGGGCGATGGACGCGGGCGGTACGACCCCCGGCGGGGTACGTACCGGCTCGTCCCGCGCCGGAGGGACGGCGACCGGTGCGGGCGCCGGCGGGGCGATCCACGCCGGCCCGGTCTCCGGCGGGGAAACGGCCATCGGCGAGGTCCCCGCCGCCGAGACACCGTCCGTCCTGGCCCCCGCTCCGGGCACGCCCCCGGGCCTGCCTCCGGGCGCGGCCCTCCCCGTACGGACACCCGCCGACGCCCCCACCCGGGAGGCCGGCCGTGCGTGATCTCGTACGGCGGATCGACTCCGCCACCCCGCCCGGCCGCGACCGGGCCACCGACGCCCTGCGCGCCCTCGCCATCCTCGGTGTGGTGCTCGGCCACTGGCTGGTGACCGCCCTGGTCGCCGACAGCGGTACGGTGCGCGCCGCGAGCCCGCTCGCGTACCTGCCCCAGCTGGCGCCGGTCTCCTGGCTGTTCCAGACGCTCGCCGTCTTCTTCGTGGTCGGCGGGCAGGTGGCGGCGCCCAGTTACGCGTCGGCCCGCGCCCGGGGCGCGACGTACGGGCGGTGGCTCGGCGCCAGGACGGCCCGGATGGGGCGGCCGGTGACCGCCGTGCTGGGGGTGTGGGCGGTGGCGGCGGGCGTGATGCTCGTCTCCGGGGTGAGCCCGGCGACCGTACACACGCTGCTCAAGCTGGTGCTGTCCCCGTTGTGGTTCCTGCTGGTCCTGATGGCGCTGACGGCGGCGACCCCGCTGGTCGCGCGGCTGCACCCGCTGTGGCCGCTCGCCGTGGTCCTGCACGTGGACCTGTTCCGGTTCGCCGTGGGCGGGCCCGCGGGGCTCGGCTGGATCAACCTGGCGGCGGGCTGGCTCGTCCCGTACTGCCTGGGCGCGGCCTGGTCCCGCGGCGAGCTGAACGGGCGCGGGGCCGCGTGGACGCTGCTGGGCGGCGGCGCGGCGGCCACCACGCTCCTCGTCCTGTTCGGCGGCTACCCGGCGTCCATGGTGGGGGTGCCGGGCGCCCCGGTCTCCAACCTCGATCCGCCGACCCTGGCCGCCGTGACCTTCGGCCTGGCGCAGTGCGGGGCGGCCCTGCTGCTCGTGCGCCCGCTGCGGCGGCTGTGCGCGCGGCCGGCGGTCTGGGCGGGGGTGGCGCTGGCCAATCTCTCCGCTCTCACTTTGTTCCTGTGGCATCAGACATCGATGATGGCCGTCACCGCGATCGGTCTGCTCGCGGGCGGCCCGCTGCCGGGCCTGCACACCGTGCCGGACGGCCCCGGCTGGGTGGTGGCGAGGCTCCTGTGGCTCCCGGCGTTCGCGGGAGCGCTGCTGGTGTGCTGGGCGGCGTTCCGGGGCCATGAACAGCGGGCGCGCGGGCGGACCGAGGTCGTCCGTGGGGGACGGCCCACCCGGAGGGCGGAGGCGGGACATGTCTAGGGTCGGTCGGACGAGAGACCCACGGCGGGCGGTGGCGGCGCTGCGGGCGGTGCCGCGTCACCTGCGGGACGACCTCCTGGGGGCGCGGGCGTTCGGCCCCCTCCCGGACACGGCGCGGCCCGGCTGGCGGGAGTGGCAGCCGGTGGTGGTCCTGCTGGCGGCGATCTGCGCGCTGTTCGTCGGCGCGATGGGGATCAACAACCTCATCTGGGAATCCGGTCTCGGCCAGGTGTACGGCACGCTCCTCGGCGTGCTCCAGGCCGCGGCACTGGTCGTCGCGGTGTTCCGGCCGGTGCCGGCGTGGTGGGTGGTGACGCTGGTCATGGTCGTCGTCGCGCGGACCACGGAGGCCACCGCCGGACGGGACGTGCTGTTCCCGTGGACGGGTGAGGGGATGGCACTCCAGGCCGGGGTGCTGTTCCTGCTGGCGCTGCGGGTCCGGCCCCGGGCCGCGTTCGGGGCGCTGGTGATCAGCCTGGTGGCGGGGGCGGCCTGCGGGCTGTTCACCAGCGCGGAACACAACGTCGACGTGATGCGGGCGGCCGCCGTCCTCACCGTCGCGGTGGTGGTCGGCGCCGCGCTGCGGGGCAGCCAGGTGGCCCGTACCGAACTGGTCGTCCAGACCGGCCTCACCGCCGACGAGCGGGCCAGGCGCACCCTCCTGGAGGAGCGCAACCGGATCGCCCGCGAGCTGCACGACGTGGTCGCGCATCACATGTCGGTCATCTCCATCCAGGCGCAGGTCGCCCCGCACCTGGTCGAGAACCCGTCGGAGGAGTTGCGGGAGAACCTCGCCGGGATACGGGGCAACGCGGTCGACGCGCTCACCGAACTGCGGCGCGTGCTGGGCGTCCTGCGCTCCGAGGACGCGCTGTCCGAGAGCGCGCGGCACGCCCCGCAGCCCACGCTGGACCGGCTGGACGAACTGATCGGCACGGTGCGGCGGGCCGGGCTCGCGGTCACCACCCGGCGCACCGGCGCGCCGCGCCCGCTGGCCCCGGGGGTGGGCCTGTCGGCGTACCGCATCGTGCAGGAGGCGCTGAGCAACGTGATGCGGCACGCGCCGGGCGCGGAGGTGCGGGTGGAGATCGGGTATCTGCCGTCGCGGGTGGTGGTCCGGGTCGTGAACGGCGCTCCCGCGCGAGTGGTCGCGCCGCCTTCCACGGAGGTGCCGCCTTCCACCGAGGTGCCGCTTTCCACGGACATGGGGCACGGGCTGCTCGGGATGCGGGAGCGCACTGCGATGCTGGGCGGCGAACTGGCCACCGGGGCGACGCCGCTGGGCGGGTACGAGGTGACGGCGACGCTGCCGACGGAGGAGCCCACGACGTCCTTGGAGGACGCCACATGACGTCACCCCCCGCGCCCCCGCCACCCATCCGGGTACTGATCGCCGACGACCAGGTCATGGTCCGCCAGGGCTTCACCGTGCTGCTGAACGCCGAGGACGGCATCGAGGTCGTCGGCCAGGCGGTGGACGGTCTCGACGCGCTGGCCCAGGTCGCGGAACTGGCCCCGGACGTCGTCCTGATGGACATACGGATGCCGGAACTGGGCGGCATCGAGGCGACCCGCCGCCTCACCGGCCGCGCCGGCTCCACGGTGAAGGTGCTCGTCCTCACGACCTTCGATCTCGACGAGTACGTGTACGAGGCGCTGCGCGCGGGCGCGTCCGGTTTCCTCCTGAAGGACGCGTCGGCGGAGGAACTGGCGCGGGCGGTACGGGTGGTGGCGGCCGGGGACGCGCTGCTCGCGCCGAACCTCACCAAGCGGCTGATCGCCGAGTTCTCGCGGGTGACGGCCGCGCCGCGCGTGCCGCGCAGGGAGCGGGTGGGGGACCTGACGGAGCGGGAGACGGAGGTGCTGTCCCTGATCGCGCAGGGCCTGTCGAACGCGGAGATCGCCGCGCGGCTCGTCGTGGCGGAGCAGACGGTGAAGACCCATGTGGGCCGGATCCTGGTCAAGCTGGGCCTGCGCGACCGGACGCAGGCGGCGGTCTTCGCGTACGAGACGGGTGTGGTGCGGCCGGCCGGCTACTGAACGGAGCGAGGGGGCCCGGCCCGTTGTCAGTGCCATGGGAAACAATGGCCCCATGACACACCTCACGCATGTGACCGCCCCCGAAGGGGTCGCCCCCGGCAACGGCTACAGCCACGTGGTCTGGGGTACGGGCCGCTTCGTCGCGGTCTCCGGCCAGTGCGCGTTCGACGAGGCCGGCGGGATCGTGGGCGTGGGCGACCCGGCGGCCCAGGCCCGCCAGGTGTTCGAGAACCTGCGCCGCTGCCTCGCGGCGGCGGACGCGACGTTCGACGACGTGGTGAAGCTGACGTTCTTCGTGACGGACGTGGCCCACCTCCCGGCGGTACGGGCTGCCCGCGACGCGGTGATCGACCCGAAGCGCCCCCCGGCGAGCTCGGCGTTCCAGGTCGCGGCCCTGATCCGCCCGGAACTGCTGGTGGAGATAGAGGCGTTCGCCATCACCCCGCCCCCGCCGGGCGAGCCGCGTTGACCGTCCGGGTCCGGGAGATGACGGACGCCGACTGCGAGGCGGTCGCCGAGATCCGCGTCCGGGGCTGGCAACACGCGTACGCCGGGCTGATGCCGAAGCCGTTCCTGGACGCGATGAGCGTCGAGAAGGAGACAGTGCGCCGCCGTGCGTACCTCACCGAGCCGACGCCCGGAGTCCTGAACCTGGTCGCGGAGGACGCGGGGCGGGTGGTGGGCTGGGGCTGTTCCGGTCCCTGCCGCGACGAGGACGTGCCGGCCGGGACGGCGGAGGTGTACGCGCTGTACGTACGGCCGGACCGGATCGCGACCGGGGTCGGCCGCGCGCTCATGAACGCGCTGACGGCGGCGGCCGAGGAGGCGGGGCACGAGACTCTGGTGCTCTGGGTCCTCAAGGAGAACGACCGCGCGCGCCGCTTCTACACGCGGTCCGGCCTGGCGCCGGACGGAGCGGAGGAGCCGTACGACGCGGCGGGCACCCCAGTCCCAGAAGTGCGATACGCCCGCCCCCTCACCCCACCCACCCCCTCCGGCCCAACCGGCTCCTCCACCCCGACCGGCCCACCCACCCCGACCGACTCCTCCACCCCCACCGGCTCCTCCAGCCCGTCCGGCGTTTGAGGACACCGCACGCCGCAGGCGGGCGACCGCGGCGGCACCCACCGGTGCCACACACCCGCCACCCCGGCAAACACACCCAGCCCATCCGACCTCTCCAGCCCGTCCGGCGATTGAGGACACCGCACGCCGCAGGCGGGCGGGGCGCGGAGGCACCCACCGGTGCCACACACCCGCCACCCCAGCGAACACACCCAGCCCGGCCGACCTCTCCAGCCCGTCCGGCGATTGAGGACACCGCACGCCGCAGGCGGGCGGGGCGCGGAGGCACCCGACGGTGCCGTACACCCGCCGTCCCGGCGAACACACCCAGCCCGTCCGGCGATTGAGGACACCGCACCGTCGCGGGCGGGCGGGGCCGTGGCGTCGGAGCTACGGCAGAGACCGCAGCGCCGCCCTCGCCGCCTCCGTCAGCCGGGGATGGGCCAGCGCTCCCTCCAGCGACGGGCGGCCGCGCGGGTCCCCCAGCCGGTGCAGGCCCTCGACGCACGCCAGGGCCACCGGCCAGTGCGGTTCGTCCGGCGCGGACAGCCGTTCCAGCGTGGCGATCAGCACCGGCACGGACTCCGGCGCGCGCAACTCCGTGAGGAGACGTACCGGATGCAGGGCGTACGACGTGCGCAGGGTGTTCGTCGCGAGGGCCGCCGCCGCACGGGCCGTACGCGGGTCGGCCAGCCGCGCCAACGCGTACGACGCGCTCACGCAGCGCTCCGGATCGCGGTGGTTGAGCAACAGCACCAGCGCCTCGAACGCCCGCCGGTCACCCCCGCACCCCAGCCGGAACGCGGCGACCTCCCGCGCCCACAGCGGCCGTTCGCGCTCCACGAGCACCCCGGCCAGTTCCTCCTGATCGCCGGTGGTCAGGAGCCGCTCGCACGCCGCGGACCCGCCCGACTCGTCCCGTACCCGGTCCGCGAGCGAGCGGAAGTCCTCATCCATGACGCTCATCCATGAGCCGAGGATAGGTGCCGGCCGCCCTCGATCCGGCCCGCACAGACCCGGCCCGCACAGACCTGGCCCGCACAGACCTGGCGCGCACAGACCAAGCCCGCAGACCTGACCCGCACAGGTCTGGCGCGCTCGTTACCCGTCGGTTAACCTCAGATGAGCGGGAAACCCCCGCGACTCGCGTGGCCTGGTGACGCAGCCATCGCGAGTGCTGTCGGTTTCACCCAGCGGCGCGGCTCCGGAACAGAGCCCGCCGCCCCTTTCAGCGACCCGCATCAGCCACGCGCGCCGCAGCGCGCCGGCCCCCGCGACGCACCGAGCACACACGTGTGCCGTGCGCGGCCCCCAGTCGTCACCCCCTCCCCCTGGAGTCCCTCATGGACATCTCCTCGGACACCCCCAACGCCCTGCCCCTCCCCACCGTCGCCGTGGTCGGCCTCGGCACCATGGGCACCGGCATCGCCGAGACCCTCGCCCGGGCCGGCCGCGAGGTCATCGGCATCGACATCAGCGACGCGGCCGCCGCCCGGGCCGTCGCCGCGATCGAGGCGTCCACCGCGCGGGCCGTGGAGCGCGGCCGCCTCACGGAGGGCGAGCGGCGCACGGTCCTCGCCCGTCTGCGCACCTTCTCCGACCTGCGCGCCGCCGCCGACGCCCCGCTCGTGATCGAGGTGGTGCCGGAGTCGTACGACACCAAGCGGCAGGTGTTCCGGGAGCTGGACGGGATCGTCGGCCCCGGCACGATCCTCGCGACGGGCACGAACGCCCTGTCGGTGACGCGGCTGGCCGCGGACTCCGCCCACCCCGAGCGCGTCCTCGGCCTGCACTTCTTCAACCCCGCGCCCGCGATGAAGCTGGTCGAGGTGGTCTCCTCCGTCCTCACCTCCCCCCGGGCGGTCGAGGCGGTCACCGCCCTCGCCCGCGACCTGGGCAAGGAGCCCGTCGCCGTCGGCGACCGCCCGGGGTTCGTCGCGGACGGCCTGCTCTTCGGCTATCTCAACCAGGCCGCCGCCATGTACGAGTCCGGCTACGCCTCCCGCGCCGACATCGACGCCGCGATGCGCCTGGGCTGCGGCCTGCCGATGGGCCCGCTCGCCCTGCTCGACCTGATCGGGATCGACACGGCGCGCACCGTCCTGGAGGCGATGTACAGCGCGTCGCACGACCGGCTGCACGCCCCCGCCCCCGTCCTCGGCCACCTCAGCGAGGCCGGGCTGACCGGCCGCAAGTCGGGGCGCGGCTTCTACACGTACGCCGGGCCGGGCAGCGCCACCGCCGTCCCCGACGCCCTCACCCCGGCGGACGGCACGGGCGCCACCGCGGGCAGGACCGTGAGGTCCGTCGGCGTCGCGGGCTCCGGCACGATGGCGGGCGGGATCGCGGAGGTCTTCGCCAAGGCCGGGTTCGACGTGGTCCTGGCCGCGAGGAGCCCCGAGAAGGCACGGCGTGCCAGGGACCGGGTCGCCACGTCCCTCGCCCGCTCGGTCACCAAGGGCCGGCTGACCGAGGAGGCCCGCGAGGAGACCCTTGCCCGGATCCGTCCGGCGGGCACGCCCGACGCGTTCGCCGGGGTGGACCTCGCCGTCGAGGCGGTCGCCGAGGACCTGGCGGTGAAGAGGCAGCTCTTCGAAACGCTCGACAAGGTCTGCCGCCCCGGCGTGGTCCTCGCCACGACCACCTCCTCCCTGCCGGTCATCGCCTGCGCCCGGGCCACCTCCCGCCCCGAGGACGTCGTCGGGATGCACTTCTTCAACCCGGCGCCCGCGATGAAGCTGGTCGAGGTGGTCCGTACGGTCCTGACCGCCGACGACGTCCGCGCCACCGCCCACGCGGTGTGCGCCCGCCTCCGCAAGCACCCGGTGGACTGCGGCGACCGGGCCGGGTTCATCGTGAACGCCCTGCTGTTCCCGTATCTCAACAACGCCGTGAAAATGGTCCAGGAGCACTACGCGACCCTCGACGACATCGACACGGCGATGAAGCTCGGCGGCGGCTATCCCATGGGCCCCTTCGAGCTGCTGGACGTGGTCGGTCTCGACGTCTCGCTGGCGATCGAGCGGGTGCTGCACCAGGAGTTCCGCGACCCGGGCCTGGCGCCCGCGCCGCTGCTGGAGCACCTGGTGGCGGCGGGCTGCCTGGGCCGCAAGTCGGGCCGGGGCTTCCGCGAGCACCTCCGGCGCTGAGCGCGCGCGCCTCCGCCGCTGACCAGCGGATCGCGGGTGCGCGCCTACGGGCGCGCGCCCTCGTGCGGATGCAGTACGTTCACCTCATGTCGCAGTCCGCCGAGTCGTCCCGTAAGAACCCCAGGTCCGACGCTCCCGAGAGCGCCGCCGGGACGAAGGCGGCCGCCCAGCGGCTGAAGATGCGCCGTGAGCTGGCCGCCGCGGCCATGGAGCTGTTCGCGACCAAGGGGTACGAGGCGACGACGGTCGACGAGATCGCCGCGGCGGCCGGGGTGGCCCGCAGGACGTTCTTCCGGCACTTCCGGTCCAAAGAAGAGGCGATCTTCCCCGACCACGACGACACGCTCGTCCGGGCGGAGGCGGTCCTGAACGCCGCGCCGTCCCACGAGCACCCGATCGACACGATCTGCCGGGGCATCAAGGAAGTCATGCGGATGTACGCGGCCTCGCCCGCGGTCTCCGTCGAGCGCTACCGCCTCACCCGTGAGGTCCCGACCCTCCGGGAGCGGGAGATCGCCTCGGTGGCCCGCTACGAGCGGCTGTTCACGCGCTATCTGCTGGGCCACTTCGACGAGCTGGACCACACCGACGGCAACGACGACCCGCTGCTGGCGGAGGTGGCCGCGTCCGCCGTCGTCACGGCGCACAACCACGTGCTGCGGCGGTGGCTGCGGGCCGGCGGCCAGGGGGACGTGGAGGCGCAGCTCGACCATGCCTTCGCGATCGTCCGTGACACGTTCGGCCCGGGGATCGGCGCGGGCCTGTCGATGGGCGGCAAGCCCGAGCGCCCGGCGGTCACCGCGCGTACCGGCGGGGACGTCCTGGTGACCGTGGCGCACACCGACGCGCCGCTGGACGAGGTCATGCGGACGATCAAGCGGGCACTGAAGGACGCGTAGCGCGAACGGGCACCCGGCAAGCGGCCCCCGGCGAACGGCACCCCGTAGGGCTCGCCCGCCCCACGTTCGGCCGCACATTCCCCTCACCCGGCTGATATTCACCGCATTCCGGGCGGTAGGTATGGCTCATGCGTGCCATGAGGCTGACAAGTGAGAGAAAAACCTGGCACCCAGTGCCTTGCCAGGTGTCACACCGTGCCATACGTTGAAGGTGTCCGGCTGTTCCCGCAAGCCTTCGCGCTTGTGGCCCGGACGCCTGCGTCACAGGCACCCTCGCGCCCACCCGGCGCCGCTCAGCAACACCCAGCACTCCGTCAGGCCCGAGGCCACACCTCGGAAGGCGACGTCCCACACCACCCCCAGCTTCGCCGGAGGCACCACCGTGAAGGACATCCTGGACGCCATCCAGTCGCCGGACTCCACGCCCGCCGACTTCGCCGCACTGCCCCTCCCCGACTCGTACCGCGCCGTGACCGTGCACAAGGACGAGACGGAGATGTTCGCGGGCCTTCCCACCACGGAGAAGGACCCGCGCGAATCCCTGCACCTCGACGACGTTCCCGTGCCCGAACTCGGCCCCGGTGAGGCTCTGGTGGCCGTCATGGCCAGCTCGGTGAACTACAACTCCGTCTGGACCTCCATCTTCGAACCGATGGCGACCTTCGGTTTCCTGGAGCGGTACGGCAGACTCAGCGACCTCGCACGCCGCCACGACCTGCCGTACCACGTGATCGGCTCCGACCTGGCGGGCGTCGTGCTGCGCACCGGACCCGGCGTCAACTCCTGGCGCCCCGGGGACGAAGTGGTCGCCCACTGCCTCTCCGTCGAGCTGGAGAGCTCGGACGGCCACAACGACACCATGCTCGACCCGGAACAGCGGATCTGGGGCTTCGAGACCAACTTCGGCGGACTCGCCGAGATCGCGCTGGTGAAGTCCAATCAGCTGATGCCCAAACCCCAGCACCTCAGCTGGGAGGAGGCCGCCGCTCCCGGACTCGTCAACTCCACCGCGTACCGCCAGCTCGTCTCCCGCAACGGCGCCGGCATGAAGCAGGGCGACAACGTCCTGATCTGGGGGGCGAGCGGCGGACTCGGCTCGTACGCCACCCAGTTCGCGCTCGCCGGCGGCGCCAACCCGATCTGTGTCGTCTCCAGCGACCGGAAGGCGGAGATCTGCCGCCGGATGGGCGCCGAGGCGATCATCGACCGCACCGCCGAGGGCTACACGTTCTGGCCGGACGAACACCACCAGGACCCCCGAGAGTGGAAGCGGTTCGGCAAGCGCATCCGCGAACTCACCGGCGGCGAGGACGTCGACATCGTCTTCGAGCACCCGGGGCGGGAGACCTTCGGCGCCTCCGTCTACGTCACCCGCAAGGGCGGCACCATCGTCACCTGCGCCTCCACCTCCGGCTTCACGCACGAGTACGACAACCGCTACCTGTGGATGTCGCTCAAGCGGATCGTCGGCTCGCACTTCGCCAACTACCGCGAGGCGTGGGAGGCCAACCGGCTGGTCGCCAAGGGCAAGATCCACCCCACCCTCTCCAAGGTCTATCCCCTCGAAGAGACCGGCCAGGCCGCCTACGACGTCCACCGCAACCTCCACCAGGGCAAGGTCGGCGTCCTCGCCCTCGCCCCCGCCGAAGGCCTCGGCGTCCGCGACCACGACAAGCGCGCCCAGCACCTCGACGCCATCAACCTGTTCCGCGACGACGTGCGGGCGCAGCCGCTCGCCGCGCACGGCGGGGTGCACTGACATGGCGCGGCGCCCGAAGGACCGGCCCTGGCTCATGCGGACGTACGCGGGCCACTCCACGGCCGAGGCGTCCAACGCGCTCTACCGCCGCAACCTCGCCAAGGGGCAGACGGGCCTCTCCGTCGCGTTCGACCTGCCCACCCAGACCGGCTACGACCCCGACCACGTCCTGGCGCGCGGCGAGGTGGGCCGGGTCGGGGTGCCCGTCTCGCACCTCGGCGACATGCGGCGGCTGTTCGAGGACATCCCTCTGGAGCGCACGAACACCTCGATGACCATCAACGCCACCGCCATGTGGCTGCTGGCGCTCTACCAGGTGGTCGCCGAGGAGCAGGGCGCGGACGTATCGCTGCTCCAGGGGACGACGCAGAACGACATCGTCAAGGAATACCTCTCGCGCGGGACCCACGTCTTCCCGCCGGTGCCGAGCCTGCGCCTGACGACCGACATGATCACGTACACGGTGCACCACCTCCCCCGGTGGAACCCGATCAACATCTGTAGCTACCACCTCCAGGAGGCCGGGGCCACCCCGGTCCAGGAGATCGCGTACGCGATGTCCACCGCGATCGCCGTGCTGGACGCGGTGTTCGACTCGGGGCGGATCCCCGGCGATCGCAGGGGCGAGGTGGTCGCCCGCATCTCGTTCTTCGTGAACGCGGGCGTCCGCTTCGTCGAGGAGATGTGCAAGATGCGGGCCTTCTCCCGCATCTGGGACCGGGTGACCCGGGAGCGGTACGGCATCGAGGACGCCGGGCAGCGGCGGTTCCGCTACGGCGTACAGGTCAACTCGCTGGGGCTGACGGAGGCGCAGCCGGAGAACAACGTCCAGCGGATCGTCCTGGAGATGCTGGCCGTCACGCTGTCCAAGGACGCGCGCGCCCGCGCCGTACAGCTGCCGGCCTGGAACGAGGCGCTGGGGCTGCCCCGGCCGTGGGACCAGCAGTGGTCGCTGCGCATCCAGCAGGTCCTGGCGGACGAGTCGGATCTGCTGGAGTATCCCGACCTCTTCGAGGGCTCGCACGTGATCGAGGCGGAGGTGAAGGAGCTGGTGGCGGAGAGCATGGCAGAGATGGACCGGATCGAGGCGATGGGCGGCGCGATGGCGGCCGTGGAGTCCGGCTACCTCAAGTCGGAGCTGGTCTCCTCGCACACGGCCCGGCGCGCCAGGATCGAGTCGGGCGAGGAGCGGATCGTCGGGGTCAACTGCTACGAGTCGACCGAGCCCAGCCCGCTCACCGCCGACCTGGACACGGCGGTCATGACGGTCGATCCGGCGAACGAGGCGCGGGTGGTGGCGGCGCTGGGCGCCTGGCGGGCGGCGCGCGACGAGGAGCGGGCGACCGCCTCGGTGGCCGCCCTGGCCGCCGCCGCCGAGGGCACCGGCAACCTGATGGAGGCGACGGTCGCGTGCGCCCGGGCCGGGGTGACGACCGGCGAGTGGGCGGAGGCGCTGCGGGGCGTGTTCGGCGAGTTCCGGGCGCCGACGGGGGTGGGCGGCGCGCCGGTCGCGGTGAGCGCGGACAGCGGCACCCCGCTGGCCTCCGTACGGGACAAGGTGGCGCGTACGGCCGGGGAACTGGGCTCGGGGCGGCTGCGGCTGCTCGTGGGCAAGCCGGGGCTGGACGGCCACTCCAACGGCGCCGAGCAGATCGCCGTACGGGCCAGGGACGCCGGCTTTGAAGTGGTCTACCAGGGCATCCGGCTGACCCCCGAACAGATCGTGGACGCCGCGCTCGCCGAGGACGTGCACTGCGTCGGCCTGTCGATCCTGTCCGGTTCGCACGCGGCGCTCGTGCCCGACGTGCTGGTACGGCTGCGCGAGGCGGGCGCCGGGGAGATCCCGGTCGTCGTGGGCGGGATCATCCCGGGCGCCGACGCCACCGCGCTGCGGGCGGCCGGGGTGGCCGCCGTCTTCACCCCGAAGGACTTCGGGATCACCGAGATCATCGGCCGTATCGTCGACGAGATCCGTACGGCGAACAAGCTCGACCCGCTCGACCCCTTGGAGGTCTCCGCATGACAGCCCCAGCGCTCCCCCCGACCGAGGTCCCCGTGAACCGGCTGCGCCCGCGCCGCTCGTGCCTCGCCGTACCGGGCTCGAACCCGCGGTTCCTGGAGAAGGCCCAGGGGCTGGCGGCCGACCAGGTCTTCCTGGACCTGGAGGACGCGTGCGCGCCGCTCGCCAAGGAGGGTGCCCGCCACACCATCGTGGACGCGCTCAACAAGGGGGACTGGACGGGCAAGATCCGGGTCGTCCGGGTCAACGACTGGACGACCCACTGGACGTACCGCGACGTCGTCACGGTGGTCGAGGGGGCGGGCCACAACCTGGACTGCCTGATGCTGCCGAAGGTCCAGGACGCCCAGCAGATCGTCGCCCTCGACCTGCTGCTCACCCAGATCGAGAAGACGATGGGCTTCGAGGTCGGGAAGATCGGCA
Source organism: Streptomyces sp. NPDC088261 (assembly GCF_044740805.1). Lineage (NCBI taxonomy): Bacteria > Bacillati > Actinomycetota > Actinomycetes > Kitasatosporales > Streptomycetaceae > Streptomyces > Streptomyces sp. NPDC088261. Next base: position 184,409 of record NZ_JBIURL010000004.1, read on the forward strand.
TCGAGGCGCAGATCGAGAACGCGAAGGGCCTGGTGAACGTGGACGCGATCGCCGCCGCGTCGCCCCGCCTGGAGACCATCGTCTTCGGCCCGGCCGACTTCATGGCGTCGATCAACATGAAGACGCTGGTGGTCGGGCAACAGCCCCCCGGCTACGACGCGGACGCGTACCACTACATCCTGATGCGCATCCTGATGGCGGCCCGGACCCACGATCTCCAGGCGATCGACGGTCCGTACCTCCAGATCCGTGACGTGGACGCGTTCCGCGAGGTGGCGGGGCGGGCCGCCGCGCTCGGCTACGACGGCAAGTGGGTGCTGCACCCGGGCCAGATCGACGCGGCCAACGAGATCTTCTCGCCGGCGCAGGAGGACTACGACCACGCCGAGCTGATCCTCGACGCGTACGACCACGCCACGTCGGAGGCGGGCGGCAAGAAGGGGTCGGCGATGCTCGGCGACGAGATGATCGACGAGGCGAGCCGCAAGATGGCGCTGGTGATCGCGGGCAAGGGGCGGGCGGCCGGGATGACCCGTACCACCGCGTTCGAGATCCCGGAGGGGTGAACGATGCGGTTCGGACGCACCTTTGAGGAGTTCGAGGTCGGCGCCGTCTACCAGCACTGGCCGGGCAAGACGGTGACCGAGTACGACGACCATCTCTTCTGCCTGCTCACCATGAACCACCACCCCCTGCATCTCGACAGCAACTACGCGGAGAAGACGACGGACTTCGGCAGGAACGTCGTGGTGGGGAACTACGTCTACTCGCTGCTGCTGGGGATGTCGGTGCCCGACGTCTCCGGGAAGGCGATCGCCAATCTGGAGGTCGAGTCGCTGCGGCACGTGGCGCCGACCTTCCACGGCGACACGCTGTACGGCGAGACGACGGTGCTGGCGACCACGCCGTCCCGGTCGAAGAGCGACCGGGGGGTCGTGTACGTGGAGACGAAGGGCTACACGCAGGACGGCACGGTGGTGTGTGTGTTCCGCCGCAAGGTGATGGTGCCGACGCAGACCTACATCGACCAGCGCGGCGGCGAGCAGCCCGGCCGCCCGGAGCCCCGGGAGCAGTGAGAGATGAGCCGACTCGCCCAGACAGCCGGACTGACCGACGTCCAGCGGGAGATCCTGGCGACCGTCAGGGACTTCACCGACAAGGAGATCCTGCCGGTCGCCACCGAGCTGGAACACCGCGACGAGTACCCGACACAGATCGTCGAGGGCCTCAAGGAACTCGGCCTGTTCGGGCTGATGATCCCCGAGGAGTACGGCGGCCTGGGTGAGTCCCTCCTCACGTACGCGCTGTGTGTGGAGGAGATCGCCCGGGGCTGGATGTCGGTGTCGGGGATCATCAACACCCACTTCATCGTGGCGTACCTGCTGGAGCGGTACGGCACCGACGAGCAGAAGGACACGTTCCTGCCGAGGATGGCGCTGGGCGAGGTGCGCGGGGCGTTCTCGATGTCCGAGCCGGCGCTGGGCTCCGACGTGTCCGCCATCACGTCCAGGGGCGTCAGGGACGGCGACGCGTACGTCCTGAACGGCCAGAAGATGTGGCTCACCAACGGGGGTACGTCCACACTCGTCGCGGTGTTGTGCCGCAGCGACGAGGGGCGGGACGAGGGGCGGCCGGACGGCACACCGCCCCCGCCGCCGCACCGCTCGATGACCACGTTCCTGGTGGAGAAGGAGCCCGGGTTCGGCGTGGTGCGTCCGGGCCTCACCATCCCCGGGAAGATCGACAAGATGGGCTACAAGGGCGTCGACACCACCGAGCTCATCATGGACGGACTGCGCATTCCGGCCAATCGGGTCCTCGGCGGTACCACCGGCCGTGGGTTTTACCAAATGATGGACGGGGTCGAGATCGGCCGCGTGAACGTCGCCGCGCGGGGGTGCGGGGTCGCCCGGCGCGCCTTCGAGCTGGGTGTGACGTACGCCCAGCAGCGCCACACGTTCGGCAAGCCGATCGCCCAGCACCAGGCGATCCAGTTCAAGCTGGCCGAAATGGCCACCAAGGTCGAAGCGGCGCATGCGATGATGGTCAACGCGGCACGCAAAAAGGACTCCGGGGAACGAAACGACCTGGAGGCAGGGATGGCGAAGTACCTCGCGTCCGAATACTGCAAGGAAGTCGTCGAGGACGCCTTCCGGATCCACGGCGGTTACGGCTTCTCCAAGGAGTACGAGATCGAGCGCCTGTACCGCGAGGCGCCGATGCTGCTGATCGGCGAAGGTACCGCCGAGATCCAGAAAATGATCATTGGCCGGCGACTGCTGGAGGAGTATCAAATCCAGGGCTGATTGTCTCTTTTGAGCCGATTTTGCCGCGAAGAAGATCACACCCTGTTGTCCTCTCCCGCTGGCTTCAAGCCGCTCGACTCGGCTGCTGGCTTGCTCAGTTGCTCGTCGCAACCGATACCATCGTTGTAAAGCCGCCGTCCCCCGTTGCCAGCGCGGCATCATCCGCTACGAAGGTCATCCATGCCCCACAGCCAAACCTCTGCACCACGCGGCCGGGTCCGCCTCGCGCGCGGAGCATCGCCGTGGCTTCTGCCGACCGTCGCCACCGCCGCGATCAGCCTGGTCAGGGCGCGCCACTCGCGGCGCGCCGCCGTTCTCGCCGTACCCGCCACCGCGCTCGCGGCGGGCATGCTGTGGTTCTTCCGCGACCCCGAGCGGGAGATCACCCAGGCCCGGGTCATCTCGCCGGCCGACGGAGTGGTGCAGAGCATCATGCCGTGGAAGGACGGGCGCACCCGGGTCGCCATCTTCATGAGCCCGCTGAACGTCCATGTGAACCGCGCCCCCCTCGCGGGCACGGTGACCTCGGTCGAGCACATCCCGGGCGGATTCGTCCCGGCGTTCAACAAGGAGAGCGAGAACAACGAGCGCGTTGTCTGGCACTTCGACACCGAGCTGGGCGACATCGAGATGGTGCAGATCGCGGGCGCCGTGGCCCGCCGCATCGTCCCGTACCTCCCCCAGGGCACCAAGGTGGAACAGGGCGAGCGCATCGGCCTCATCCGTTTCGGCTCACGCGTCGACATCTACCTTCCGGAAGGTGTCGATGTCGCCGTCGAGGTCGGTCAGACCACGACCGCAGGGGTGACTCGAATTGACCGTGATTGATCCCGAGACGCAAGCCGGCTGGGTCGCCGAGGCCCAGGCGGAGGACGACGCGGAGGACATGCCGCTGTCGATGAGACTGTCGATAGCGGACACACTCACGCTCGGTAACGCCACCTGCGGCTTCATGGCGGTGTACTTCACCACCACCGGCATCCTGATCCCGCACCTCACGGGCAGCGACGAGAGCGGCATGGCGCGGCACTCCGCCGCCACGGCCGTGATCCTCATGCTCTGCGCGGCGATCTTCGACCTGTTCGACGGACTGGTGGCGCGCAAGCTCCGCAGCTCGCCGATGGGCGCGGAGCTGGACAACCTCTCCGACCTGATCAGCTTCGGCCTCGCGCCGGCGTACTTCGTACTGGTGTACGGCATGGTCGCGGACGACGCGCATCAGCGGGTCTCGGCGCTGGCGGCGATCGTGGTGCTGCTGGCGGTGGTGCTCAGGCTGGCCAGATTCTCGTGTGTGACGATCAGGGACGGCATGTTCCAGGGCATGCCGAGCCCGTTCGGCGCACTGACGGTCATCTCGATCGTGCTGCTGGAGCTGCCGTTCGTACCGACGCTGCTCGCGATCATCGGGGTGGCGTGGCTGATGGTGAGCCGGGTCGAGTACCCGAAGCCGCGGGGGGTGCTCGCGGTGGCGATGCTCAGCTGGATCGTGGTCTCGATGGGGCTGCTGGCGGCCTGGGCGTTCGACGCGCCGGGAGGTCAGCTGCTGCTCCAGACGGGGTGTGCGCTCCAGGTGGTGACGGGGGCGGTGATTCCGCTCTTCGCCACGGCGCGGCGGGTGAACACGTTCCGCGACAACCGTCGCGAGGCGCGGGCGGCGCAGCTGCCGTAGCGGTCACGAGTTTGTACGGAAAGGGCCCGGGTGCTTTCGGCACCCGGGCCCTTTTGCGCCCTTCCTCACCCCTGTGCCGGTCTGGGATCATCGGCGGATGGCAGGGGGATCGATACATCAGCTGTTCGAAGATCACGTCCGCCGGGGGCCGGAGCGGACGGCGCTGATCGCGGGGCCGGCCCGGCTCACGTACGGGGAGCTGGACGCGGCGGCCGCCCGGCTGGCGGCCCGCCTGTCCGTGACGAAGGGGCTGCCCCCGCCGGGCGCGACGCTGGCCATCGCCACGGACCGGGGGCCGGACGCGGTGGTGGCGATGCTGGCGGTACTGAAGGCGGGGCACGCGTACACGGTGATCGCACCGGCCACGCCACGCCGGGAGATCGGGCGACGGCTGGAGGCCGTACGGGCGGGGGCCGTCCTGACTCACCGGGCGCTGCTGGCGGGGGTGGACGAGGGCGGGCGGCCCGCAGTGCTGCTGGACGAGGAGGACATCCCGGAGGACCGGCGGGTCTCGCCCCACGGGGCCGGCCGTACCGACGGCGCATCCGGGGCCCTGACGTCCGGCGCGGGCGGGGGCGTGAGCGGGGGCGACGGGGCACAAGGCGCGGCCACCGTCCTGTTCACCGCCGGGACCACCGGTGAGGCGAGGCCGGTCGCGTGCGGGCACGGCCTGCTGCGCGCGGCGCACGCGGCCTGGGCCGGGGTCCTCGGGCTGACGCCTGAGGACCGGCTGCTGACGCTCGCGCGGCCGGAGACGACCGACTTCACCGGCGCGTGGATACGGGCGCTGTGCTCGGGCGCGACGCTGGTCCTCGGCGACGGGGCGCGGGAGGTCGCAGCGGGCGGGTGGACCGCCGGCGGACCTGGTGCCGGCGGGCAGCCGGACGCCGCCGGATCGTACGCCGCCGGATCCCAGGCCGCCGGGCATCAGGCCCTGGCCGAGCGGGTCACCGTCGCCGAGGTGGGTCCGGCGGGGGCCGTCCGGCTGGTGGCGCGTGAGCTGCCCGAGCTGCGGCTGTTGCTCGTCGGTGGGGAGCCGCTGTCGCTCGGCGAGCAGCTCCGGCTCCAGGGGCTCCTTTCCGCGCCGGACGCCCGGGTGCTCGCGGTGTACGGGACCGCCGAGGTGGCCGGTTGCGGCACGTGGTTCGAGCCGCGGCAGCTCGCGGGCCCGGTCGCGCGTCCGGAGCGGGCCGCGTATCTCGGGGTGCCGTTCCCCGGCTGCGCGGCGGGGGTCCGCAAGGGCGAGATCTGGCTGACGCCGCCCGGGGGCGGGGACGCCGTGCCGACCGGGGACGTGGGGCGGCGGGAGGGGGACGGGCCGCTCGAGTTCCGGGGGCGGCTGGACCAGCGCGTCACGATCGCGGGCCGGACGGTGGACACGTACCGGATCGAGGCCGCGCTCGCCGGTCACCCGGAGGTCGAGGCGGCCGTGGTCACGGGCGAGCAGGGCCGTACCGGACAGCGGATTGTCGCCTTCGTCGTACCGGCCGAGGGCGCCACCCCGACGGCCGCGTCCCTGCGGGCCGGGCTGTCGGGTCTGGTCCCGGCGGGCGACCTGCCCGACCTGGTGGTCCGGCTGCGCGCGCTGCCGAGGAACGCGGCGGGGAAGGTCGACCGGGGCGCCCTGCCGTTGCCACCGCTCGCCGGGGCCGGCCGGGCCGTCGGCAAGGGAGGCAGCGGCGGCGGCGAGAGTGTGCCGGGCCACCTCGTGGCGGGCGGGGTCGTGGGGGTCGTCGCCTGCTTCCTGTCCTTCGCCCTGACCGATGTCTTCTGGCCGGGCGCCACGGACAGGACCGGGATCCCGGGCCCCTGGAGCGGCCTCTTCGGCCTGCTGTACGTCATCGAGGGTGTGGCCTTCGGCGTGGGGGCGGGGTTCCTGCTGGCGGGGCGGCGGGCGATGGTACGGCGGGGCGGTCCCGGCACGCTGACCACGCTGGCACACCTGGCGGTCGTCTGGCTCCTGGTGGCCTGGTGGCCGCAGGACAACTTCTACCGCCTGGCCACCAAACACGACTGGGAGCGCCAGGCCGCGCTGGTCTACTCCTTCAACGTCCCACTGATGCTGGCGGCGGCGATCGTGGCGCTATGGGCGATACGACGACCGGCGACGCCTCCGCCCAAGTAAGCGCGCCCCTCACCCACGAACGCCGGAACGCCCCCGCCGAAGCGGCCCTGCGCCCGACGGCGTACCTCCTGGGGGAGGTGCCCGCGAAGTGGCATCGGACCGGGGGACCACGGCGACCGGCGCGCGCGCTGGCACGGCAAAAGACCGACCTCGTACGGAACGTACCGGGCCAGTCCGCCGACGCCGCGAGCGCACACGCCAGGCCTCGTGGGACGGACGCCGCTTCGCGGACTTGGCCTGGGGCCGTCGTCATGGTGTCGGCGTGGGCCGGAGGGCCGCCGTGCGGAGGGCGGCTCGGGCGGTCGCGAGGCGCCGGGCGGCCTTGTGGCGGAGCCGGCAGGACGTGTCCGCGGCCTGGCGTCGGGGTCGGCCCGCGGCGGGCAAAATCAAGCCCGTCCGGCGATTGAGGACATCAGTAAGCCGCGCCCCCTGTGCGGTGAGGCCAGCGGGAGACTGGTCACCTCGGGTATGAACATCCGGACCAGCTCCTCCGCCCTGCCCAGAGCGCCTAGCGTCCGCGCGGCCAGCAGCACCCCCACGCACGGGGACGGTTCAAATGATGGGGAGCAGCGTCGCGCCGATCCTCGTACAGCGGACCGTCAAGTCGCCCAGCCAACCGCGCGGCGAGCGTGCACGCCAGGCCTCGCGGGACGGGCGCCGCTTCGCGGACTTGGCCTGGGGCCGTCGTCATGGTGTCGGCGTGGGCCGGAGGGCCGCCGTGCGGAGGGCGGCTCGGGCGGTCGCGAGGCGCCGGGCGGCCTTGTGGCGGAGCCGGCAGGACGTGTCCGCGGCCTGGCGTCGGGGGCCGACCCGCGGCGGGCAAAATCAAGCCCGTCCGGCGATTGAGGACATCAGTAAGCCGCGCCCCGTGCGGCGAGGCCAGCGGCGCGACCGGAGACTGGTCAGCCCGGGTCCGTGAACATCCCGCCCAGGTCACGGCTCGCGGTACGGACCAACTCCTCCGCCCTGTCCAGGACGACGAACGTTCGGGCAGCCAGCAGCACCCCCACCCAGGGGGACGGTTCGAACGCCGCGGTGGGGATGGTGGGGAGCAGCGTCGCGCCGATCCTCGTACAGCGGACCGTCAAGTCGTCCAGCCAGTCCATGAGTTCGGCGTCGGGCAGGCGCGCGCCCAGGGGGATCTGGTCCACCGAGCGCACCACATGGGCGCCGCCCCTCGTCTCGTCCAGGCGGGCCTTCGCCATGAAGGCCACCGAAGGGCCCGTGAGCCGGAGGTTGATTTCCGTGGGGGCGAGGCGGCCCCCGGGCGCGGCGACGAAGTCGACGTCGTACCAGCCCCGGTAGCCGTTCGCCGCCAGTTCCCGGCCGACCGCTTCGCCGAAGGTCCGTGCGGCCGTCTCCACCCGGTCGGGTACGGCTCCGGGGCCCACCGTCACGCCCTGGTAGGCCGTGCCGCGTACGTCCATCGCGCCGACGCCGACCGTGTGCACCCTGCCCGCCGCGTCCACCACCCCGTCGTACGTCGGATCGCCGGGGGACGTGGTGTCGGTCAGATACTCCTCCACGAGGAGAGGTCCGGCCGGCAGCCCGCGCAGCGCGGGCACCAAGTGGCGGGGAGACGTGATCACCCGAGTGCCCGAACCACCCACGCCGTGCTCGGTCTTGACGACACTGCCCGCACCGGAGAGCGCCCGCACCGCGATCCGCCGTGCGGCGGCGGCGCGGCCGGGGACGTGCCACTGCGCGGGGACGGTGATGTCCGGGTGGGCCGGGGCCAGCGCGGTGAAGAGCGCGTGGGACGCCCGCTTGGACTCGTGACGCAGGGCGCCGGGCGGGAGCGGGAGGCCGGACAGCTCCGCCGAGGCGGCGGTGTGGCCCCAGGCGACGAAGGGCACACCGAGGCCGCGCAGCCGGGCGGCGAGGGCGGGGCGGGCCAGGACACCGGCCGCCAGGGTGGCGAAGTGATCACCGGAGCGATCATCGTTGCGGTCGGCAGAGCCTTCGCCGGAAACGGCATCACCGCCGCCGACGCGGCCGCCAAGGTCGCCGCCGCCAGGCCGCCCGTCTCCCACGTCGTCGTACATCTCCACCTGTTCCCACGCCAGTTGCCGCTCCAGCAACCCGATCCAGCCGGCCGGGACGGCCCGGGGCAGGACCACCGCGGCCGGATGAGGCCCGATCAGCGCCGCCAGGCACGCATAGTGCCCGGCCGCCCGCAGCCCCGCCGGGCTCACCGGCCCGAACTGGGCCTGGAATTCCGCGACATTGCCCAGGTGTACGGCCCGCCGCCCCCCGGTCCACGCCCGCAGCCACCCCGCACGCGCGGGCAACTCCACCTGGAGCAGGGGCAGTGGGCCGCCCCCGGGGACGGCCCGGGCGCCGAGGGCGCGGTAGAAGCCGACCGCGTGCGGGTCGGAGTGGATCGTGAGCCGGGTGAAGCCGGCCGCGCGGGCGGTGTCGAGGAGGTGTGCGTACAGCGTCCTGCCGATGCCACGGCCGATCAGGCCCGGCTCCACGAACAGCAGGCCGAGTGTGCCGTCCGGGGCCTCGCCCTCCAGCGAGGCCACACCGAGGAGTTCCCCGGACCGCGCGTCCTCCGCGACCACCACCCGCCGGACCGCCAACTCGTCGGCCGCGAGGGTGAGTTCGTCCCGGCAGGCCGCCAGGAACGCGGCGTCGTACCCCCAGTGCGCCTTCGACCGCAGCATGAGCGCACTCAGGGTCCGCGCCTCGTCGGGGCGGGCGTTCCGTATCCGCACGCCCCGACTGTAGACCGGACCTCAGCCGCCGACCTGGAAGGACTCCGCCGCCTTCGCGACCTCGGCGGGGCGCACCACGCGCAGGCCGCCGGGGACCTTGTCGTCCGGCTTCATGATCACGGACTCGCGGGTGGACGGCGCCGCCGGGTCGGAGAAGTCGTGCGTGATGCCGAAGCCGCTCCGGTACGCGGTCACGGTGAGCAGCGCCTTGCCGACCCCCTCCCGCGTCAGGTCCTTCGCCGCGCAGGCCTTCTTGAGGACATCGCCGTAGACCTGCCCGGCGGTGTATCCGGCGACCACGCCGTTGTCGAGCACGTCCTCGGGGTAGGCCGCCGCGTACTCCTTCGCGAGCTTCGCCGGGGCCGGTTCCCCGGAGCCGATGGGGAGGGTGGAGGAGGCGACGTAGTAGTCCTTCATCAGGGCGGGTCCGGCCGGGGTGGCGAGGAGTTGGGGCGCGAAGGCGGAGTTGTTCCCGATGACCGGCACCTGGAAGCCGGTGGCCGCGGCGACCCCGACGAGCGAGGCGGCCTGGCGGGGGCCCGCGCTGACGATGACCGCCTTGACGCCGGCCCGCTTGAGCGCGGCGACCTGAGCCGACATGTCGTTGTCCGTCGGTTTGATCTTCTGCTCGACGACGGTCAACCCGGCCTGCTGGGCGGCGTACTTGGACCCCACGAGCGCGTTCTCGCCGTAGTCGCCCTCGAAGTAGACATGGCCGATCTTGTCGCCCTTCGCGACGCGCTTCTGCGCGAGGAGGTAGTCGACGGCGTTGATGGTCTCGACGTCGTACGTGGCACCGATCACACGGACGTACGGGCTGCCGAGGAGCGACGCCGACCACGCCTGCGGGAGCACAAGTCCCTTGTCCTGGCCGTCGATGCGCGGCTCGACGGCGGCGACGAACGGCGAGCCGATGAACTGGGCGAAGCCGAGGACCCCGGGGGCGAGTTCAGTGTACGCGGCGACGGCCTTCTGCGGGTCGTAGCCGTGGTCGCGTACGGTCAGCTCGATCGTACGGCCACAGATCCCGCCCGCCGCGTTGGTCTGCTTCGCCCACAACTGCTGGGCCTGGGTGACGCTTTTGCCGAGGGAGGCGTACACGCCGGTCATGTCGGTGAGTACGCCGAGCTTGATGGTCTTCGCGGTGACGCCGACCCCGGTCCGTACTCCCCCGGCGTCCTCGCTCTTCGTGTCCTTCTCGGTGGCCTTCCCGCTGCACGCGGTGAGGGCGAGGGCCAGGGCGGCCAGGAGTGCGGCGCCGCCTCTCAGGGTGTGACGGGCTGATGGGGTCATGTCTTCTCCCGTGAGGACCGTGGGGACAGAGTCGGGCGGGTGAGACCGCCGGGCAGGAACAGGACCACCGCGACGATCGCGGCGCCGTACAGGTAGCGGGAGGCCTCACCGGGGGCGAGACCTCCGGTGCCGGGGTCGGAGACCAGCGGCAGGCTGTCGCTGTAGTGGGTGAGGAGTTGGGGCAGCAGCGAGACGAAGGCGGCGCCGACGACGGCGCCCGCGACGGTCCCGAGACCGCCGATGACGATCATCGCCAGGTATTCGAGGGCGAGGACCATGCCGAAGTAGTCGGGCACGGTGCGCTGGAAGAGCAGGGCGAGCAGGACGCCGGCGAGCCCCGCGTACATCGAGGACAGGACGAAGACGGCGGCGCGGTAACGGGCCACCGGGACGCCCATCACCCCGGCGGCGACGCGGTGGTCGCGGATGGCGTTCATGGCGCGTCCCGGCCGTCCGCGCAGCACGCCGCGGGCGAAGAGGCCGCCCGCGAGGAGGGCGGCGAGGCCCGCGTACCAGAGTTTCTCCGAGGAGTGGAAGGGGACGGCCGCCACGACGGTCTCCGTGTCGTCGAAGGTGACGCCGAAGAGGGAGAGCGGCGGGACGGCCCGGCCGTTGAACCCCCCTGTCAGGTCACCGGCGTTGAAGAGGAGGTGCTGGCCGATGAAGATCAGGGCGAGGGTGGCGATGCCCAGGTACGCGCCGCGCAGCCGGCCCGCGATGGGGCTGAACAGGCCGCCGGCCAGGCCCGCGAGGAGGACGGCGAGGACGGCGGCCAGCCAGGTGGGCAGGCCCAGGCCGACGAGGCGGTGGCCGTTCTCGGCGCGGCCGTCGCCGGCGAAGACGCAGTAGCCGTACGCGCCGACGGCGAGGAAGAAGGCGTGTCCCATGGAGAGTTGGCCGGTGGCGCCGGTGAGCAGGTTGAGGCCGATGGCGCCGATCGCGGCGGCCATCGCGAAGAGGCCGGCCTGGAGCCAGAAGCGGTCGGCGTAGAAGGGGAGGGCGAGGAGGACGACGGTGGTGGCGGTCCACAGGTAGGGGCGGGGGCCGGCGGGGAGGCGCCCGTGTCGGCGGGGGCGGTCGAGTCGCTTGGCGGGGCCGGACTTTGACGAGCCGTCAGCGGTCGAGCCCTCAGGGGTGCGGACGTCAGACACGGGCCGGCTCCTTCGTGCCGAAGAGACCGGCGGGCCGGACGAGGAGGACGGCGACCATCACGAGGTAGGGCGCGAGATCGCCGATCCCCCGTCCCAGGAAGGCCAGATCGCTCTGGTAGCCGGTGGCGAGGGATTCGGTGACCCCCACGATCAGTCCGCCCGCCAGGGCGCCGGTGGTCGAGTCGAGGCCGCCGAGGATGGCGGCGGGGAAGGCCTTGAGGGCGGCGAGGGAGGTGGCGCGTTCGAGGCCGGGGGTCGGGAAGACGGTGAGGAAGAGCGCGGCGACAGCGGCGAGCGCCCCGGCGACCGCCCACGCGGAGAGCGAGACGCGGCCGAGCCGTACGCCCATCAGCGCGGCGGTGGTGGGGTTCTCGGCCGCCGCGCGCATGGCGACGCCCCAGGTGGTGTACCGGAAGGCGAGCAGGAACGCGGTGATGAGCAGGGCGGCGGCGACGAACGCGGCGACCCGGGTCTGGGCGAGGGTTACGCCGCCGAAGGTGAGGACGCGGTCGCCCCAGGGGTCGCCGAGCGCGAGCACGTCCGTGCCGAGGCGGCGGGTGAGTTCGGTGGTGAGCAGGATGTCGACGCCGATGGTGACGATGGCGAGGACGCTGTGGTCGGAGCCCCGGTAGCGGCGCATCACCAGGAACTCGACGGCGGACCCGACCACCGCCGCGCCCGCGACGCCGACGGCGAGCGCGGGCCAGAAGCCGAGGTCGTCGTGGAGGACGGCGGTGAGGTAGCCGCCCGCCAGGAGGAGGGACGCGTGGGCGAAGTTGACGACCTCGGTGGCCTTGAAGATGACCACGAAGCCGAGGGCGATCAGGGCGTAGACGGAGCCCATCGACAGGCCGCCGAGGAGGAGTTCGATGAAGGTGGTCACGGCGTCGGCTCCTGCTCGGCGGGGTCGGGCGCGGCGTCGGCGCCCAGGTAGGCGCGTACGACGGCGGGATCGTTCTGTACGCGCGCGGGCGGGCCGCTCGCGATGCCGCGGCCGAAGTCGAGGACGGTCACCGTGTCGGCGAGCCGCATCACCACCCCCATGTCGTGTTCGACGAGCACGATCGAGATGCCGAGGCTGTCGCGCACCCCGGAGACGACGGCGGCCGTACGGCGCCGTTCGTCGGCGGTCATCCCGGCGACGGGCTCGTCCAGGAGGAGCACGCGGGGCTCCATGCAGAGGGCGCGGCCCAGTTCGACGAGTTTCTGTTTGCCGTACGGGAGGGTCCCGGCCGGGCGGTCGAGGTCGTCGGCGAGCCCGACGAACTCGGCGATCTCGGCGACCCTGGCCCGGTGGCGGCGGGCCTCGCGGGCGGCGGAGGGCAGCCCGAGCCCGGTGGCGAGGAACCCGGCGCGGGTGAGCCGGTGGCGGCCGAGCAGCATGCTGTCGGCGACGGTGGCGTGCGGGGGCAGGGCGAGGTTCTGGAACGTACGGGCGATGCCGAGGGCGGCGATCCGGTGCGGGGCGAGGCCGGTCAGCTCGGTGTCACCGAGACGGACGCTGCCGGCCGTGGCCCGGTAGACACCGGAAAGGACGTTGAAGCAGGTGGACTTGCCGGCGCCGTTGGGTCCGATGACGGCGTGCACACTGCCGGGCTCGACGGTGAAGGAGACGCCGTCGAGAGCGGTGAGCCCGGCGAAGCGGACGGTGAGGTCGGTGAGGGTCAGGGTGGGGGGCGCGTCGGGGCCCGGTGGCGAGGTGGGCGGCTTCGTGGCGGGCGGGGGGTTGGGGGGCGGGTTCATGCGGTCCACCGCCTCAGGGTCGGGGCGGAGGCGACCGCGTCGGCCGCGTCCGCCGCCGCCGATTCGTCGGCCACGCCCAGGTAGCGGCGTCTCACCTCGTCCGACGCCGCCAGGGTCGCCGCGGCGCCTTCGAGGGTGACCTCGCCGACCTCCAGGACGTAGGCCGTCGAGGCCAGCCGCAGGGCGATCGCCGCGTTCTGTTCCACCAGCAGGACCGACGTGCCGGTGGCGTTGATCTCCTGGACGGTCTCCGCGATCCGCGCGGCCATCAGCGGGGCCAGTCCCAGCGACGGCTCGTCCAGGAGCAGCAGCTTCGGCCGGGCCATCAATGCCCGTCCCAGCGCCAGCATTTGCTGCTCGCCGCCGGAGAGGAGCCCGGCTCGCTGCTGCGCGCGGTCCGCGAGTACGGGGAACAGCTCCCGTACCCGTGCCAGGCTCCGCGCGGCCTCCTTGCGGCCGCCCCGCGCCCCCAGCGCACCCGCCCGCAGGTTGTCCGCGACCGTCATCCGGGCGAACACCTGCCGCCCCTCCGGGACATGGACCACCCCCGCGGCGACCACCCGGGCCGGCGCGAGCCCGTCCAGCGGGCGGCCGTCGAACCGGACCGTGCCCGCGCCCGCCCTCCCCCGGTGGAACCGGAGGGTGCGTGAAATGGCGCGCAGCAGCGTGGACTTGCCCGCGCCGTTCCCACCGAGCACGGCGACGATCCGGCCGGGCGGCACGTCGAGGGACACCTCGCGCAGGGCCCGCACCGGACCGTAACCGACGGACAGCGCACGCACTTCGAGCGCGGTCATCCCAGGGCCTCCGTTCCTCCGGGCCGCCCGGGGGCGGCCGTCCGTCCGGAGCCACACCACAACACCGGGCGGTGGCAGCGTCCACGACGCCGGGCACAATCGCTGCCGATGACCAGCGGCGCACCGCCCCCGTTGTGCACGCGCACAACACCGCACGGCGGTCCTGGAGCTCTTCCGGCCGGGGGGCTGTCCCGCCGGGGCCGTCGATGGCATCCTCACGAGCCATGGGTGGCCACCGAGCGCGTACCGATCGCGAGTGGTCCGTTCTGGCGAGCGCCTCGCGCGCGCTGCTGGACCGGGTACCACGCCTCACCGACCAGCTGATCGAGGAACTGCGCGCGCATTCCGTCCAGTTCGACCTCGCCGTGCCGCGCGACGAGCACTGGCAGCAGATCGACCGGGCCATGCGGTACGGCATCGAGGCGATCACCGCGCCGCGCGACGCGCCCCGGCCCGACCTGGAGTACGCCAGGGCCCTGGGCCGGCGCCGGGCCGAACAGGGGCTGGCGCTCGACCTCCTCCTGCACGCCTACCGGCACGCGGGCTATCTGGTCTGGGACGAACTGCTGCGGATCGTCGGCGAACAGGACCCGGCGGACCTGCCGTTACTGGTGCACACGGCGTCCCACATGTGGTCGGGGGTGGATGTCCAGGCGACCGCGGTGGCGGAGGCGTACCGGACGACGGAGCGGGAAATGCACCGACGCAGTGACGAACGGGTCCAGGCGTTGCTGGACGCCCTGCTGGAGGGCCGGGCCTCACCGGGGCTCGCGGCCCGCGCGGCGGCGGGTCTCGATCTGCCGGAGCAGGGGCGGTACGCGGTGGTCGTGGTCCGGGTCGAACGGCAGGGCGGGCGCGAGCCGTTCGAGCGGATCACCGCCGCCGAGGGCATGCGGTTCTTCTGGCGGATGCGGGCCGACTGCGAGATCGCGGTGGTGGCCCTGGAGCCGGACGCCGGACTCGCCGAGCTGGCCGAGGAGTTGGGCCGGCCCTGTCCAGGGCCCGGCGGGATCAGCCCGGTGGTGGAGAGCCTCGCCGAGCTGGGCCTGGCGCGGAGACTGGCCGAGACGGCGTTACGGACGATCGCGCCCGGCTCCCAGCTGATGGTCCGTCTCGACGCCTGCTTACCCACGGCGTTGGTGGTCAGCCAGCCGGAACTCGCCGCCCGGCTGATCGCGGACGTCTTCGGCCCGCTGCTCGAACTCGACCCGTCCGACCGGGCCGTACTGCTGGAGACGCTGGACGCCTGGCTGGAGTACGGCGGTTCGGCGGGGCGGGCGGCCACCCGGCTGTACTGCCACCGGAACACGGTGTTCAACCGGCTGCGCCGGCTGGAACACCTCACGTCCCGTTCGCTGTCCCGGCCCCGGGACCTGATCGAGATGACCCTGGCCCTGGACGCGTTCCGGCTGACACCGGGGTGACAAGGATCTTGCCCGAACACAGGACTCAGCGGCGGCCCATGTACAGCTGGAACGCCTTGTGCAGCGGCTTGTTGAGCGGGAAGTCCCACTCGCCCAGATACTCGGCGGCCTCGCCGCCCGTACCGGCCTTGAAGCGCAGCAGCCCCAACAGGTGGTTGCCCTCGTCGAGGGTGTCGGTGATGCCGCGCAGGTCGTAGACGCGCGCCCCGTCCGCGTGCGCGTCGCTCAACATCCGCCACTGAATGGCGTTGTTGGGCTGCACCTCCCGGCGGCGGGAGGTGGAGGCGCCGTACGAGTACCAGACGTGGTCGCCGACGGTGAGCATCGTGGCGGCGGACAGGATCTCGCCGTCGTGGTGGGCGAGGTAGAGCCGCATGCGGTCGGGATCCTCGGCCGTGAGCGCGGTCCACATGCGCTCGAAGTACGGCAGCGGCCTGGGCAGGAACCGGTCGCGTTCCGCGGTCTCCCGGTACAGCGTGTAGAAGGCCGGCAGGTCGTCGTACCCGCCCCGGACGACCTTGACCCCGGCCTTCTCGGCCTTCTTGATGTTGCGGCGCCACTGCTGGTTGAAGCCCTGCTGGATCTCCGCCAGCGACCGTCCTTCGAGCGGGACCTGGAAGACGTACCGGGGCTGTCCCGCCGCGAATCCGTCCCCGGCCTGGTCCTCGCCCCGCCGCCAGCCCAGCTCGCGCAGCCGGTCGGCGACGCGCAGGGCGCGGGGGTCGGTGGTGGTGGCCGTGACGTCCCGCAGCCGGTGCGCGGCCGGGTCGGCGACGGCGGCCTTGAGCGCGTCGGCGTCCCAGCGGCGGGCGACGACCGGCGGGCCCATCTTCACCGAGAAGGCGCGCCGGGACGTGAGGTGGGCGAGCATCGGGGCGAGCCAGGCGGCCAGGTCGCCGCCGTACCAGTCGATGACGGGTCCCTCGGGCAGATAGGCCAGGTACCGCTTGATCCTGGGCAGCGGCCGGTAGAGGACGAGCCCCGCCCCGACCATCCGCCCGCCGCCGCGCGCCCCGCCGGGACCACCGGTGTACGCCGCCTCGCCGGCGTGCTCGCCGTCCTCGAACCAGCCCACGCTCTCCGCCCGCCAGTCCGGCTTGACGTCTCCCCAGGACGGGACCTGCATGTGGCTGGCGGAGGGTCGGGCACGGACGAAGTCCAGGTGCTCCTCGCGGGTGATCGTCCTCAGTCGGTAGCTGATGCTCATGGTCCAGTCATACGTGCCGTACGGTCCGGCGCGGAGCGGACACGCGAAGGGGCGGCCCAGAGGATGACGCTCCCGGCCCGGCCGGGTCCTGGAAGCCGCTCCCCAGGACCCGGCCGAGCCGGGGAGCCTGCTCTCAGGACAGGCAATCGCTCACGTCAGGAAGTCCCTCCCGATGTCCTCCGCCAGTCTCTCCAGCAGCGGCCCCGCCTCGGCCATGCACACCGCCGGGTCCTTCTCCAGGTCCGTGAGGGCGTACGCGCGGCGGATGCCCGCCCTGCCCAGGGCCTCCGGTGGCAGCGCCAGGCGACCGCAGACGGCGATGACCTCGACGTTCTTCGCGCGGGCCGCCGCGGCGACCCCCGCAGGCGCCTTGCCGTGGAGCGTCTGCTCGTCCAGGGAGCCCTCCCCCGTGACGACCAGCGTCGCCCGGGACAGCGCGGCGGCGAAGCCGAGGACGTCGAGCATCACCTCGATGCCGGGGCGGAAGCTCGCGTGGAGGCCGACGAGGGCGCCGTAGCCGATCCCGCCCGCCGCCCCCGCGCCCGGGGACAGCGCGAGCCGCGCCGCCCGGGAGCCGAGGGACGCCTCCAGGACCGTGACGTAGTGGGCGAGGGCCGCGTCCAGGACCGCCACGTCCTCCGGGCTCGCGCCCTTCTGCGGTCCGTACACGGCCGGCGCGCCCTTGGGCCCGGTCAGTGGATTGTCGACATCACTGGCCAGGACGATGTCCGTCCTGGCGAGCCGCGGGTCCAGTCCGGAGAGGTCGGCGGTGGCCAGCTCCCGCAGCCCGCCGCCGCCCGGCGGGACGGGCGTGCCGTCCGCGGTCAGGAAACGGGCGCCGAGCGCGGCCAGCATGCCCGCGCCGCCGTCCGTCGTGGCGCTGCCGCCCACACCGAAGACGATGGTGTGCGCCCCCGCGTCGAGCGCCGCGCGCAGCAGCTCGCCGGAGCCGTACGTACTGGCCGTGAGCGGCGCGAACACCCCGCCGGGCAGATGGGCCAGGCCGGAGGCCTCCGCCATCTCCACGACCGCCGTGCCGTCCCGGAGGGCGAAGGCGGCGGTCAGCTCGTCGCCGAGCGGTCCACTGACCCGTACCTCGTGCCGTTCGAATCCCGCCGCCACCGCGGCGGCCACCGTGCCGTCACCGCCGTCCGCGACGGGCATCGTCTCGACCGCCACGTGCGGCGCGATCCGGTGCAGCCCGGCCGTCACCCGCTCGGCGACCTGCACAGCCGTCAGCGACCCCTTGAACTTGTCCGCCGCGATGAGTACGCGCGCGGTGTCGGTTACTGCTCCGTCCGTCACGTTGTTATCCCTTGCTGTCGAACAGGCAGTCGCGCCCCGCGCCGACCCTATCCGCACGGGTGGCACTCTGCCCATGGCCCCCGGGCCCGCCCGCTACGCTGACCCGGTGACGGACACCGACTACGCCGCGTACATCGCGGGACTCCCGCGCGTCCTCGCCGGCGCGGCCATGCTCTTCCGGGACGGCGAGGGACGTGTCCTGGCCGTCGAGCCGAACTACCGGGAAGGCTGGGCGCTGCCCGGCGGGACCATCGAGTCCGACGACGGCGAGACCCCCCGCCAGGGCGCGCGGCGCGAGACGCTCGAAGAGATCGGCCTGGACATCGGGCCCGGGCGGCTGCTCGCGGTCGACTGGGTCCCGGGTGCCACCCGGCCGCCGATCGCGGCGTATCTGTACGACGGCGGGGTGCTGACGCCGGAGCAGCTCGCCGCGATCCGGCTCCAGGAGGCGGAGCTGCTGTCCTGGCGGCTGCTGCCCCGCGAGGAGCTGCCCACGTACCTGCTGGGCGCGCTGGCGGGGCGGGTGCTGGCCGCGCTGGACGCGGTGGAGTCGGGCGCGGGCACGGTCGAGCTGGAGAACGGCAGGCGGGTGGGCTGACCGAGGGCCGCGGGCCCAGCCCCGGCCCCGGCCCCGGCAAATGGGGTCGCTCGCTTCCGCGCCCGCTGCGTACGCTCGGAGCATGACTCTCGTCGCGATCCTCAGCGGCGCCGGGATCTCCACCGACTCCGGCATCCCCGACTACCGCGGGCCGAACGGCGTGTGGCGGCGCGATCCCGGGGCCGAGAAGCTCGTCACGTACGACACGTACGTCAACGACCCCGAGATCCGGCGGCGCGCCTGGCGCGTGCGTACCGACAGCCCCACGTGGCGGGCGGAGCCCAACGCGGGCCACCGGGCGGTGACCGAGCTGGAGCGGTCGGGCACGGCGGTCCGGGTGCTCACGCAGAACGTCGACGGACTGCACCAGCGGGCCGGGATGCCCGCCAGGAAGGTGCTCGAACTGCACGGCACCGCCCGGGAGACCAGCTGTGTGCGCTGCCACGCGCGCGCCCCGATGGAGGAGGCGCTGGCCCGGGTCGCGGCGGGCGAGGACGATCCGCCGTGCCTGGTGTGCGGCGGGATCCTCAAGTCGGCGACGGTGATGTTCGGGGAGCGGCTCGACCCCGAGGTGCTGGCGCAGGCGATGGCGATCGCCAAGGCGTGCGAGGTGTTCCTCGCGGTCGGTACGACGCTCCAGGTGCAGCCGGCCGCCTCGCTGGCGGGCATCGCCGCCGACCACGGCGCGCGGCTGATCGTGGTGAACGCCGACCCGACGCCGTACGACGATCGGGCCGACGAGATCGTGCGGGAGCCGATCGGTACGGCGCTGCCGACGCTGCTGAAGGGGTTTTACGGGGGCTGAGCGGGCCGGCCCGGGGGGGGCGGGGCCGGCCCGGGGGCCTCAGAACAGCGTCGCCGTCACCGGGACTTCGGCCGCCGCTCCCTCGAAGACCAGCAGGCGCTGCTTGCGGTCCAGGCCGCCGCCGTACCCGGTGAGGCCGCCGGTCGAGCCGATGACCCGGTGGCAGGGCACGATGATGCTGACCGGGTTCTTGCCGTTGGCCAGGCCCACCGCCCGTGAGGCGCCCGGTTTGCCGAGGGCGTTGGCCAGTTCGCCGTACGACCGGGTCTCGCCGTACGGGATCAGCTCCAGCTGCGCCCACACACTGCGCTGGAACGGGGTGCCCGCCAGGTGCAACGGCAGGTCGAACTCAGTCAGTTCGCGGTCGAAGTAGGCGGTGAGCTGACGCCGTACCTCGCCGAAGGGCCGGGGGTTCGGCTCGCCGAAGGTCTCCTCGGCCGGGCGGTGGCGGTGCTGGACCATGTAGAGGCCGCTCAGGAGGCCGTCGGTGGCGACGAGCGTGAGCAGTCCGTACGGGCTGTCGATCACGGTGTGCTGCTTGAGCATGGTGAACTTTCCTAGGCGGGAAGGTGGTTGATGGCGTGGTCCTCGGTCGCCCAGAGGTACTGCACCGCGTACGCCCGCCACGGCCGCCAGCCCGCCGCCCGCGCGGTGAGCGCGGCGGGGGTGGCGGGCAGGCCGAGCCCGGCGGCCGACCTGCGGACCCCGAGGTCGCCCGGCAGGAACGCGTCCGGGTCGCCGAGCGCGCGCATCGCGATGACCTCGACCGTCCAGGGCCCGAAGCCGGGCAGCGCCGTGAGCCGGGCGCGCGCCTCGTCCCAGTCGCTGTCCGTGCCGAGCCGGAGCGAGCCGTCGGCGAGGGCGCCGACCAGCGTGGTGAGGGTGGTACGGCGGCTGCGCGGCATCGCGAGGGCCTCCGGGTCCAGCGACGCCAGGGCCCCGGTGGTCGGGAAGAGCTGCGTGAGGCCGCCCTCGGGGTCGTCGACCGGCACGCCGTACGCCGTGACCAGCCGGGCGGCGTGGGTGCGGGCCGCCGCCGTGGACACCTGCTGGCCGAGCACGGCCCGTACGGCGAACTCGGCGGCGTCGACGGTACGGGGCACCCGGCGGCCCGGCGCCTTGTCGACCAGCGGGGCCAGCAGTGGGTCGGACCGCAGCTGCTCGTCCACGGCGACCGGGTCGGCGTCCAGGTCGAGCATCCGGCGGCACGCGCTGATCGCGAAGGTCAGGTCGCGCGGATCGGTGAGCGAGAGCCGGCAGGCGATGTGGTCGGGGCGCGGCGACAGGGCGACGATGCCGTGTCCGTACGGCAGGGAGAGCGTGCGGCGGTACGCGCCGTCCCGCCACTCCTCCACACCGGGCACGGCGGTCGCGGCGAGGTGGCCGAAGAGGTTGTCGGGGTTGAGGGGTGCGCGGAAGGGGAGCCGCAGGGAGATCACGCCGGGGGCGGGCGCCTCGTCGCCGCGCGCACCCCCGCCCTTGCGGCCACGCCGGGCCGCGCGGGTGCGCAATTCGCTGGGTGACAGGGCGAAGACCTCGCGGACCGTGCCGTTGAAGGCCCGGATCGACGCGAACCCGGCCGCGAAGGCGACCTCGGCCATCGGGAGCGCGGTCGTCTCGATGAGGACGCGGGCGGTCTGGGCGCGCTGGGCGCGGGCCAGGGCGAGCGGCCCCGCGCCCAGTTCGGCGAGGAGCTGGCGCTCGATCTGCCGGGCGGAGTACCCGAGGCGGCCGGCGAGTCCTGGCACGCCCTCGCGGTCCACGACGCCGTCCTGGATGAGCCGCATCGCGCGGGCGACCGTGTCGGCGCGGGCGTTCCACTCCGGCGAGCCGGGGCTGGTGTCGGGCCGGCAGCGCTTGCAGGCCCGGAAGCCGGCCTGCTGGCAGGCGGCCGCGCTGGGGTAGAAGGTCATGTTCTCGGCCTTGGGGGGCACGGCGGGACAGCTGGGCCGGCAGTAGATCCGGGTGGTCAGGACCGCCGTGAAGAACCACCCGTCGAACCGCGCGTCCTTGGACCTGACGGCCCGTACGCAGCGCTCGGTGTCGGTGTACATGCCCCCCAGCATCGGGTACCGGGGAGGCGCGGGCTGGCAGGAATCCGACATCAGCGTGGGGCCCCGGCCGCCGCTGCGGGTCGGGCCTGTCAGGAGTCCGCTTCCAGCGCCGTTTCGAACGCCCCGTACGCCGCCGCGTCGAAGAGCACGAACCGCACCTCCTCGACCGGCGCGACCGCCGCCTCCCGGGTGGTACGGACCGCGATCCGGGCGCCGTCGTCCATCGGCCAGCCGTAGACGCCGGTGGAGACGGCCGGGAACGCGACCGTCCGCGCGCCCAGTTCCGCGGCGACCCTCAGGGACTCCCGGTAGCAGGAGGCGAGCAGGTCGGAGCGGTCCTCCTTGCGGGCCCAGACGGGTCCGACGGTGTGGATCACCCAGCGGGCGTCGAGGAGGCCGGCCGTGGTGGCGACGGCCCGGCCCGTGGGCAGCCCGCCGCCGTAGTGCCCGGCGCGCAGCTTCCGGCACTCGGCCAGGATCTCGGGGCCGCCGCGCCGGTGGATGGCGCCGTCGACCCCGCCGCCGCCGAGGAGCGAGGAGTTGGCGGCGTTGACGATCGCGTCCACGCTCTGGCGTGTGATGTCGCCCTGGACCAGTGTCAGATGTGCCATACGGGAAACTCTGCCAGGCCGGGGCCGTACGGCACATCCGGGCCGGGGCCGTACGGCGCACTCCGGAAACACCCCGCGCCCTGCCGCATGGCGCGACGTCCGCAAGGTGCCACGTCCGCACGGCGCCACGTCCGCAAGGCGCCACGTCACTCCGCCCGCAGCCGCCGCCACACCGCCTTCGCCGCGTTGTGCCCCGACATGCCGTGCACCCCGGGCCCCGGCGGGGTCGCCGCCGAGCAGAGGAAGACCGCCGGGTGCGGGGTCGTGTACGGGAACAGGGAGAGCTTCGGCCGCAGCAACAGCTGGAGGCCCGAGGCGGCGCCGCACGCGATGTCCCCGCCCACGTAGTTCGCGTTCTTGGCCGCGAGCTGCGGCGGGCCCGCCGTCGCGCGGGCCAGGACCCGGTCGCGGAAGCCGGGGGCGAAGCGCTCGATCTGCTGCTCGACGGCGTCGGTCAGATCGCCGTCCCAGCCGTTCGGGACATGTCCGTACGCCCAGAACGCCTGCTTGCCCTCGGGCGCGCGGGACGGGTCGACCAGGCTGGGCTGGGCGGTGATCAGGAACGGGGTCGCGGGTGCCTGTCCGCCCGACGCCTCCCGCAGCGCCCTGCCGATCTCCCCGGTGGTGGGGCCGATCTGGACCGTGCCGGCCCGGCGCGGCTCCTCGGCCGTCCAGGGCACGGGTCCGTCCAGCGCGTAGTCGATCTTGAACACACTGGCCCCGTAGCGGTACCCGTCGTACACCCGGCCGAGCCCGGCGATCCGGGCGAGCGCGGTCGGTGAGGTGTCGAAGACGTACGCGCGCGCGGGCGGCAGGTCGTCCAGCCGCTTGATCTCGTATCCGGTGTGGACCGTGCCGCCGAGGGCCCGGAGGTACGCGGCGAGCGCGTCGGAGATCGCCTGGGAGCCGCCGCGCGGCACCGGCCAGCCGCCCGCGTGCGCCGCGAGGGCGAAGATCAGGCCGACGGCGCTCGTGGCGATCCCGTTCAGCGGGGCGATGACGTGCGCGACCAGTCCGGCGAACAGGGCCCGCGCCTTCTCGTCGCGGAACCGCCGCGCCAGCACGCCGTACGGCGGGAGGCCGGCGAGACCGAAGCGGGCGAGGGTGACGGGGTGGCGCGGAAGGGCGGTCAGCGGCAGGGACATGAAGTCCTGGGCCAGTTCGTCCCACCGGCCGAGGAAGGGCGCCACGAGCCGCCGGTACGCCCCGGCGTCCCGCGCGCCGAACGACGCGGCGGTCTCGGCGACGGAGCGGGACAGCACGGCGGCCGTACCGTTGTCGAACGGGTGGGCCATGGGCAGCTCGGGGTGCAGCCACTCCAGGCCGTACCGGTCCAGGGGCATGGTCTTGAAGACGGGGGACCCCGCGCCCAGCGGATGGACGGCGGAGCAGGGGTCGTGGCGGAACCCGGGGAGGGTCAGCTCCTCCGTCCTGGCACCTCCGCCCACGGTGTCCCTGGCTTCGAAAACGGCCACGGAGAAGCCGCGGCGGGCCAGTTCGACCGCGGCGGTCAGTCCGTTGGGGCCCGCCCCCACGACGACTGCATCGAGCATCGACGGCACCTTCGGACTCCTTCGTCAGCCGACGGCCAGGACCCCCAGGATATTCCTGGGCACGGACAGCCCGGACGCCGGTACTGTCCGCGACGGCCGGGGGGTGCCGGGCGGGGCCCGGTCAGGCTCCGGCCAGCAGCAGGTCCCGTATCCGCTCCGCCGTGGCCGCGTCGCGGGCGGCGGTGAAGGGCAGGGTGTTGCCGCCCGTGATCCGGTAGGGCTCGCCCGCGAGCGTCGTGTCCGCGCCGCCCGCCTCGGCCACCAGCAGCAGCCCCGCCGCGTGGTCCCAGGCCAGCTCCCAGCTGAACGCCACCGCGTCGAGGGCGCCGCGCGCCAGGGCCAGGTACTCCAGCCCCGCGGAGCCGCAGGCGCGGGTGTCGACGCCTTCGGTACGGAGGCCGAGGAGCGCCCGCTTCTGGTCCTCGGTCGTGTAGTCCGGGTGGGACATGGCGACGGTGAGCGGCGCGCCGGGCGCGGGGGCGCCGGAGCGCAGGCGTGCGCCGTTCAGCCAGGCGCCCCGGCCGCGCACGGCGATGGCCATCTCGTCCAGCGCGGCGGCGTACGTCCAGGACGCCAGCACCTCGCCGCCCTGGGCGAGGGCCACCAGCGTGCAGAATCCGGGCTCGCCCCGGACGAACTGGGCGGTGCCGTCGACCGGGTCCACGATCCACACCGGCGCCTCGCCGCGCAGCGCGTCGTACACGGAGGGGTCCGCGTGCACGGCCTCCTCGCCGACGACGACCGAGCCGGGGAGCAGCGCGGTCAGGGAGGCGGTGAGGTGCTCCTCGGCGCCCCGGTCCGCGATGGTGACCAGGTCGTGCGGGCCGCTCTTCTCCACGATCTCGTGCGCGGCGAGCTGCCGGAAGCGCGGCATGATCTCGGCGGCGGCAGCGGCGCGGACCGCCGCCTCGACGGCGGACACCGGCGGCCCGGCGGCCGCCGGAGCACCGGCCGCCGCCCCGGGGACCTGTTGCCCGGGGGCCCGGCGTACCGGCACCGCCGTGGACAGGAGGTCTCCGTACCCGGACCCGGCGCCGCCGGCGCTGCCCGCGCTGTCATCGATCATGCGTCCATACCATCACGTGCCACTGACAACGCGTATGACAGATCGGGTGACAACTCAGCGGCCTACGGCGTAACCCTGCATGCCGCGCGGGTTCGCGGCGGCCGACAGAATGCCCGTCTCCGGGTCCCTCGCCACCACGCACAGCCGCCCCTCGGACCACGGTTCGCCGACGGTGACGTCGTGGCCGAGCCGTCGCAGTCCGGCGATGACGGCGGGGTCCATGCCCTCCTCGACGGTCACGCTGCCCGGCCGCGTCCCGCGCGGGTAGAAGGAGCTGGGGAAGCTGTCGTTGTGCCAGTTCGGCGCGTCGACGGCGCCCTGGAGATCGAGTCCGCCGCGCACGGACCCGCGCAGGACGAGCGCCAGGAAGAAGTGCAGCTGCCACTGGTCCTGCTGGTCCCCGCCGGGTGTGCCGAACGCGAGCACCGGCACCCCGTCGCGCAGCGCGAGGGACGGCGTGAGGGTGGTGCGCGGACGGCGGCCGGGGGTGAGGGAGTTGGGCAGGCCCTCCTCCAGCCAGGCCATCTGGAGCCGGGTGCCGAGCGGGAAGCCCAGCTCGGGCACGACGGGGTTGGACTGGAGCCAGCCGCCGCTGGGGGTGGCCGCGACCATGTTGCCCCAGCGGTCCACGATGTCCAGGTGGCAGGTGTCGCCCCGGGTTCCGCCGTCCTTGGCGACCGTCGGCTCCCCGGCGCCCGGGATGCCCATCGCGCTGAACTCCTCGCCCTCCACGACGGTCCCGGCGTGTGCGCTGAGCACCGGCGTACGCCCCCCGGGACTGCCGGGGCGCAGTTCGTACGAAGCGGTTTCCCCGATGAGCGCCCTGCGGGCGGTGTTGTACGGCTCCGAGAGCAGCGCGTCGAGCGGCACGCCATCGGCGGCGCCCTCCCCCGCGTCGCCGTACCACGCCTCCCGGTCGGCCATCGCGAGCTTGCAGCCCTCGACGAGGAGGTGGACGTACGCGGCGGAGCCGTACGCGGGCAGGTCGGCGGCGCGGGACGGCAGCAGGGCGAGCTGCTGGAGGAAGGCGGGGCCCTGGCTCCAGCCGCCCGCCTTGCAGAGCGTCCAGCCGTCCCACTCGTACGTGGCGGGGGCCTCGTACGACGCGGACCAGCCGGCCAGGTCGGCGGCGGTGAGGGTGCCGGTGTGGTGATCCCCGCTGGTGTCGAGGGTCGGGCGGCCGGCCTGGCGCACCAGCGCCTCGGCGATGAACCCCTCGCGCCAGACGGCGCGGGCGGCCTCGATCTGGGCGGTCCGGTCCGCGCCCGCCGCCTCGGCCTCGGCGACCAGGCGGCGCCAGGTCGCGGCGAGGGCGGGGTTGCGGAACAGCGTGCCGGGGGCCGGGGCGTTGCCGTCGGGCAGGTAGACGGCGGCGGACGAGGGCCACTCGGTCTCGAACAGCTCCCGGACCGTCTCGACGGTCTGGCCGACCCGTTCGACGGGGGCGTGGCCGTCCTCCGCGTACCCGATGGCGTACCGCAGCACCTCGGCGAGCGTCCACGTGCCGTGGTCGCGGAGGAGCAGCATCCAGGCGTCGAAGGCGCCGGGGACGGCTGCGGCGAGGGGTCCCGTACCGGGGACGAGGGTGAGGCCGAGCGACCGGTAGTGCGCGACGGTCGCGGCGGCGGGCGCGGGCCCCTGCCCGCACAGCACCCGTACGTCCCCGCCGGCCGGGGCGAGGATGATCGGCACCTCACCGGCGGGCCCGTTGAGGTGGGGCTCCACGACGTGCAGCACGAACCCGGCGGCGACGGCGGCGTCGTACGCGTTCCCGCCGCCCTCCAGGACGGCCATCGCGGACTGCGAGGCGAGCCAGTGGGTGGAGGAGACCATGCCGAAGGTGCCCTGGAGGGTGGGTCGGGTCGTGAACACAGTGCTTCTCACCTAGCTGTCTGCGTGCCTCGGCCCGGACGACGGGCGCTCAGGACGGCTCCTGGGGGAAGCTGCGCAGTGTACTCAGGGCCGGGTGGAACCGATCGGGGCGGCCTGTCCGTGACCGTTTCCGGCGCCGCCGAGGGGATTTCCCGCGAGGGGCCATTCGGTCCGTGGGCAAATCCCCGATTCCGGCCGGGCGATTTCCGCGCCGGGAATTCCGGTAAATTCCGGTGAATTCCCGTGCCGTTCAGCCGCGCAACGCGCGCAGCGCCGTACCCCACTCCACCACTTCGTCGATCGTGCCGTTCAGCTGATCGACAAGCCGCTCGGTCGGCTTGAACGTGTAGAACTCCTCGAAGTCGGTGTAGGAGTTCAGGGCCACCTGGGAGCGCACGGTGGCGACCTTGAGTTCCGCCAGGACGAGACGCAGGTGCTCGACGGCGCGGAGGCCGCTCGCGGCTCCGTAACTGACGAATCCGGCGGCCTTGTTGTGCCACTCGTGGTGCAGGAAGTCGATCGCGTTCTTGAGGCTCGCGGGCACCGAGTGGTTGTACTCGGGTGTCACGAACAGGAAGGAGTCCAGGCCGGCGATGGTGGCGGACCAGTCCCTGGTGTGCTGCTGGGTGTACTGCCCGACCATCGGGGGCACCGGCTCGTCGAGCAGCGGCAGCCCCGCCTTCGCCACGTCGACCAGGACGAACTCGGCGTCGTCCCGCTTCGACGCCACCTCGGCCACCCAGTCGGCGACTATTTCACCGACACGTCCGGGACGGGTGCTGCCGAGAATTATTCCGATCTTGATCATAAGGACCTTCTCCAGACCTGTTCATGCCGAATTCACTCGCGCTGATTCCTCAGCCGGACCGTGGTCACGCTAGCACTGGATGCTGTGTGAAAGCACTTGCCGGGTCGGCCCCGGACATGAGCCCCGGGACCGGGAACGGAACCCCCGGTCAGCCTCGTCCGAGCAGTACGATTTGTGGGTGATCATGCCCAGCTCCGCCACAGGTGCGAGGCGGCACGGATCGTGGCGGAGGTACGCGGTGCACGGTGAGTACAAGGTCCCCGGCGGCAAGCTGGTCGTCGTGGACCTGGACACGGCGGACGGGGTGCTGCGCGGCGTCCGGGTCGCCGGGGACTTCTTCCTGGAGCCCGACGAGGCCATCGAGGCGATCGACGCCGCGCTGGAGGGCGCTCCCGCCGACACGGACGCCGCCGGCCTCGCGTCCCGGATCGACGCGGCGCTGCCCGCCGGCACGGTGATGTACGGCCTGACGTCGGAGGGGATCGCCGTCGCCGTACGCCGCGCCCTGGCGCGGGCCACCGACTGGACGGACTACGACTGGCAGGTCGTCCACGCGGGCCCCGAGTCCCCGGCGCTCCACATGGCGCTCGACGAGGTCCTCACCACCGAGGTCGCGGAGGGCCGCCGCCCGCCGACCCTCCGCATCTGGGAGTGGGGCGCGCCCGCCGTGGTGATCGGCAGCTTCCAGTCGCTGCGCAACGAGGTGGACCCGGCCGGGGCGGAGCGCCACGGCATCACGGTGGTCCGCCGGATCTCGGGCGGCGGCGCCATGTTCATCGAGCCGGGCAACACGATCACGTACTCGCTCTCCGTACCGGAGGCGCTGGTCAAGGGGCTGACCTTCGCCGACAGTTACGCGTACCTGGACGACTGGGTGCTCGGCGCGCTCGGCGACCTGGGCGTGAAGGCGTGGTACCAGCCGCTGAACGACATCGCGACGGACGCGGGCAAGATCGCGGGCGCGGCGCAGAAGCGGGTCGTGAGCGGGCGGGGCGCCGTCCTGCACCACGTGACCATGGCGTACGACATCGACGCCGACAAGATGCTCGACGTGCTGCGGATCGGCCGCGAGAAGCTCTCCGACAAGGGGACGCGCAGTGCGAAGAAGCGGGTGGACCCGCTGCGGCGGCAGACCGGTCTGTCGCGGGAGGCGGTGATCGAGCGGATGATCGCGTCCTTCCGGGGGCGGTACGGCCTGGCGGAGGGGCGGGTCACCGAGGAGGAGATGGCGCGGGCGCGCGAACTCGCCGCGACGAAGTTCAGCAGCCGGGCGTGGACGGCGAGGGTGCCGTAGCCCGGCGGGCGTGGGGGCGCAGGTGCCGTAGCCCGGCGGGCGTGGTGGTGCGCCCTCCGCGCGGGTGTCGTGCCCACCCGCCGCCCCGGCGGGGGGAGCCGCCGGGGCGAACGGGTGGCGCGGAGTGGGCCGGGTCCGTCAGGAATCGGCGCGCGCCGGTGCCACCGCCCCGCCCGCCGCCCGCCGTTCGGGCAGCATCAGGACGATGTAGAGCACCAGCGAGGCGGCGAGGCCCACCGCCCAGCCGTAGTCGGCGAGCGGCTTGAGGAAGGGGATCAGCCCGTCCTCGGGGAACGGCCCCTGCCCCGCGGCCGAGTGGGACCCGCCGACCGCCAGGACGCCCCCGACCAGGAACGCCACCACGGCTTTGACGTTCCAGCCGTTCGTGTACCAGTAGCGGCCGCCGGGCCGGTAGAGGTCGGCGAGGTCGAGGACGGTCCGCCGGACGACCCAGTAGTCGGCGATCAGGATGCCCGCGACCGTACCGAGCAGACCGCCGACCAGACCGAGCCAGGTGAAGATGTACAGCTCGGGCGTCTCGGTGAGCTTCCACGGCATGATGACCACCCCGACCACCCCCGTGATCAGCGCGCCCGTGCGGAAGGTGATGAGCTTCGGCGCCAGGTTGGCCAGGTCGTACGCGGGGGACACGACGTTCGCCGCGATGTTCACGGAGATCGTCGCGATCAGTACGGTCACCAGCGCGAAGAGCAGCCCGAAGACGTTGTCGGTCTTGGCGGCGAGGGCGACCGGGTCCCAGACGGCCGCTCCGTACACCGCCTGCGAGCCCGAGGTGACGAAGACCGACAGCAGTGCGAAGACCGTCATCGTCGTGGGCAGTCCGAGCGTCTGTCCCCAGATCTGCGCGCGCTGTCCGGCGCCGAATCGGGTGAAGTCGGGGATGTTGAGGGACAGGGTGGACCAGAAGGCGATCATCCCCATGAGGGCGGGGAAGAAGACCGGCCAGAAGTCCGCGCCCCAGCCGAGCTCCGACGGCTGGTCGAGCAGCGGGCCGAGGCCGCCGGCCTTGACGGTGATCCAGAGGAACAGCACGAGCGCGCCGACGATGACAAAGGGCGCGGCCCAGTTCTCAAAGCGCCGCAGGGTGTCCATCCCCCGGTAGATGATGGCGAGTTCGAGCGCCCAGAAGAGGACGAAGCACACCCACAGCGTCCAGGGCTGGCCGCCGACCCGCGACGCCTCCGCCCAGCCGCCGAAGATCTTGCCGAGCAGGACGAAGATCCCCTGGCCGCCGATCCAGGTCTGGATCCCGAACCAGGCGCAGGCGACGGCCGCCCGGATCAGCGCGGGCAGGTTGGCGCCGCGCAGGCCGAAGGAGGCACGGGCGAGTACGGGAAAGGGGATGCCGTACTTGGGTCCCGCGTGGCCGGTCAGCAGCATCGGGAAGAGCACGATCAGGTTGGCGAGGGCGATCGTGAGGACCGCCTGCTTCCAGTCCATGCCGAGGGTGACCAGGCCCGAAGCGAGCAGCCAGGACGGGATGTTGTGCGCCATGCCGATCCACAGCGCGGCGAAGTTGTACGTGGTCCAGGTGCGGCGGGCGACCGGGACCGGCAGGAGGTCGTCGTTGACGAAGCGGCTGTCGCCGGGGGTCGCGCCGGGCACGAGTTCGACCCGGCCGCCGTCGTCCGGTCCGGTGTCTCCCGTGTCTCCGGTTTCGGTTATCGCGGTCATCGCGGCGGAACCCTTCCTGCGGAGGGGATGGAAGCGGGTGGGGAACGGGCGGATGGGGAAGGGGCGGGTCAGTCCTGGAAGTGCGGGATGACGTCGGCGCCGTACGCGTCGATCGTCGCTTCCTTCGCGTCGTGCATGTTGTACAGCGCGAACTGGTCGACGCCCAGGGCCCGCAGCGCCTCCAGCTTCTCGATGTGCGCCTCGACCGGACCGAGCAGGCAGAACCGGTCCACGATCTCGTCGGTCACGAAGTCCGCCGACGCGTTGTCCGTACGCCCGTGGTGGCTGTAGTCGTACCCCTCGCGCCGCTTGATGTAGTCGGTCAGCGCGTCCGGCACCAGCCCGGAGTGCTCGCCGTAGCGCGCCACCAGGTCCGCGACGTGGTTGCCGACCATCCCGCCGAACCACCGCGACTGGTTGCGGGCGTGGGCGAGGTCGTCCCCGACGTACGCGGGCGCCGCCACGCAGATCGTGATGGAGTACGGGTCCCGCCCGGCGTCCGAGGCGGCGGTACGGACCGCCTTGACCATCGACTCGGTGAGGTACGGGTCCGCGAGCTGGAGGATGAAGCCGTCGGCCTTCTGCCCGGCGAGGGCCAGGGCCTTGGGCCCGTACGCGGCCATCCAGACCGGCAGTTTCCCGTCCCGTACCCACGGCAGCCGCAGGCTCTGGCCGTCGACGAGCGCCTCGCGGCCCTCCGCGAGGTCGCGGATGACCTCCATCGCCTCGCCCACCCGGGCCAGGGTGTTGGGCTTGCGGCCGGCCACCCGCATCGCCGAGTCGCCGCGCCCGATGCCGCAGACCGTGCGGTTGCCGTACATCTCGTTGAGGGTGGCGAAGGTGGAGGCGGTCACCTCCCATGTCCTGGTGCCCGGATTGGTGACCATCGGGCCCACGATCAGGCTGGTGGTGTGCTCCAGGATGCGGCTGTAGATGACGAACGGCTCCTGCCAGAGGACCGCCGAGTCGAAGGTCCAGCCGTAGCGGAACCCGTTGCGTTCCGCGCGCCGCATGAGCCCGACGACCCCTGAGGCCGGCGGGTCGGTCTGGAGGACGAGTCCGAAGTCCATGGCCGTGCCACTCCTAGATCACTTGGTTCGCTCGGTTCGCTTTGTTCGGGTGAATCGCTTGGATCGCTCGGGCCAGCGGTCTAGTCGAGGTACTGGCAGGTGGCGCGCGGGGTGTACTGGCCGTGGCCCGCGCGGCCGGTGAACTCCCGCCGGTCGATGACCGGTTCGCCCCGGGACAGCACGGTCTCCACCTGACCGGTGATCCGTTTGCCCTCGTACGCCGAGTAGTCGACGTTCATGTGGTGGGTGTCAACGGAGAGCGTCTGCTCGTGGTGCGGGTCGTAGATGACGACGTCGGCGTCCGCGCCGGGCGCGATGGTGCCCTTGCGCGGGTAGAGGCCGAACATCCGGGCCGGGGTGGCGCAGGCGATCTCGATCCAGCGGCGGCGCGTGATACGGCCTTCGACCACGGCCTGATGGAGGAGGTCCATGCGGTTCTCCACCCCGGGCAGCCCGTTGGGAATCTTGGAGAAGTCGCCCCGGCCCATGTCCTTCTGCCCGGTGAAGCAGAACGGGCAGTGGTCCGTGGACACCACCTGGAGGTCGTTGGTCCGCAGTCCGCGCCAGAGCGCCGCCTGGTGCTCCTTGGGCCGCAGCGGGGTGGAGCAGACGTACTTGGCGCCCTCGAAGTCCGGCTCGGCGAGGTTGTCGGTGGAGAGGAAGAGGTACTGCGGACAGGTCTCGCCGAAGACCGGCAGCCCCTTGTCGCGGGCCTGCGCCAGCTCGGCGACCGCTTCCTCGGCCGAGACGTGCACGACGTACAGCGGTGCGTCGGCGACCCGCGCGAGCTGGATCGCGCGGTGGGTGGCCTCGGCCTCCAGCAGTGTCTTCCGTACCTCGCCGTGGTAGCGGGGGTCGGTGCGGCCCTCGGCGAGCGCCTGCTCCACGAGGACGTCGATCGCGATGCCGTTCTCGGCGTGCATCATGATCAACCCGGCGTTCTGGGAGGCCCGTTGCATGGCCCGCAGGATCTTGCCGTCGTCGCTGTAGAAGACGCCGGGGTAGGCCATGAAGAGCTTGAAGGAGGTCACCCCCTCCTGGACCAGCAGGTCCATCTCCTTCAGCGAACCCTCGTTCACGTCCGCCACGATCATGTGGAAGCCGTAGTCGATCGCGCACCGGCCGTCGGCCTTGGCGTACCACGCGTCCAGGCCCTCGCGCAGCGCCCGGCCCGGCGACTGGATGGCGAAGTCGATGATCGTGGTGGTGCCGCCCCAGGCGGCGGCGCGGGTGCCGGTCTCGAAGGTGTCGGCGGCCAGGGTGCCGCCGAACGGCATCTCCATGTGCGTGTGGGCGTCGACCCCGCCGGGGATGACGTACTTCCCGGTCGCGTCGATGGTCCGCTCGGCGGTCCAGCCCTCCGCGACCGTCGACCCGTGCGCGGCGAGGGCGACGATCCTGCTGTCCTCGATCAGGACGTCGGCGTGGGTCTCCTCGGCGGCGGTGATGACAAGCCCGCCACGGATCAGGGTGCGGGTGCTCATGGTGGTGGCGCTCCCTTTCTTGCGGTGCGACCGCGCTCGCGGGGACGGAGGTTGGTCCGAACTTCCCCGGCCCGGGCGGCTGTTGGCGGCCCGGGCCGGAGCCGTACGGACGGATCAGACGCCCCGCAGGGCCTGTTCGAGGATGGCCGCGCCCTGTTCCGCCTCGGCCACGGTGAGGGAGAGCGGCGGGGCGATCCGCAGCACGCTGGTGTTGTGGCCGCCGCCCTTGCCGATCAACAGCCCGCCCTCGCGGGCCGCTTCGAGGACGGCAGCCGCCCGCTCGGGCGACGCCTCGTCGGTGCCGGGCTTGACCAGTTCGACGCCGATCATCAGGCCCCGGCCGCGGACCTCCCGTACGGCCGCGACACCCGCGCCGATCCCCCGCAGCCGCTCGATCAGCAGTCCGCCGACCCGCCGGGCGTTGCCCTGGAGGTCGTGCTCCAGCAGGTACGAGAGGTTCGCGAGGCCGGCCGCCATCGTGACGGGGCTGCCGCCGAAGGTCGAAATGGAGTTGGTGTCCAGGCAGTTCATGATGTCGGCCCGGGCCACGACCCCACCGATGGACATGCCGTTGCCGATGCCCTTGGCGAAGGTGAGGAGGTCCGGCGGGCCGCTCGCGGCGTGTGCCTGCCAGCCCCAGAAGTGCTCGCCGGTACGGCCCCAGCCGGTCTGCACCTCGTCGCTGATCCACAGGATGCCGTGCCGGTCGAGGACTTCGCGGAACGCGGCGTACAGCCCGTCGGGCGGCGCGGTGAACCCGCCGACGCCCTGCACCGGTTCGGCGATGAGCGCGGCGGGCGCGCGGGTGTGGCCGAGCAGGTCCTCCAGGTCGGCCACGCACGCCGCGATGAAGGCCTCGTCGCCGAGGTGCGCGTACGGGCCCCGGTCGCGGACCCCGCCGTGCACGTACAGCGTCTGGAGCGGGGAGAGCGAGGTCGGCGACCAGCCGCGGTTGCCGGTGATCGACACCGTGGAGAAGGACCGGCCGTGGTAGCTGTTGCGCATCGCGAGGATCTGGTTCGACGCGCGGTAGGCGGTGGCCAGCATCAGGGCCGTGTCGTTGGCCTCCGTACCGGACGTGGTGAAGAAGACCCGGGCGTCCGGGATGCCGGACAGGGTGGCGATCCGCTCCGCCAGCTCGACCATCGGGCGGTTGAGGTAGAGCGTGGACGAGTGGATGATCCGCCCGGCCTGCTCGCTCACCGCCTTGGTGACCTCGGGCAGGGCGTGCGCGGTCATCGTGGTGAGGATGCCGCCGAAGAAGTCCAGGTAGCGGTTGCCGTCGGCGTCCCAGACGTGGCGGCCCTCGCCGTGCGTGATCTCCAGGGGCCGGTCGTAGTACAGGGTGAGCCAGTCGGGCAGGACCGCGCGGTGGCGGTCGAGGAGCCGGTCGGCGGCCTGCGGGGTGCGCGGCGGCCCGACGGCCTGCGGGGTGTCCGTCGTGTCGGTCACGGCTTCACCAGTCCCTCGTACGCGTCGGGCCTGCGGTCCCGGTAGAACGCCCATTGCTGCCGCACTTCGTCGATCACCCCGAAGTCCAGGTCCCTGACGAGGAGTTCCTCGGCCTTGTCGCTCGCCGGCTCACCGACGAACTGGCCGCGCGGATCCACGAAGTAGCTGGTGCCGTAGAAGTCGTTGTCGCCGTACTCCTCCTGGCCGACCCGGTTGATCGCCGCGATGAAGTACTCGTTGGCGACGGCGGCGGCCGGCTGCTCCAGCTGCCAGAGGTAGGCGGAGAGGCCGCGCGAGGTCGCGGACGGGTTGTACACGATCTGGGCGCCGTTGAGGCCGAGCTGGCGCCAGCCCTCGGGGAAGTGCCGGTCGTAGCAGATGTAGACGCCGACCCGGCCGACCGCGGTGTCGAAGACGGGCCAGCCGGCGTTGCCCGGTTTGAAGTAGTACTTCTCCCAGAAGCCCTTGACCTGCGGGATGTGGTGTTTGCGGTACTTCCCGAGGTACGTGCCGTCGGCGTCGATCACGGCGGCGGTGTTGTAGTAGAAGCCCGCCTGCTCGATCTCGAAGACGGGGACCACGATCACCATCCCGGTCTCCCGGGCGAGCTCGCGCATCCGCGTGACGGTGGGACCGTCCGGGACGGGCTCGGCCCACCGGTAGTGCTCGGGCTCCTGCACCTGGCAGAAGTAGGGGGCGTTGAACACTTCCTGGAAGCCGATCACCTGCGCGCCCTGCCGGGCCGCCTCGCGGGCGTGCTCCTCATGCTTGGCGATCATGGATTCGGTGTCGCCGGTCCAGGTCGCCTGGACGAGGGCGGCGCGTACGACTCTGGCCACGGGACTGCTCCTTGGGCGGGATCGTCGACGAGCTTTCTACGCACGTAGATGCGATGCGTAGGAGGAGAACGTAAGCCCCGTCACACACGGGGGCAAGACCATCGTCGTTAACCCGCAGAGTCGATCAAGTTTCATACCCGAGCGGTCGACAACGGGCGGACCGGGGCGCGGACGGGTCAGACGGCCCCGATCCCGGCCAGCCGCAGGGCATGCACGACATCCCGCTCGTGACCGGCCGAGACGGCCCGCGCCGCGTGCAGGAGCTGCGGTACGAGACGGCGCGGATCGGGTACGGCGATGCGCGCCGCGTCCTCCGGCGTACGGGCCTGGACGAAGGTGCTCAGGAGCGCCTGCGCCTCGTGCGCCCGGCCCGCGTCGCCCAGCGCGAGCACGGCGTCGGCGATCTCCTCGGCGGGGCGGGCGGCGCCCTGGCGGAGGAGCTGGCCGCAGTCGTCGTCCCGGCCGGCGACGGCGAGCGCCCCGGCGGCCGCCGCGAGCCGGTCGGGCGGCAGGGAGGCGGCCTCCCAGAGCAGCTCGGCCCAGTCGGCGCCGAGGCCCGCGCGGTTCAGTTCGGCGGCGAGCAGCGGGAGCTGGCCCGGGGGGCGCCCGGCGGCCTCGCAGAGCAGGACGTGCGCCTCGCCGGACCGGCCCTGGGCGCGGAGCCCGACGAGCGAGGCGACCAGGTCGGCGGCGGCGCGCAGGTCCTCGGGCGAGTGGACGGGCTCGGCGGGGCGGGCGGCACCGGCGAGCGCGCCGCCGAAACGGGCGCCGCGCGGGGTGTCGCGGGCGGTGGGGGGCGGGGCGTCCGTGAGGGGCGTGGCCACCGGTTCTTCGGCGTCGTCGTCGAGGTCGAGTCCGGCGAAGCGGGCGCCGCGCGGCTTGCGCTTGGCGGCGGCGGCGCGCTTCTTCTGCCGGGTCGGGGCGGGCTCGGGGTCCTGCTCGCGGGGGGCGGTCCGGGGGGCATCCCCGGCCCACTGCGGTGAGCTGTCCGGTACGGCATCGGGGGCGCCGGCCGGGCTCGCGCCCGCACTCGTACGCTCGGGGCCGGGTGCCGGGCGCTCCCAGGGTGTTCCGGGTCCCCACGCGGGGTCGCGGGGAGCGGGCGCGGGGGCGCTCTCGGTTCCGTACGGCCCCTGGGGGGCGGGGCGGCCGTAGGGATCAGCCGCGCGGGGTGCGCCGGCCCACGGCGCCGGGGCGGGGGCGGCGTCCGGCCGGGGGCCGGGGCCGCTGCCCGCGCCGGGGCGGATGTCCATGCCCGGGTGGGTCTCCATGCCCGAGCGGGTGTCCGCGCCGGTACGGGTGTCCATACCCGCGCCCGTCCCCCCGCCCGCGTACCGGGCGGATCCCGGGCCGTCGTCGCGGGCGTCGTCGCGCGGACCGGAGCGCGCGTCGTCGCGGGGCCCGGAGCGGGCCGGGGCCGGGTCGCGGGTGCCGAACACGGACTCCTCGTCCGCCTGGGACTCCTCCGCGCGGAACCACCCCTCGGGCGCCACCGGGCGCGGGGGCAGCCCGCCGCGCCCCGGGGTGGTCAGGGCGGTGAGCCGGGAGCGGAGTTCGGCGCACCGCGCGGACGCGCGCGCGTGGTCGTCGCGCACCCACGCGAGGTCGTGCGCCAGCTGCCCGCCCTCGGGCGAGCCCTCCGGGATCGTACGGAGCTGCCGTACCAGCTCGTCGGCCCGCTCCACGGCGTACGCCTGCTCGCGGAGCATCAGCCGCAGCCGCTCCGACAGCGCTTCCCCGCCACCGGCCCGCCGGTCGTACGCGGCGGCCGATGCCGCGTGGAGGCGGCGCGCGCGGGCCGCCTCCGCCGCGGTCTGCTCGGCGTCCCGGCCCGCGCCGAAGTCCTGGAGCAGCGACTCCACGACGTCCCACGGAGGGATCTCGACGCCGTCGAAACAGGCGCGCAGCCCGTCGGGATCACGCTGTCTGAACACGCCGTACCAGCCGCCGCCCGGGTCGAGCAACGACGTCAAGTCGCGCAAGTACCGAGCGAACGCCCCTATTTCTGCCGGGAGTTGATGCACCGTCATCGCTGCCCCGTTCTGACCCCCCGTGCCTGCCCTGCGGTCAGGTGGCATTCGACCGCAGCCGTGTTACAGGACGGCTACGCGCAGTTTTCCGGGACGGTGCGGTGTGATCGGCACACCACGCTGTGTCGGTGCGCCGCTGCTCAGAACGTGACGGCGATTCCGACCGTCTTCGTCTTCCCGCGCCGGAAGAGCCGGGCCGGCCGGTCGATCGCCCAGAACTGCCAGGTGTACTTCCGGGTCAGGAGCTTGCGCACCCGGTTGTTCTCGGACGCGTCCAGCAGCCGGGCCGTGCCTTCGAGCGTGGTCGCACCGGGCGCGATGCGTCCGCGTACGTCACAGGCGGCCAGGACCACACGGCCGTTGTTGCGGATCCGTTTGACCTTCCAGGCGTCGTCCCTGGTCCAGATGAACAACTCACCGTTCTCCACGGCGTGCCAGACGGGGGTGGCGACACCCGTGCCGTCCTTGCGGTAGGTGGTGAGGCTGACATAGCGGGCGCGGCCGAGTTCGCCGACTTCGTCGAGGGTGGTCACGGACGCGAGACTACGCGCTCGCCGCCCCCGCCAACCACTGAACACCCCACCTTTCAGGGCCGTATAGAGGGACGGTCCGCACATCCCCGGTGGACCGCCCCCGGCAGGGAAGGCAGGCCATGGCCGGCGATGTCACCGCACTCTTCCGCGCGTCCAGCGCGCACAGCCCCTCGATCTCCATGCTCCACCGGGCGGGCGGCGGGGCCGCGGGGCCGATCGCGGACTTCTGCATCCCGTGCAATCCGTACTTCCCCACCCCCGCGATGTTCGAGGCGATGGGCGCGAGGATCCGCGACATCCTCACCTACTACCCGAGCGGCGCCGACACCATCACCGCCGAGCTGTGCCAGGTCCTCGGCCTCAACCCGCAGACCGTCGCCATGGGCAACGGCTCCACCGAACTCATCACCTGGATCGACCACTTGCTGGTCCGGGACTCGCTGGCGGTGCCCGTGCCGACCTTCGGGCGGTGGACCGACCAGCCGATGGAGACCGGCAAGCGCTGCGACATGTTCCCGCTGCCGGAGGCGCACGGCTTCCGGCTGGATCCCCGGGCCTTCGTGCGTTTCGTCCAGGACCGGGGCTCCCGTACCGCCGTCATCTGCAACCCCAACAACCCGGACGGCGGGCTGCTGTCCAAGGCCCAGGTGCTCCACCTGTGCGACTCGCTGCGGGACGTGGACCTGGTCGTCGTGGACGAGTCGTTCCTGGAGTTCGCCGACGCGGCCCGCGAGACCAGCATCGTGGACGAGGCCCCGCTCCGTACCAATGTGATCGTCCTGCGCAGCCTCGGCAAGAACTTCGGGCTGCACGGCGTCCGGTTCGGCTATCTCGTCGCCAACCCGTCGCTCGCCGGGAAGGTCCGCTCGATGCTTCCCAAGTGGAACCTCAACTCCTTTGCCGAGCATGTGGTGTTCATGTTGAAGGAGCACCGCGGGGAGTACGCCGAGAGCCTGGAGCTGGCCCGGCGCGACCGGCGGGCGATGACCGCCCGGCTCGCCCAGCTGCCGGGGCTCACGGTCTACCCGTCGCAGGGCAACTTCGTGTTCGTACGGCTCCCGGAGGGCGTGGACGGCGCGGTGCTGCGCGACCGGCTGCTCGCGGAGCACGGGGTGCTGGTGCGCGAGTGCGGCAACAAGGTGGGGTCGTCCAGCCGGTTCCTGCGGCTGGTCGTGCGCCAGGAGGACCAGGTGCGACGCCTGATCTCCGGGTTGGAGCAGGTGTTGTACGGCCGCCAGGTCACCCCGGCCCCGCTGCCGCCGGCCGTACCGCAGCCGATGCTCGCGCAGATGCCGGTCCCCGCCAGGGGCCTCGCCGCCCCGCAGCCGGGCTCCCAGCCCCCGGGCCTCGGCCTGGTCCCCGCCCAGGTCTGGCCCGCCGCGCCGATGGGGCCCGCCGCGGCCGCCATGCCCCTGCCTCCGGTGACGGGCGGCCGGGGCTGGTCGTCGGGCACCCCGGCGGTGGACCGGCTGATCTCGGGGGCGTAGAGGCGCGGAGGACGGGCAGGGCGCGGCCTCTTGGACGTAACCTCGTGGCATGGTGGACATCAAGTCCGACGCGTCCCTGGAGTCCATGCGGGCCGCCGGCCGGGTCGTCGCGCAAGCGCTCACGGCGGTACGGGAAGCGGCGGACGTCGGCGTCCCGCTGCGCGACCTGGACGAGACCGCCCGCGCCGTGCTGCGCGAGGCGGGGGCCGACTCGCCCTTCCTCGGCTACCACCCCGCCTGGGCGCCCCTCCCCTACCCGGCCGTCATCTGTACGTCGGTCAACGACGCGATCGTCCACGGCATCCCGGACACGTACCGCCTGCACGACGGTGATCTGGTCAGCATCGACTGCGGTGCCACGCTGGGCGGTTGGGTGGGCGACTCGGCGATCAGCTTCACCGTCGGCCGCGCCAGGCCCGCCGACGTACGGCTCGTCGAGACGGCTAGGGCGGCGCTGGCGGCGGGGATCGCGGCCGCCGTCGTCGGCAACCGCATCGGCGACATCGCGCACGCGGTCGGCCGCGTCTGCCGGGCCGCCGGCTACGGCATACCGAAGGGGTTCGGCGGGCACGGCGTGGGCCGGACGATGCACGAGGACCCGGGCGTCCCGAACGAGGGGCGTCCCGGCCGGGGGTTGCCGCTGCGCCACGGCATGGTGCTGGCGATCGAGCCGATGCTGATCGGCGGCGGCACGGACCGGCACTACACCGCCCACGACGGGTGGACGATCCGCACGCTGGACAAGAGCCGCGCGGCGCACGCGGAGCACACGGTCGCGATCACGACGGACGGCCCGCGCATCCTCACGGCCTTGTGAGCCGTGTGCGCGGGCCGTCGTCGGGTGTTTCCCCGGGCGTGGTGCCTACCGCCGGCCGGCCGGGCTGACCACCATCGCCGAGCCGCCGCCCCGGCGGACGGTCTCCGCCGCCGCCAGCCAGCGGCCGTCGGGAAGGCGCTGGACGCCGGTCGCGGCGCCGATCTCCGGGTTCTGCGTGAACACGTGCCCCAGGGACTCCAGTTGCTGCCGCACCGGGCTGTTCCACAGCCCCGGCTCCAGCTCGGTGGCGGCCGCGTTGCGCTGGCTCGCGCGGGGCGCGGCGATCGCGTCGACCAGCGGCAGACCCCGGTCGACCACGCCCGTCAGGGTCTGGAGGACCGTCGTGATGATGGTCGCGCCGCCGGGCGACCCGAGCGCCAGGACGGGCCGGTCGTGCCGGTCCAGCACGATCGTCGGGGAGATCGAGGAGCGCGGGCGCTTGCCGGGCCCGGGCAGGTTCGGGTCGTGGACCGCCGGGTTGGCCGGGGCGAACGAGAAGTCCGTCAGCTCGTTGTTGAGCAGGAAGCCCCGTCCCGGCACGGTGATCGCGCTGCCGCCGGTGGACTCGATCGTCAGGGTGTACGCGACGACGTTGCCCCACTTGTCGGCGGCCGTCAGGTGCGTGGTGTTCTCGCCCTCGAACGTGGTCGGCGCGGCGGTGCCGCCCGGCGCGCACGGCTTCGGGTTGCCCGGATCGCCGGGCGCCAGCGGGCTCTTGAGGACCGCGTCGTCCTTGATCAGGCATTCCCGCGAGTCCGCGAAGCGCTGCGACAGCAGCCCCTTGGTGGGGACGTCCTCGAAGGCGGGGTCACCGAGCCAGCGGCCCCGGTCGGCGAACGCGATCCGGCTCGCCTCGATGTAGCGGTGGAGGTACTTCGCCTGGGAGGCCTTCGAAAGGTCCGTGTTCTCCAGGATGTTGAGCGCCTCGCCGACACTCGTACCGCCGGACGACGACGGCGCGATGCCGTACACGTCCAGGCCCCGGTAGGAGATCTTCGTCGGTGCCTGGCGCTTCGTCCGGTACGCGGCGAGGTCCCGGGTGCTGAGGTCGCCGGCGCGGACGACCCTGGTCGCCTTCGGGTCGACGGGAGGGGTCCGTACCGTACGGACGATGTCGCGGGCCAGCTCGCCCTCGTACAGCGCGTCGGTCCCCCGGCGCCCCAACTCCGCGTACGTACGCGCCAGATCGGCGTTCTTGAAGGTCGAGCCGACGACCGGCAGCTGCCCGCCGGGCAGGAACAGCTTCGCGGACGCCGGGAAGTCCGCGAACCGCGCCTGGTTGGCCTGGGTCTGGCTGCGGAAGGTCTCGTCGACGGTGAAGCCGTCCTTGGCGAGCTTCTCGGCGGGCTTGAGCAGCTGCCCGAGGGACCTGCTGCCCCACGCGTGGAGCGCGGTGTCCCAGGTGGCGGGGGTGCCGGGCGTGCCGACGCTGAGCCCGCTGGTCACCGCGTCCGCGAACGGGATCGGCTTGCCGTCCTCCAGGAAGAGGCCCGAGTCGGCGGACCGGGGGGCGGTCTCGCGGCCGTCGATGGTCTGCACCGTACGGGACTTGGCGTCGTAGTACACGAAGTAGCCCCCGCCGCCGATCCCGGCGGAGTAGGGCTCGGTGACCCCGAGCGCCGCGGCCGTGGCCACCGCCGCGTCCACGGCGTTGCCGCCCCGGCGCAGCACCTCGATGCCGGCGGCGGAGGCGTCCGCGTCGACGCTCGCCACCGCTCCCCCGTACCCCGCGGCCACCGGCGTCTTCACCGGCGGCTTCGTGGCGGGGGTCTTCGGCGAAGCCCCGGGGGCCGCCGTCGAGGGCGGCGCGGCGGCGCCCACCGCGAGCATGGCCGCGGCGACGGCCACGGCCGACACATTCCGCACAGCGGAGCGATGCATCCGTACCTCCAGTCAGGAACCGTCCGCGCACTGTAACTTCACCACCACCCACCCGCCAGGACCATCTCGAACAGTGGTGCGGCGGAGGCCCGCCCGGTCAGCCCCCCGCGCGACGGCGCAGATACTCGCCGGTGGCCGAGCCTTCCGCCTTGAGCAGGTCGTTGGGTGTGCCGGTGAAGACAATCTCTCCACCGTGCTTGCCGCCGTCGGGGCCGAGGTCGATGA
The DNA here is from genome assembly GCF_044740805.1 of Streptomyces sp. NPDC088261. Classification (NCBI taxonomy): domain Bacteria; kingdom Bacillati; phylum Actinomycetota; class Actinomycetes; order Kitasatosporales; family Streptomycetaceae; genus Streptomyces; species Streptomyces sp. NPDC088261. The sequence goes on from NZ_JBIURL010000004.1 coordinate 226,323, forward strand.
CCCAGTCCGCCTGGCGGACGATGTCGAGGTTGTGCTCGACCACGATGACCGTGTTGCCGCTGTCGACCAGGCGGTTCATCAGGCCGAGGATGGTGTCGACGTCGGACATGTGGAGTCCGGTGGTCGGCTCGTCCAGTACGTAGACGCTTCCTGAGCGGTGCAGTTGTCCGGCGAGCTTCAGACGCTGCCGCTCGCCTCCCGACAAGGTGCTGAGGGACTGGCCCAGGGTGAGGTAGCCGAGGCCCACATCGAGGAGGCCCGTCAGCTTGCCGCGGATCTCCGGCTCGGTGAAGAACGTGACGGCCGCCTCGGCCGGGAGCTCGAGGACATCGGCGATGGACTTGCCGCGCAGGTGGTGCGCCAGGACATCCTCGCGGAACCTGCGGCCGTCGCAGACCTCGCAGTGGGTCCGCACCGGGTCCATGTAGGCCAGTTCCGTGATCAGTTGGCCGCGGCCGTTGCACTCGCCGCAGGCGCCGGCCGAGTTGAAACTGAACAGTCCGGCCGGCGCGCCGCTCGCCTTGGCGAAGAGCTTGCGGATCGTGTCCATCAGGTCGAGATGACTGAGCGGTGTGGAACGCGAGGACCCCTTGATGGCCGACTGGTCCACAAGAACACTGTCCGGATGGGCATCCAGGAACGACGCCGTGACCAGGGAGCTCTTGCCGGAACCCGCGACACCGGTGACCGCGGTCAGAACCCCGGTCGGAAAGGCGACGGTGACGTTCTTCAGATTGTGCAGGTCGGCGTCGCGCACCTCCAGGTGCCCGGTGGGCGTGCGGGCCGTGTTCTTCACCGGGCCGACCCGCCTCAGGCCCTCGCCGGTGAGCGTGCCGGCCCTCCTCAACTCCTCGAACGTCCCCTCGAAGACAATCCGACCACCGTGGACCCCCGCGCGCGGGCCGACATCGACGACGTGATCGGCGATCTCGATGACGTCGGGGTCGTGCTCCACGATGAGCACGGTGTTCCCCTGGTCCCGCAGGGCCCGCAGCAGGTCGTTGAGCCGGCCCACGTCCCGCGGGTGCAGTCCGGTGCTCGGTTCGTCGAAGATGAAGGTCATTCCGATGAGGCTGCTGCTGAGGTGGCGCACCATCTTCAGCCGCTGGGCCTCACCGCCGGAGAGCGAGGTGGTCTCCCGGTCGAGCGAGAGGTAGCCGAGGCCGATCCCCTCGATGCGCTCGAGCGCGGTACGCACACTCTCGGCGATGCCCGTGGACTCCGGGTCCCGAAAGGTACCGAGAAGCCCGATGAGGTCGCCGACCTCCATTCGGGACCAGTCGGCGATGGTGCGGCCGTCGATCGTCGCGGCCCGCGCCGCGGGGTTCAGCCGGGTCCCCTCACAGGCGCCGCAGGGACCTTGGGTGATGAACCGCTCGATGTTCGCCCGGCCCCGTTCACTCAGCGCACTCAGATCGCGCTTGAGGTTGGTCCGGGCGAAGCGGTCGACCAACCCTTCGTACTTGAGGGTCGCCGTGCTGTTGGCGGTCTTCACGGTCACCGTGCCGCCGGAGCCGTGCAGAAGCATGTGCCACTCGGCGTCGTCGTAGGCGCTCAGCGGCTTGGCCGTGTCGAAGTGACCGGAGTTGGCGTACTGCTGCCAGTCCATGCCACCGACCTTGTGGGTGGGCAGCTGAATGGCGCCCTCGTCGAGGGACTTGGACCGGTCGAGCATCCTCTCCACGTCGACTCGGCGCGTCCGGCCGAGACCGTCACAGTCGGGGCACATGCCCTGCGGGTCGTTGAAGGAGTAGACGCCGGGAGGCTGTCGGGGTGTCGCGAAGCGGGAGAACAGGACACGGATGGACGAGTAGATGTCCGTCATCGTTCCGACCGTCGACCGGGCATTGCCGCCGACCGGTTTCTGGTCGACCACCACAGGTGTCGTTAAATTCCTGATCACATCCGCGTGCGGGCGCTGGTATTTCGGCAGCTGATTTCGGATGAACCAGCTGAACGTACTGTTCAGCTGGCGCTGGGACTCCACCGCCAGCGTGTCGAACACCAGGGAAGACTTCCCGGAACCTGACACTCCGGTGAATACGGTGATCTTGTTTCGAGAAAGGCGCAGCGACACATTTTTGAGATTGTTCTCCCTGGCGCCGACGATCTGGATGTCATCTTCTTTTTCTGCCATGGGAATACAGTACAGGAATCTTTCCGGCGGCTTGGCAAATCCTTTGCGCGCGTGGGCGGTTGACGTCTTCGCGATCACCTTTCGAGGATGTGCCGCTCCCTGCGCAGCGGGTTCAGCGCGGACTCCCCCATCCGTTCCCGGAGCGCGGGATCGGTCACCCCCAGTCCTTCTCGGGGTGCGAGGCAGAGAACACCCACCTTTCCGATGTGCTGATTGTTCTGGACCATGCGGGTGGCCTCACCGACCTCCGCCAGCGGATGGACGGTGGAGAGGACGGGCACCAGCTTTCCGAGCCCGAACAGGCGGTTGCACTCAGCCTGTTCCTGGAGGTTGGCGGCGTGGCTGCCCACGACGCGCTTGGAGTTCATCCACAGGTAGCGGTTGTCGTACTCGTGCTGATAGCCGGTGGTCGAGCCACAGGTCACCACCGTGCCGCCGCGGCGGACGACGAAGACCGACAGGCCGAAGGTCGCCCGGCCGACGAAGTCGAACACCACGGCCGGGTCCTCGCCCGCCACCTCGCGGATCGCCCGCCCCAGCCGCTTGGCCTGTTCGACGGTGCTGTCCTTGCCGTCCGGTCCTTCCAGGCCGAGTTCGGACCGGTTGACGACCAGGTCACAGCCGAGCGCGCGCAGGTAGCCCGCCTTGGCCTCCGAGCCGACCACCCCGACGGGAATCCCGCCCGCCTGTTTCACCAGTTGTACGGCGAAGGCTCCGAGCCCTCCGGTCGCGCCCCAGATCAGTACGACGTCCCCCAGCTTGATCCGGGCTCCCTTGTCGCTGATCAGCATCCGGTAGGAGGTGGCGGCGGTGAGCAGCGTGCAGGCGGCCTCCTCCCAGGTCAGATGGCCCGGCTTCGGCAGCAGCTGACTCGCCTTCACCACGGCGTAGTGGGCGAGTCCGCCGAAGTTCGTCTCGTACCCCCAGATCCGCTGTTCGGATCCGAGCATGGCGTCCGCGTGCGTGGCCGGCTCGTGATCGTCCACCTGGACACAGCTCACCACCACGTGTTGCCCGGGCCCCCACCGGCTGACGCCTGCCCCGGTACGGACGACGACACCCGACGCGTCCGAGCCGATGACGTGGTACGGGAGGTCGTGCCGGGCGGCGAACCCGCCGGCGGCGGCGCGCCGGGAGAGAAACGCGAAGGTCGGCAACGGCTCGAACGTCGCCGACCAGACGGTGTTGTAGTTGATGGAACTCGCCATGACGGCGACCAGCACTTCGTCCGGTGCCAGCTCCGGCATCGGCACCGCTCCGACGTGGATGGACTTGCGCACGTCCTTGTCGGCCTGACCCGCGAACATACCGACGTCCTCGACCCGCAGATGGGCCGCGGTGTACTCCCCCGGCAAGGGCGTCCGCGCCAGTTCCCGCGGGGGCGCGTCCGACAGGACGGCCTCACTCAACGAATTCATCGCATTCCGTTTCTCGTCAGGGTGCGGGGAAATCGGTGGCGTTCCGCGGGATCAGGGAGCGGTGTCGCCGCCGTCCAGGTAGCGCTGCCTCTCGGAGTAGAGCCGGGATTCGCTGGTCGCCAGCTTTCGCAGCTCTCCCACATGGGCCTGGAAGTCGGGGTTGCTCACGGCGGCGCGAAGGGACTGCGCGTTCTTCCAGCGCGCGATGTTCACGAAGCGCTGGGGATCCTCGGTGTCTTGGGAAAGGGTGTATCCGAGAATGCCGGGCTGGCCCGTCATGAAGTCGGCGGTCCTGGAAAATGCCTCCTCGAATTCCTTCGGCTCCCCGGTCACGGTGAACCGGTTGACGAAAGTGACGGAGGTGGGCTGGTTGTCCATCGGAATCCCTTGCGTGGAGGACGACGGTGACGGGCCTTGGTGGCCGTACGGGAGAACCCCGTCGCGCATCAGGCGGACAGGGCGTGCAAACAGGCGATCAGGCTGCGGGCCTGCACATTCACGTAATGGCTGTGCTGCACCAGAGAGGCCAGCTGGGTCAGGGTGAGCCAGCGGTAGTCCGGGTGGCCGGAATCGAGATCACCTTCGACTTCGATGACGGAGTAACGGTTCCGCGCGTGGAAGAAGCGCCCGCCCTCCTCCGAGTGCACGGCCTCGAACCGGATCTGGTGCGGCTGGGCGGCGAGGACCTCGGCCAGATAGGGAGGTCGCACGCCCCCCGGGATCGCGTCGTAATTGGGTGGGGTGCACTGGACGGTGGGGGCGAGTTCCACGACGTCGACGTACCCCGGCTCGGCCTTGGCGTGGACGAGCAGGTGCAGGACGCCGTTCATCCGTTTGACCAGGAAGGCCACCACCCCCTCGCCGCACGGCTCTATCATCGGCTGGGCCCAGGCGCGGGTCTCGCGTCCGGTGGCCGTGACACCGACCCCGATGACGCGGAAGAACAGGCCGCTGTCGTGCGCGATCCTCTCGTCGTCCCGGTTCCAGCCCCGCACGTCCCGCAGGGCGATCCGCTCGGCCTCGCTCTCCCGCCGGGTGCGGACGTCCGTGATCCAGCTGAGGACCTCGGAGGTGCTGTGGACGGCATCGGCCTCCACACCGTACGACCGGATGAGCGACGAGGTGAACGCGGTGAGACCGGGGCCGAACGCCCGCAGCAGGTTCACGCCGGCGAAGGGTACGCACGACAGCACCGTGCGCACGTCCATGTTCACCAGGTCGTCCAGCGCCAGCAGTTGGTGCACCTGCCCGAGAGTCAGCCAGCAGAAGCCACCGAGCAGCTCGACCTCGCCGGTGACCTGGACGACCATGTTGCGGTTGCGCTTCCGGTGGAACCAGGAGCCCTGCTCGGACTGCCGGACGTCGGCCAGGACGCGGTGGCCCGCGGTGTCCCGGAAGTAGTCGAGGTACGGCACGCTCGCACCGCCGTGCACCCGGGTGTAGTTGCTGCGTGTCGCCTGGACCGTCGGGGACAACTGGAGGCCGTTGCGGTTGCCCGGTTCGATCTTGGCCTGCATCAGACAGTGCAGGACACCGTCGAACTCCTTGACCAGGATGCCCAGGATGCCCACCTCGGGCTGGTTGATGATCGGCTGCTGCCAGTGCTCGACCGGGCCGGCCGTCACCCGCGCGTCCAGCCCCTCGACCGAGTAGAACTTCCCCGAGACATGGCGGATGTTGCCGGTGTCGGGGTCGGTCCGCCATCCGTCGAGGTGGTCCAGCGGAAGACTCCGGACTTCCATGTGGGAGGTGCGCCTCTGCTCGCCGAGCCAGCGGTGGAAATGGTCGAGGTCGGGGACCAGTCCGGACCTGGCCATCACGGACCTCGCTGTCTGTAGCGACGCGGCGCCGTCCACATCCTCGTGGGACGTGGCCGGCCGAAGGTGCAACGTCAAAGCGGTCTCCAGGAAGGTCCGTTCGGCAGCCTCCACCGAATCGCGGATGCCGGGCGCGGTATGGCGGCGAGCACCATCGTGGTCGGCCGCTCTCGACACCGCCTGCATTCGTACTCGAACGGGCCGGCCGGCGCCCCGGCGTCACCGCCCCGCGGATGCCGCGCACGCCGGAAGCCGGCCGGGCTCGGCCCGCCCGGCTTCCGTGGGGTGGGTCAGGCCTTGAAGGCCGCCGCGTTCTCCTCCACCCACTGCGCGAAGGCGCGCGCGGGCCTGCCGGTGACCTCTTCCACCGTGGGCAGGACGGTGTAGCCGGCCTCCGGAGGGTTCGTGCGCATCATGAGGAAGAACTCCACGTCGTCGTCCGAGTAGCCGCTGTCGCGCCAGCCCGCGACGACCTCGTCCCGGCTCAGCTCGATGTACCGGACCTCGCGGCCGATCACCTCGCCGATGATGCGCACCTTCTCCGCCGGGGTGAGCGCCTGAGGCCCCGTCAGCCAGTACTCCTTGCCCGCGTGACCGTCCGCGGTCAGCGCGGTCACGGCCACCGAGGCGATGTCCGCCTCGTGGACCATGGCGCTCCTGGACTCGGGGAAACCCTCGCGGACGACGCCCTCTGTCCTGACGGACTCGGCCCACTCCAGGGCGTTCGACATGAACTCGACCGGCGACAGGTGCGTCCATTCCAGGCCCGCGGCCTCGACGGCCTCCTCAAGGGGGCTCTTGGACACGTCTCCCTTCAGTACGGTCACCCTGCGCACGCCGGCCTTGCGGGCCAGCTCGGCGATCTCGGTGCCGTTGGTCAGCTCCGAGAAGTCCTCTCCGTTGAAGCTGATCAGGTGGGCCGCGGTGACGCCCGAGAACGCCTCCGCCAGGCTCTCGGTCTCGGCGAGGTTGCCGGCGACAGCCTGCGCCCCGGCGGGGAGGTCCGCCTTCTGCGGGTTTCGGGTCAGCGCGCGTACCGGGTGCCCCGCGGCCAGCAACTGCTCGACCAGCGGACGCCCCACGTTGCCCGTGGCTCCCGCGACAAGAATGGTCATCAGAATCTCCTTCGGTCCGGAGCTCCGAAACTATGAGTAATCGCGGTCAACTGCTGTCCGCCACCGGTGCGAGACTCGCCCCATGTTGGAAACCTCGGCGCGATTGCTCCGCCTGCTGACTCTTTTGCAGGCACACCGGGACTGGTCGGGATTCGAGCTGGCGGACCGGCTGGGAGTGAGTCCGCGGACCGTGCGACGCGACGTGGACAAGCTGCGCGCGCTCGGATACCCCGTCAACGCGACGGGCGGGGTCGGCGGTGGCTACCAGTTGACCGCGGGCGCTTCGCTACCGCCGTTGGTGCTGGACGACGAGGAGGCCGTCGCCGTGGCGATCGGGCTGCGCACCGCGGTCGGCGGCGCGGTCACCGGTATCGCGGAAACGTCGGTACGGGCCCTGACCAAGCTGGACCAGGTGCTCCCCTCAAGGCTGCGCTACCAGGTCAACACCCTCAGCGCGGCGCTGGTGACCGTGCCGGCCCCCGGTCCGACGGTCGATCCCTCCGTGCTCGTCGCCATCGCGTCGGCCATCCGCGACCTCGAACGACTCCGGTTCGACTACGTGTCGTACGACGGCTCGGGGAGTCTGCGGGATGTGGAGCCGTACCGCCTGGTCCATCACGGGCGGCGGTGGTACGTCTTCGGCTGGGACGTCACCAGGTCGGACTGGCGCAAGTTCCGTGCGGACCGGGTGTCGGTCCGGATCCCGAACGGTCCCCGCTTCGTCCCCCGCCCGCTGCCCGCCGAGGATCTCCCCCGCTACTTCGCCACCGCCACGGTCACCGACCAGTACCGCTACCGCGCGGTGCTCACCATGTACGGCCCCGCCCACGAGGTGGCGGACGAGGTTCCCCCCACCCTCGGTGCGGTGGAACCCGTCGACGAGCGCACCTGCGTCCTGCGCATCGGGTCGGACAGCCTCGACCATCTCGCCGTGTGGATCGCCGCTTTCGGATTCGAGTTCGACATCCGGGAGCCGCCGGAGCTGGTCGAGCACGTCAGAACGCTCTCCGACCGCATGGGGCGCTCCGTCCGGCCCGGGGCGCGCGCCGCCCTCGGCGAGCCGGGCGCGGCGGAGCGCTCCACGCCGGGTGAAGGTGACCGCGGAGACGGGTGACCGTGGTCAGGCCCCCGCGGCCCCGGCCTCAGCGAAGTGGGACCGGAGCTCCGGCCACCTTCCGGGCCCGGTCCGCCGCGGCGGCGTGCGCCTGCCGGAGGGACAGGGCCGCCTTCTCCAGCTCCACCGGGTCCTCGGAGAGGAAGGGGGTGACCGTGTGGAAGGCGGCGATCAGCTCCAGCTGGTAGCCGAGCACCTTCCCCAGCACCGTACGGAGGTACGGGCCGCAGTGGTCCATGTCCTCGTCCGGCGCGCCCGGTCCGTAGTCCCCGCCGTAGGCGATCAGGACGGTCGCCGGACGGCCGGCGAGCGGGTTGGACGCCGGGTCGTAGGGCAGGGTCCGCCCCAGGATCAGTGACTGGTCCAGCCACGCCTTGAGGCTGGACGGGATGGTCCAGTTGTGCATGGGCACGCTGATGAGCAACGCGTCCGCTGTCTGGATCTCCGAGACCAGTTCGCTCTGGAGCGCCGCGGCCGCGCGCTGGGCGTCGGTGCGGGGCTCGGACATGAGTGCCACGTACGAGTCAGGGTCGAGGTGCGGGATCGGGACCGCGGTCAGGTCCCGGTGCGTGACGGTCGCACCGGGGTGTTCCTCGGTCCAAACGGCCAGGAAGGAGGCGGCGAGACTCCGGGAGACGGAGTGCGGTGAGGTCGACGAGTCGATGTGCAGCAGACGGGGCACGGGACACCTCTCAAGAGCGACGGCGAGCTCCCCCAGGGGGCGGCGCTGACGGAAGTGCCGATCGTGGCGCGGGGCGCTCGAACCTGGTCGGAGCGCGGCTTGCGCCGCCTGCGGTTCTCAGGTGCGGACACCCACGAACAGGCCCCGCCCCGACGGGGTTCCCGGCACGTACTCGGGGCGCAGTCCGGCGAGCGAGAACGCCGTCTCGTACTGCTCCCTGGTGAACAGCATGGCGCGGTGGACCTCCGTCAGGTGCCGGACGCCGGTGTCGGGGGAGGCACGCAGGTAGTGCACCTCCATCCGGGAGGTGTCGCCCTCGCGCACGGTATGGGACACGCGGCTGATGGTGTCGCCCTCCCACCGCACGATGTCACCGGAGACCCAGCGGTCGACGAAGGTGTCGGGGAACCACCAGGGCTCCACGACCACCACGCCGCCCGGCCTGACGTGCCGGGCGAAGCAGAGCAGCGACGCGCGCAGTTCCTCGACGGACCCCACATACCCGATCGAGGCGAACAGGCACGTCAGTGAGTCGAACGTGCGGCCGAGGTCGAAGTCCCGCATGTCCCCGACGTGCAGGGGCAGTTCGGCAGGCAGCTCCCGCCGCGCGATCTCCAGCATCGGCTTCGAGAGATCGATGCCCTCCGCGTACCCGATCAGCTCGGTGAACGGTCCGAGGTGACCTCCGGTACCGCAGGCGACGTCCAGCACCGAGGACGCGCCGGGGAGGCGCAGACGGATCTGCTCGGCCACCGCCTCGGCCTCGGCCCGGTAGTCCTTGCCCCGTGCCGTGTGCTGGGCGTAGTAGATCTTCGCTGACTCGCCGCCGTACATGCCGTCTCCTCCGTCGCCGGGCCGGTCGTCGCCGGGACGGGTCACAGTCCCGGCTCCGGCACCCTGACCTCTCCCCGTCGAGCGGCGGTGGAACCCGGCCGGGGCTCGAGCGAGCCCCGATCGGGCCCGCCGATGATGCGCGAGGGGGGAAGGGCCTGATGCCAGTGAGGGAAAGGACCGCATGTCCGTTAACGGAAGCGCCGTTGTCCTGGGCGGTACCGGCTTCGTCGGGCGGCACGCGTGCACGGCGCTGAGCGCGCGTGGCTTCGATGTGCTGGCCGTGGCACGCGGTGCGCCCCCGTCGGGGGAGGCCGGCCGCTTTCTCGCCTTCGATGTCGCGCGGCAGCCCCCCGAGGACCTGGCGAAGGTCCTGGACGAGCTCCGAACCGAGGTCGTGGTCAACGCGGTCGGCAGTATCTGGGGCCGTACCGACGAAGAGATGTGGGACGCCGTCACCGTCCCCACGCTCCGGCTGCTGGACGCGCTGGCCCTGCTGAGCGCCCCACCGAGGATCGTGCACCTCGGCTCCGTGCTGGAGTACGGGCGGATGAGCGTCGGTACTACCGCCAGCCCAGCCACCGTGGAGCGGCCGGGCAGCGCCTACGGCCGGGCGAAGCTGGCGGCGACCCTCGCGGTGCTGGAGCGGCTGCGGTCGCACCGGCTGCGGGGGGTGGTGCTGCGGATCACGAATCTGGCCGGTCCGCTCAGCCCGGACGTCAGCTTGCTCGGCCGGGTGGCCAACCAGCTGTGGGCGGCGGCCGGGGAGCCGGCGGTGGTGGAGCTCGATCCGCTGCTCGCCCACCGTGACTTCGTGGACGTCCGCGATGTGGCCGACGCGGTGGTGGCGGCGGCGACTTCACCGGTCACCGGCGAGCTGATCAACATCGGAAGCGGCACGAGCACGTCGGTACGGGTACTGGTGAGCCTGCTCGTCGCGCGCAGCGGTCTGGCTGCCAGCGTGGTGGAGCGCGCCGGCACCGGTATCCAGCACTCCACCGAGGACTGGTCCCGGGTGGACATCGAACCCGCCGAGCGGCTGCTCGGCTGGCGGCCCCGTCGTCGGCTCACCGACGCGGTGGACGCGTTCTGGCAAGAGTTCGTCGCACGTCACCATCCGCCGAACAGAACGGAGAACCCCCTTTCATGACCACATACGTGTGGGATTACCTGCCGGAGTACGAGTCGGAGAAGGAGGACCTGCTCGACGCGGTCAACACGGTGTTCCGCTCCGGTCGGCTGGTGCTCGGGCCCAGCGTGGCCGGTTTTGAGCGGGAGTTCGCCGACTACCACGGGGTGGCGCACTGCGCGGGGGTCGACAACGGCACCAACGCGGTGAAGCTGGGGCTCCAGGCGCTCGGGGTGGGCCCGGGGGACGAGGTCGTCACCGTCTCCAACACGGCGGCCCCGACGGTGGTGGCCATCGACGGGACCGGCGCGAAGCCTGTGTTCGTGGATGTCCGCGAGGACGACTACCTGATGGACACGGACCAGGTGGCCGCCGCGATCACTCCGCGTACCAAGGCGCTCCTCCCGGTGCATCTCTACGGCCAGTGTGTGGACATGGCCCCGCTGCGTGCCCTCGCCGACCAGCACGGGCTGGCGCTGCTGGAGGACTGCGCGCAGGCGCACGGCGCCCGTCACCGGGGCAGGCTCGCGGGCAGCATGGGGGACGCGGCGGCGTTTTCCTTCTACCCGACCAAGGTGCTCGGCGCGTACGGCGACGCCGGGGCGGTTCTCACGGAGGACGCGGCCGTGGACGCGAACCTGCGGAGGCTGCGCTACTACGGGATGGAGAAGACCTACTACGTGGTGGAGGTCCCGGGTCACAACAGCCGGCTGGACGAGGTGCAGGCCGAGATCCTGCGCCGCAAACTCCGGCGGCTGGACGGTTACGTCCGCGGACGCCGGGCCGTGGCCGAGCGGTACGAGCGAGGACTGGGCGACCTCGCCGACCGCGGCCTGGTCCTGCCGTCCGTGAACGAGGGCAACGAGCACGTGTATTACCTCTATGTGGTCCGGCATCCGCGCCGGGACGAGATCATGAGAGCGCTCAAGCGGTACGACATCGCGCTGAACATCAGTTATCCGTGGCCCGTTCACACCATGTCCGGGTTCGCACACCTGGGATACGAGGCGGGATCCCTGCCGGTCACCGAGAGGCTGGCGGGGGAGATCTTCTCCCTCCCCATGTATCCCTCCCTGCCGGCCGGCCTCCAGGACAAGGTGATCTCGTCCCTGCGCGAAGTCCTTCTCGCCCTCTGAGCACGGCTGTGGGGGGCACCCGGTCGGGTGCCCCCCACCGTTGTTCCTCAGACGAGTTTCTCGATCATCTTCACGATCTCGGCGGGAGCGGGCAGCCCGGCGATCTCCCGGGCGAGGCCGCGGGCGTTGTCCCGGTAGGAAGAGTCGGACAGGATCTTGGCCGCTGCCGTCGCGAGATCCTCGGCCGGCGCGGTGCTGCTGTCGAGGGTGATGGACGCGCCCTGCGCGTCGACCCGGCGCATGGGAATCGCGGAGGCCAGGATCTCGGGCAGCACCAGCTGCGGGACCCCCGCGTTGAGCAGGGTCATGACCGTGACGCCGCCGCCATGGTGCACGGCGAGGTCTGCCGTACCGGCGACCACGTCCAGTGGGAGGAAGCCAGCCTTGATGTCCGGGAACTCGGCGCGCAGTTGCGCGGCGACCGGTTCCGAGGTCGCGACGACGACCTCGACGTCGCCGCTCGCCAGCAGGGAGTTGCTCAGCAAGGGCCGGAAGAAGTCGATCCCCAGCGTCGGCACGAACACGCTCCGCGAGCCGGAGGTGATCAGGACCCGGGGGCGGTCACTCTTGGCGTACATCCAGGGCTGCAAGGGAAGTTGGGGGTTGCCCGGGGTCCAGCGCATCGGCTGCGCCGCCTCGGCCCCTTCGGGCCGCAGGCTCGGCGGAGTGATGTCGACGAACAGGTCGGAACCGGGGATCTCGTCCAGACCGAACCGGGAGAGTTCCGGTTTGAGTTCGTCGGTGGCTCCCTGCCAGTCCACCTCGGTGCGGTCGTAGATGGCCCAGGTGTGCCGTACATGCGGAATCCCGAACCGGTGGGCGATCAGCGGGGCGGCGTGGTTGTACTCCCCGCCGATCACGACATCCGGCTTCCATGCCTCGGCCAGTTCCTCGGTCGCCTGGTAGCCGGCGGCGGACAGCCGGGCGAAACCCCGCCCGGCGAAGTCCATTTCCTCGTCCTCGGTGGTCGGCATGCTCAGCCAGTTGCCCTGGCGGTCCTTGAGCATCGCCTCCCCCATGCCCAGGTCGGTCACACCGCGGGCCGGCAGGCCCAGACCGACGACGAGGTCGAGGTTCTCCTCGGGAACCGCGACGAGGACGTCGTGGCCCGCGGTCCGGGCGGCCGACGCGAGGGGTGCGCTGGCGTGTACGGGGGCGGAGCCGCCCCCGGCAATGAACAGGAATCGCACTGCTTCTCCTTAGACGTACGTCACGGACCGGACCACGGCGCCACGCCCTCGGGCGCGCCCGGGTCCACGGACAGGGAGGCCGGCTCTACCTGCTCACGGCGAGCTGGTAGCGGCGTACGGCCAGCGGCACGAAGACCACCAGGATGAGAGCCACCCACAGGAAGGCCGACAGAACGGGGTGCTGGAGTGGCCAGACGTCCGGATCAGGCCGGCCCGGGGGGATGTTGCCGAACAATTGCCTGCACGCCTCCACCACCGCGGACACGGGATTCCAGTCGGCGATGACCCGGAGCACGGTGGGCAGTCCTTCACTGGGGACGAAGGAGTTGGAGATGAACGTGAGAGGCAGCAGGACCATCAGCATCGCGTTGCCCAGGACTTCGGGCGACTTCGCCGTCAGCCCGATCGCCGCGGTGACCCAGGAGGCGGCGTACGCGAACAGGAACAGCAGAAGGAAGCCGAGGGCCGCGTCGAGGACGCCCGACCTGATCCGCCAGCCCATGGCCAGGCCGGTCAGTGACAGCAGGATGATGACGAAGACGTTGTTGACCGCGTCGCCGTTCGTCCGGCCGACCAGCACCGCCGACTGGGAGATGGGCATCGACCGGAAGCGGTCCACGAGGCCCAGCTTCATGTCGAGGGCGATGCCCACGCCCGTGTTGGTGGCGGTCAGGAGCATCGTCTGCGTCAGGATGCCGATGACCATGAACTCGCGGTAGTTCGAGCCGCCCACGTCGATCGCGCTGCCGAAGACGAACCCGAAGAGCAGGGCGAAGGCGATCGGCGCGACGGTGGCGAAGACCACGATGTCAGGGTTGCGGAAGTTCTTGAGGATACTGCGCCTGGTGAGGGTGAGGCCGTCCTCGACAGCCTGGCTGAAAGCGTTCACCGTGCCTCCTCCTTGGCGAGGGCCGTTGCTTCCACGGAGGCCGGCGCGGGGTCGGCGGCGGTTCCGGTCAGGGAGAGAAACACCTCGTCGAGGCTCGGCCGACGCACGGTCGTCCCGATCAGCCGCACCCGCGCCCCGTCCAGCAGCCGGATGGCGCCGACCAGGGCCGAGGGGCCGTCCGTGATCGGCACGATCACCCGGTCGTCCTCCTCGTCCACGGTGATCTCGCCCTGGGCGATCTCCCGCAGGATCCGGCGGGCCTCGGCCACGTCCTCCCGGCTGCCCAGGGTCAGTTCGAGCCGCTCGCCGCCGACGCGGGCCTTCAGCTCGTCGGGCGTACCCTCCGCGACGACCTTGCCCTGTTCCATGACGGTGATCCGGTCCGCCAGTTGGTCGGCCTCCTCCAGGTACTGGGTGGTGAGCAGCAAAGTGGTGCCGCCCGAGACCAGTTCCGCGATCACTTCCCACATGGCCATCCGGCTGCGGACGTCGAGACCGGTGGTCGGTTCGTCCAGGAACAGCACCTCGGGCCTGGACACCACGGCACACGCCAGGTCGACCCGTCGGCGCATACCGCCCGAGTAGCCCTTCACCTGACGGTCGGCGTCCTTCGTCAGACCGAACCTCTCCACCAGTTCGTCGGCCCGCTTGACGCTCGCCGCGGCGCCGAGGTGGTAGAGCCTTCCGATCATCCTGAGGTTCTCCCTGGCGGTGAGATCCTCGTCGACCGCGGCGTACTGGCCGGAAAGGCCGATCTTGCGACGGAGTGCCACGGCGTCTTTCCGTACGTCGAGTCCAGCCACCACGGCTCTTCCCGAGTCGGCGCGCAGAAGTGTGGACAGCACCCGCACCGTGGTGGTCTTGCCCGAACCGTTCGGGCCCAGCAGCCCCAGGACCGTCCCCTGACGTACCGTGAGATCAAGCCCGTTCAATCCGACATTGTCACCGAAGCGCTTAGTCAGCCCTTCGGCGACGATCGCGTTCGTCATCTTTCCTCCGTCACCTCAAACGTGCGGCCACAAGAGGGACCGCACGGCCCTCAAAGGGGCAGGGCCACACCGTAGGAGCAATCGCGGACAGCTTCCGTCCCCGATTGGCGGTGGACGCCGAGGAACGCGAATGGTTCTCTGTTGAACCATCGGCGACTTTCTCATTCCTTTACCCGGACCGAAAGTTCTTCGGTGACGCCGAATGAGAGGCCGGCAACGCGCCGCAGCGCGTTGCCGGCCGTGGTCGAGAGTAAATCCAGGGTTCCCATAGCGCCCGGCCCCAACTTATTCTCACGACCCGCCACCACCCGGTGACCCGGGTTCCGAAGGCCGCCGAGCGGCCACGCTCCGCGCGTCCCCCGGCCCCGACCCGAACCGATCAGAACGGAAGCAGAATGACCAGACGAATATCCCGCCCCCTCGTGATCCTCGGCACGCTGGGCGCCGCGCTGCTGCTGACCGCGGCAACGGCGACCGCCGGGAGCGGTACGCAGGATCGGCCGGCGACGTCCGCCGGCTCACATCGGAACGTTCCCGTCGGCGTGTGGGAGGGGGCGGTGGCCATCCCGGGCGGTGAGGTGGAGGCAACCATGTCGTTCAACTCCGACGGGACGCTCTGCCTGGTGGCCCCGCCACCCGGGCCCGACGGCGGGGTCGAAGGGGCGGGCAGATGGGTGTCCACGGGTCAGAACACGTTCGACTTCCGGGTAGCGGAACGTTTCTTCGATGGAACGGGTGCCACCACGGGATTTCTGCGGGCCACCCACAGTGCCGTCGTACACGCGGGCAGGTTCGGCAGCTCGGGGACAGGCGCTTTCTACGACGCGGACTGGGTCAGGCTCGACTCCTTCACGACCACGTCCCGGATGCACCGGACCAGTCCGGTCCCCGTGACCTGCTGAGTCCGCGTCCTCGCCCGTCACTGCTCCGCAGGCCGGTCTCGGACGATCGTCCGGGACCGCACCCGCAGCCCGCCGTCGACGGGCACCAGTACATCGGCCACGGCGAAGGTCGACTCGAAGCGGACGCGGCCTTCCGCGTCGGTGAGCGTGACCAGGGAGCCGTAGGAGACGGTGAATCCCTCACCGTCCTGCGTCTCGTCGACCAGGTAGTGATCGTTCCAGTGCCGGACGACGACGGTCCTGTAATGCGGCAACGCCTTGGTGGCGTGGGCGAGTATCGCGGCACGTCCCTCCAGCTTCTGGCCGCGGTGCACGTGGTGGGTCACACCGTCCTCGGTGAACGTCCGGACATAACCCGTCACGTCCTGGGCATCGAGGAGGCTCATCTGATGTGCGTAGAAGCGCATGATGTCGACGTACTGGTCAGCGTCTACCTTGGCCATGGTCTGTCCTCATCTCTCGTGACGAAGTCGCGGGCCGGCCGGGTTCACCAGTGTGCGAAGCGAGGTCCTGGCATGCCCAGCGCCGGTTCGGGGGCAGCGGGAGGGCTCCATACCTCTCGCTGCTCGACCGCGTGCGGGACCAGGTCGAGTTCCGACCGCAGGACCGCCTGCTGGAGCTTCTGGAGCCGGGTCGAGGGCTCCACGCCCAGTTCCCGGTTCAAGGTCTCGCGGAGCGTCCGGAACACCTGGAGCGCCTGGCACTGGCGCCCGGCCCGGTACAGCGACACCATGTGGTGCGCGCAGAGGTTCTCGTGCATCGGGTGCTGAGCGGTCAGTACGGTGAGTTCGCTCAGAATCGCGTGGTGCCGGCCGAGCCGGATGTCCGCCCCTATACGGCTCTCCAGCACGTTCAGCCTGCTCTCCTCCAGGCGGGTCACCTCTATGCCGAGCGGCATGCCGATCCTGACGTCGGCCAGGGCGGGCCCCTGCCACTTCGACAGCGCCTGGCCGAGGAGCCGCGAGGCCGCGTGGTACTCGCCCTGGTCGATGGCGCGATTCCCCGCCTCCACCAACTCCTCGTAGACGCGCACGTCGATGGACCCCGGCGGCACGTCGAGCAGATAGGCGTCGAACCGGGTCACCAGGATGTCCTTGGCCCTGCTCTGGGATCCGGCCGGAAGAGCCGACTGGATGAGCCTGCGGAGCTGGAGGATGTAGGTCTGGAGCGTGGTACGTACGCTCATCGGCGGGCGATCACCCCACAGCTCCTCGATGAGCGTCGGCACGGAGACGATGTGCCCCGCGTGCAGAGCGAGGAGCGCGAGCACCTGTCGCGGTTTCGCGGCGGTCGGTGTCACCGACCCCCCGTGCAATGTGGCGTCCAATTCCCCAAGAAGACGTATCCTCATTCGAATCCCCCATGATATGCAAGTGCCTTTTCCGTGGTACTTATTGCAGACGGAAGGCAGTTCTCGGCGATGGAATCCCCGCCTGGATGACATCGCCCGTACTGCCACCACCCCTTCCCCGTAGATCGTCCATCTCTGGACTTGACTTTGCGTGGTCATTACCCTAAATACTCTCGCCCCGCCCAGTCAACCGGTCCCTCGGATCCTTGGTCGAGCCGCTCAAGCTCCGCTTGATTCGACTACTTACGGACGATCCGCTGACCAAAAAGAGCCGGGGCGGGTGAACAGCCCCTGTGCGGGTATAGACTCGCGCACTCGCCAGGAACGAAAACCGCGAAGGCCCCTGCTACGCGGAATCCTTCTTTCCGCGTGGCAGAGGCCCTCACGTCAGCGCTCTTCCTCCCGGCATCGTCCCGTATGCCGGCTCAGTAGTTGCCGAGCCCGCCGCAGACGTTGACGGCCTGACCGGTCATGGAGGCGGCGGCGTCGGTCACCAGATAGCCGACCAGTCCGGCGACCTCCTCGGGGGTGGAGTAACGGCCCAGCGGGATCTTGGCGTTGAAGCGCTCCAGCACGTCCTCCTCGGTCACGCCCCAGTAGCCCGCGTACCCCTGCCGGACCCGTACCGCCATGGGCGTCTCCACGTATCCGGGACAGACCGCGTTCACGGTGATCCCCGACTTGGCCAGTTCGAATCCGACCGACTTGGTGAAGCCGACGACCCCGTGCTTGGAGGCGGTGTACGGCGCGGCCAGGGCGACTCCCTGCTTCCCGGCGGTCGAGGCGATGTTGACGATCCGTCCCCAGCCCGCGGCCGCCATCCCCCCGGCGGACAACACCTCCTTGGTGACCCTGAACACGCTGTTCAGGTTGGTGTCGAGCACGTCGAACCACAGGGACTCGTCCAGCGTCGCCGTCTCACCGCCGCCTCCCCGGCCGGCGTTGTTGACCAGGATGTCGATGGACCCGAACGCGGCCACGGCGGCGGCCACCGCGGCCCGGATGTCGTCGGGAGAGGTGACGTCGCAGGTGGTGCCGCCCGCCTCGTGGCCGTCTGCGCGCAGTTCCTTCACAGTGGCCGCCACCTTGCCGGCGTCCCGCGCGACGCCGAACACGGCAATACCCTGGGCCGCCAGCGTGCGCGCGACCGCCAGGCCGATCCCGCTGCTGACACCGGTGACGAAGGCGGTCTTCTTACGGATCATGGTTGTCCTCCCTGGAGGTTTCGTGCCGGTCGGCCCGGCTCGCGGGGGTCAGGCGGCGGAGTGCGGCGGGCCGCCGTGGAATGCGGCCATCTCCCGGAACGAGGCGGCGACATCGAGCCGCTCGCCGGGCTCCGCCCCGTGGAGTTCGGCGTACGCGCGGTGCAGGTTTCCCACGAGCCGTTCCGGGTCGACGAGTCCGGCGTACGGTCCGGGATCCGCCGCCCTGGCGGTCTCCAGCGGGGACTTGCCCGCCGTCAGCCCTTCCCGCGCCAGACCGTCGACCCAGCGCAGATACGCCTCGGTCCCGTCCAGCGCCTCGGTGCCCGCCACCGGGCCGTGGCCGCAGACGACCACCTCCGGATCCAGCGCGCGCAGCCGGTCGAGCGCCAGGAGCGAACCGGAAATCGATCCCATCAGGACGTACGGGGTGACCCCCGACCACGCCACGTCACCGGTGAACAGCACGCGCCGCTCCGGCACCCAGGCGACCACGTCGCTGGGGGTGTGGGCGGGGCCGACGCGCATCAGGACCACGGTCAGTTCACCGCACCGGAGAGTGAGGCTGTCGCTGAACGTGACGTCCGGCAGGGTCAGCCGGACATCGCCCCAGTCCACCTTCGGCCACAGGCCGCGCATCCCGAGTCCGGCCTCGGCCATGTCCGACCGGGTGAGCTCGTGGGAGACGACCGTCGCCCGGGGCACGAACTCGGTGTTGCCGAAGACGTGGTCGCCGTGGAAATGGGTGTTGACGACGATGTCGGGTCCCCCGGGCACCACACGCTCGGTCTGCGCGCGGAGATGACGGGCCCTGGCCTGGGTCGCCGCGGTGTCGATGAGCACCGCCCTGCCTCCCGAGACGACGAGCCCCGCGTTGTTGAGGCACCACCCGCCCGGCAGCTGTTCGTAGGCGTACACGCCCTCGGCTATCGCGCGCAGCGCCGGCCCGTCAGCCGGGTCCCGGCCGGTCCGCCCGTCCGGAACGGTCACCGGACGGCGTCCGCGAAGCGCTGAAGAGTTTCGCCGGGGCTCGGACCGTCCAGCGCCCGGAAGATCCCCCGCCCGTCCGCGCCGAGCTTGTCGAGCCGTACATGGGCCAGTTCCACCCGCGTACCGCCCGGCTCGACCGGTGTGAACACCACTTCGATCTCGCTGGCCCGTTCGTCGTCGGGCAACGCCTGGAACTGAGCGCCGACCCGCCAGGTCAGCCGCAGGCGGTGGGGCGGGTCCCAGGCGAGCACCCGTCCCCAGTCCGCCTCGGCGCCGTCGACGTCCCACTCGTAATAACGGCCGTCCACCCGGGGTTCCATGGCCAGACCGGCCCGCGGCCGGCTCAGGAGCACATGCGACGGAGGCCACCAGTCCGCCATCCGCTCGGTGAAGTACACGAAGCAGCGCTTCGCGTCGGCCTGGACCTCCACAAATTTACGTACGTCCGGTATGGAGCCCTCTGTCATCGCTTCCTCCCACACAGCCACTGGACCTGCGGCCACAGTCGCCAGTGGGGCTCGACCTCCTGTGGAGCACGGCTCGACAGGACTGCGTGTCCAACGGCGCGCGCCACGCCGATTCCAACGCCACTGGACCGCGAGTCAAGGGCGTGGACGCAGCCTGCGGTGGAGGCCGGCCCGCCGAGCCCGCCGATCCATCCGTGACCACCGAGGAGCCCCATGGCCCGCAGAGCAGTCATCACCGGAATCGGCGTCGTCGCCCCGGGAGGGATAGGGAAGGAGCCATTCTGGGAGCTGCTCACCAGCGGCCGGACCGCGACCAGGACCATCACCCGGTTCGACCCGAGCGGGCACCGCTGCCAGGTCGCCGCCGAGTGCGACTTCGACCCCCTGGCGCACGGTCTGAGCCGGCAGCAGGTGCGGCGTACCGACCGGGTGTCGCAGCTGGCGATGGTGGCCGCGGAAGAAGCGGTCACGGACAGCGGGCTGGACATCGACGGCGCGCTGGCGGAGCGCACCGGGGTGGCCATCGGCAGCGCGGTCGGCGGCACGACGACCATGGAGCGGGAGTACGCGGTCCTGTCGGACGGCGGCCGCGAGTGGGTCGTCGACCCGTCCTTCGCGGTGCCGCATCTCTACGACTACTTCCTGCCCAGTTCGATCGCGGCCGAGGTGGCCGTGGTCGCCGGCGCGCGCGGTCCCGCGGCGGTGGTCTCGACGGGATGCACCTCCGGCATCGACTCCGTCGGATACGCGGCCGAACTGATCCAGGACGGCGGGGCCGATGTGATGATCACGGGTGCGACCGACGCCCCCGTCTCCCCCATCACCCTGACCTGCTTCGACGTCATCAGGGCCACCTCGGCCCGCAACGACGACCCGGCCACCGCCTGCCGACCGTTCGACCGTACCCGGACCGGACTGATCCTCGGCGAGGGTTCGGCGGTGCTGGTGCTGGAGGAGTACGAACACGCGCGGTGCCGGGGCGCGATGATCTACGGCGAGGTGGCCGGCTACACCTCCCGGTGCAACGCCTTCCACATGACCGGGCTCAAGGAGGACGGCCGGGAGATGTCCGAGGCCATTGAAGGCGCCATGAAGCAGGCGCGGGTGAACGGAACCGACATCGACTACATCAATGCCCACGGCTCCGGCACCAAGCAGAACGACCGTCACGAGACCGCGGCGGTCAAGCGCAGCCTCGGCGACCACGCCTACCGCACCCCGATGAGCGGCATCAAGGCCGCGGTCGGGCACTCGCTCGGCGCCATCGGTTCGATCGAGATCGCCGCCTGCGCGCTGTCCATGCTGCGCGGCGTCGTCGTGCCCACGGCCAACCTCCACGAAGCCGATCCCGAGTGCGACCTGGACTACGTGCCGAACGTGGCTCGTGAGCGGCGTCTCGACGCGGTGCTGACCGTGGGCAGTGGCTTCGGCGGATTCCAGAGCGCCATGGTTCTCACGAAATTGGAGCGGACCACGTCATGAAACAGGATGTCGTTGTGACCGGTGTCGACGTCGTCGCGCCGAACGGGGTCGGCACCGAGGCATATTGGGCGGCCACGCTCAAAGGGGTGTCCGCGATCCGGCCGATCACCCGGTTCGACGCCTCGGAGTACCCCGTCCGGCTCGCCGGCGAAGTCCCGGCGTTCGACGGGGAGTCGGCCTTCCCCAAACGGCTCGTTCCGCAGACCGACCGGCTGACCAGGCTCGCCATGCTCTGCGCCGACGCGGCTCTGGCCGACGCGCGGGTCGATCCGGCCGCACTGTCGGAGTACGCGGTGGGGGCGGCCGTCTCCAGCTCCACCGGAGGGCTGCACTTCGGGCAGGAGCAGTTGCAACTGCTCTGGGGCACGGGCTGGGAGGCCGTGAGCCCCTACATGTCCTTCGCCTGGTACTACGCGGTGAACACCGGCCAGATCTCCATCAGGAACGGTCTGCGGGGGCCGGGCGGCGTCGTCGTCTCGGAGCAGGCGGGGGGTCTGGACTCGATCGCGTTCGCGCGCCGAAGGGTTCGGCAGGGCACCGCGGTCATGACCACCGGAGGCTTCGACAGCATGCTGTGCCCGTACGGCGTGTCGACGGTGTCGACGGCCACCGGCGTGAGCCGGGCCGACGACCCCGAGCGTGCCTATCTGCCGTTCCACGCCGGCTCGCCGGGCTTCGTGCCGGGTGAGGGCGGCGCGGTCCTGGTGCTGGAGTCCCGTACGGGCGCGGCGGAGCGGGGCGCGCCCCAGGTGTACGGGGCGGTCGCGGGCCACGGCGCGGCGTTCGAGCCCCCGGGATCGGACTGTCCGGGCGATGGCCTGGTGCGCGCGGCACGTACGGCGCTGCGGGACGCGGGGCTGACGGCCGGGGACATCGATGTGGTGTTCGCCGACGCCGCCGGCAGTGTGCCGCTCGACCGGGCCGAGGCCGCGGCGCTCGTGGAGCTGTTCGGACCTGGCGGGGTACCGGTCAGCGCGCCGAAGGCGCTGGTGGGCAGACTCCTCTCCGGCGGGGCCGCGCTCGATGTGGTCGCGGCGCTGCTCTGCCTGCGCGACGGCGTCGTGCCCGCGCTGCCGGAGGTGGCGGCGGATGCCCTCGATTCCCGCGTCGACCTGGTGGTCGGCGAGCCCCGCGCTCTGGAGAGCCGTACGGCGCTGGTGCTGGCCCGGGGGCACGGTGGTTTCGCCTCGGCCATGGTGCTGACGGGACCGTGACGGCGGGCGGGACGGTGTCGTACAGCCGCCTGGTGTCGCGGGGTGCCGGACTCCCTTCGGGAAGGCAGCCCGTGGCACCCGCACCGTCTCCACCGGGACATCCGCCGTTTCCTTCGGCTGCGTCGGCGGCGACACCCTCCCCTTACGACAACGACGTCGGCTCCCAAGACCTCGATCAGGTCTTGGGAGCCGACGTCACGCCCGGCCCAGGACAATCAGCGGCGTTTGCCGGCCGGCACCACGAAGCGGGAGTAGAGGAGATCGCGGATGACGTCGTCGCCGCCCTCCACCAGCCCTACGTACCGCAGGTCGCGCACCAGTTTGCCGATCGGGTGGTCGTGGGTGTAGCCCAGCCCCCCGAACATCTCCGAACCGATGGTCGCCACCTGCCAGCCCGCCTGGCCGCAGTACATCTTCGCGGCCAGCGCGGAGCGCAGGGTGCCGGTCCGATAGAGGGCCGGCAACGGGTCGGGGGCCGCCATGTACCGGTCGAACTCGGCGGCGGCCGCCCGGCACTGGTTGCGCATGACGTCGATCAGCATCTCGATCTGCCCGAGCTTGCCGGCGAAGACGGCGTTGCCGCTCAGCGCCGTCCCCTTCACCTGTTTCACCGCCGCGTACTCCATCGACAGATCCCGTACCCGGCGTGCCAGACCGATCGCCGTCGCGGCGATCAGGATGCGGCTGGCGTTGAGGCCGATCTCCAGATTCCGCAGTCCGTTGCCACCCAGCAGATGCGCGGCGGGAACCGCGCAGTCGCGCAACCGCGCCTGGTAGGTGGCGGAGCCGCGCATGCCGACCATGTCCCAGCGTTTGACGATCTCCACCCCGGGGGTGTCGCGGGGCACCAGTACCACCCGGAAATCGGCGTCGTCGCCCGTGTCCCTGGCCACGGTCAGCAGCAGGTCCGCGGCGTCGGCGTTGGTGGCGAAGTACTTGTCCGCGCTGATGACGACCTGGTCGCCGTGGCGCGTGAAGCCGGCGGTGATCCGCCCCAATTCACTGCCGGCCCGTTCCTCGCTGGCGAGGATCGCGCAGCTTCCCCCGCCCGCGGCCAGGGCCTCCAGGTGGATCCGGGCAAGGGGCTCCTCCCCGCAGAGATGGAGCATGGTGGTGCCCAGGATCGACAGGAAGGAGCCGAAGGCGAATCCCGCGTCGCCGTAGGCGAGTTCGGAGACGATGTCGACGCTTTCCTCAAGTCCCGCACCGGTGCCGCCGTACCGGGACGGGATCCACCAGTTCGCCAGCCCCGCCTGGTGCAGCCGGGTCGTGGCGACGGTCGGTGCCTCCGGCAGGCTGTCGAAGTAGTCGCTCCTGGGCGTGATCTCGGCCTCGGCAAAGGCCCGCACCCGGTCCAGCAGGCCGACCGTCGCCGTCGCTCCGCCGCCCGCGCTCACGCGGGAGCGGCCAACTGCTGGTTGAAGACGGTGAGGAAGTCCCGGGGGGTCCTGATGTCCGAGTACGCCTCCTCCGGCACCTTGATCTTGAAGTGCTGCTCCAGACTGCTCGTGGTCGCGATGACCGCGAGGGAGTCGAAGCCCAGCTCGGCGAGACCGGTGTCCAGGATCGCCCCGGACAGGTCCACCGTCTCGTCCTCTCCCAGCGTGCGCAGCAGGAATTCCTTGAGCTCGTCGATCGTCAGCTCCGCCATGGCGGACCGCCTTCCCTTGTGTCGGTGTGTACGGAGGGGAATCGTGTACGGAGGGGGATCAGGGCGATTCGACGAACTCGCGCGCCCTGGCCAGGGTGGCCCGGCTGTTGGAGCCCAGGGCGTGCCGGACGGCGGCCCGGGCCGCGTCGAGCGACGCGGGCGGCTCGGGGAGCGCGGCGATCCCGTCCGGGTCCAGCATCACCTGGTGCCGGGACGTCACCCGGACGAGACCCTCCTGGGTGGACTCGAACGTCCACTCGCCGTTGTGCGCCTGGAGTACGGGAGGCAGCCTCGTCTGCTTGTAGACGATCCGCCGCGAGGGTACGCATACCCGGCCGGACACCGTGGTGTGCACGGAGCCGTCCGGTGAGATCGTGTCCATCTCCATGTGCTGGAGTCCCGGGGTGTCCTCTCGCAGCTCGACGCGGGCGACGTGGGGCACCCGGTCGGGCCACTTCCCCACGTCGTAGAGGAAGTCGTAGGTGTCCTCCAGCGAGCCGGCGATGATCTCGGTGTCCTCGAAGTCGAGAAGCAACTCCTTCTCGGCGTCGCCTCGTTCGGCCGCGCGCTTGAGGTGGGCGAGTTCCGAGACGCTGTTGTGCTCCACCGCCTGGGCGATGAGGCCGAGTTGCACCGGGTCGTCGTCGACGGCGCGGTAGTAGTGGTCGAGGACAACCGCGCATCGGCCGCTCCCCCGCTCCTCCACGGACCATTCGCCGCCCAGCACTGCCACCGGGGCGGAGGGCTGGATCTGCTCGAACCGCACCCGGCGCCCGTCCGTGATCCGCCGCCGCGACTCCCAGGTGCGCAGCCGGCCGTTGGCGACGGCCCAGATCCGGATCCGCTCGTCGGTGTCGTCGCCCGACACCCGCATCGCCCTGACCGTCGGCGGGAAGTACAGCGGCCACAGGCCGACGTCGGCGACGATGCGGTGCACCGACTCCGCGGACGCCGACACCTCGATCCGGTGGGTCACCTCGATGTTGCTCATGACGAGCCCCTCCTCCCCTGCTGCTCAGGTGGTACGGAGAATCTGGCAGCGTCCCGTCGAGCGGCTCTGGAGCAGCGGTACAGAGGGGAGGTCATCGCCCCTCCAGACCGGCCATGATGAACGCGACCAGAGCGCGGGGGGTCGGGTGCCTCAGGACCGCCTCGGCCGGCAGCCTCAGACCGGTCGCGGCGTTGAGCCGGTTGCGCAGATCGACGCTGAGCAGGGAGTCGAAGCCGAGGTCCTTGAACGAGTCCGTCGGACTCACGGTCACGGTGTCGGTATAGCCGATCACTTCGGCCGCCTGCGCGCAGACCATCCGTACGAGCCCCTCGGCCGAGTGCTCCGGAGCCTTCGCTGCCGCGGGGGCCGCGGGGACGGGCGCGGGCCGGTCCCGTACGGGTGCGGCGCGTACGGCGCCGGTGGTTCGCGCATCCCCGAACAGCAGGTCCGCCCGGCTGTCCGGCCTCGGGCCGGTCAGGGAGCGGCGCAGGGGGACGAGCAGCGCGCGGGACGACGCCATGGCCTCGTCCAGGAGCCCGAGCGCGTGGTCCGTCGTGAGGGGGGCGACTCCCCCGGCGGCCAGCGCCGCGAGGTCCGCCGGGGACAGGTGCGCGGTCATGCCGGTGCGCTCCTGCCAGAGGCCCCAGGCCAGTGAGGTCGCCTCCAGACCCGAGGACCGCCGGTGCTGGGCCAGGGCGTCGAGGAAGGTGTTGGCCGCCGCGTAGTTGGCCTGGCCGGGGCCGCCGATCACCCCTGCCGTGGAGGAGAAGAGAACGAACGCCGAGAGGTCCAGGTCGTGGGTGAGTTCGTGCAGATGCCAGGCGGCGTGGGCCTTTGGGCGCGTCACCGCGCGCAGTCGTGCGGGAGTGAGCCTCGTGAGCAATCCGTCACTGAGCACGCCCGCCGTGTGAAAGACGCTGCCCGGCGGACGGTCCGTCACCACCCGCGCCAGGGCGGCCCGGTCGGTGACGTCGCAGGCGAGGACGGTCACCTCGGCCCCGAGGGCGGTCAGTTCGTCTCGCAGCGCCGCCGCGCCGGGAGCCTGCGGACCGCGTCGGCTCAGCAGCAGCAGCCGCCGGGCGCCGTGGGCGGTCACCAGGTGGCGGGCCAGTACCGCGCCGAGACCGCCGGCTCCGCCCGTGACGAGTGCGAGGCGGTCGGGGTCGAAGGCGCGGGGCATCGTCAGCACGAGCTTTCCGCGCTGCCTCGCCCGGCTGAGGAGTCTCAGCGGTGTCCGGCCCTGGTGGACGTCCCAGGCGCGGACCGGCAGGTGGTGGAGCGCACCGCTCTCGAAGAGGGAGATCAGCTCGGCCAGCACCTCGCCGATCCGGTCGGGGTCGATCCCCAGGATGTTGTAGGCGCGGTAGGTGACGGCCGGGTGGGCCGCCTCGGTCACGCCGGCGTCACGGATGTCGGTCTTGCCCATCTCGACGAACCGGCCCCCCGGGGCCAGCAGCCGCAGAGAGGCGTCGATGGCCTTGCCGGACAGCGAGTTGAGGACGACGTCGATCCCACGGCCCCCGGTGGCCGCGCGGAAGGCCTCCTCGAAGTCGAGCGAACGCGAGGAGGCGATGTGGTCCTGGTCCAGTCCCCAGGCGCGCAGCAGATCGTGCTTGGCGGGGCCCGCCGTGGCGAACACCTCCGCGCCGAAGTGCCGGGCCAGCTGGATCGCCGCGAGTCCGACACCCCCGGTCGCGGTGTGGATGAGCACCGACTCGCCGGGTCGGACCGCGGCGATCTCGGCCAGGCACTGGTAGGCGGTGATGTACACGATGGGGACGCTCGCGGCCTGGGCGAGGGTCCACCCTGCCGGTACGGGCGCGACCATCCGCTCGTCGGCGACGGCGACGGGTCCGAGGGAACGCTCGAACACACCGAAGACCCGGTCTCCCACCGCCGTCCTCGTGACATCGGCGCCGACCTCGGTCACCAGCCCGGCGCCCTCACTGCCCATCGTCCTCTCGCCGGCCACCAGGGCGAGCCCCACCGCGATGTCACGGAAGTTGAGGCCGGCGGCCCGGACCTCGACACGGACCTGGCGCGGGCCGAGGGCGGCTTCCGCCTCCGGGTGGGGCACCAGCGCGAGGTTGTCCAGCGTGCCCCGGCTCGTCACATCGAGGCGCCAGGCGCCGGAGCCGGCCGGTTCGGGAAGCAGGCCGTCCTCGTCGGGCACCCGCAGGCGGGGCCGGTGGACCGTGCCGGAGCGGATGGCGAGCTCGGGTCCGCCGTAGGCGAAGGCCGCGGGCAGCGCTGCCCGGGAGGCCGGATCGTCATCGAGGTCGATCAGCTGAAAGGCGTCCGGGTGCTCCGCCTGGGCCGCCCGCACGAGTCCGGTGACCGCGGCGGACGCGAGACCGGGAACCGCCTCCCGGCCGGTCACGGCCAGAGCCCGCCGGGTCAGGATCACGAGCCGCGCCGCGGACAGGCGTGGTTCGGCCAGCCACGCCTGGAGGAGATCCATGGCCTCACCGGCCAGCCGGTCCGCCTCTTCGGGCAGGCTCGGGCCGACCATACCCGGAGCGTCGGCACGGGGGGCGTCGGCACCGATGAGCGCCGCGACGACGTCCGGGACGGATTCCGGGACGGATTCCGGGAGCGACGCGAGGTCGGGGACGTCGCGCGGCGCCCCGAGACCCGGTGCGGCCAGGCTCGCCCACGACAGGGGCGTGGGGGCGTCCCCGGCCTCCGCGCGTTCCCAGGCGAGTGCGAAGAGCTGTCCTTCGGCGCCGCGGGCAGGGCGCGACGGCCGCAGGGTGAGCGACGCGACCTTCGCGACGGGCCGGCCCTGTTCGTCCGCGCACTCCAGCGTGATCCGGTCGGCGTCGACACGCGAGCGTACCCGGAGCGTCCTCGTCCGCGCGGGCGACAGGGTGACACCGCGCCAGGTGAACGGGACGAGCAGTTCGTCACCGGTCCGCAGCAGAGCGGCGTGCAGCGCCGTGTCGAGCAGCGCCGGATGGGCGGTGCCTGACGGGTCGAGCGGGACGCCGGCCGGCAGCGTCACCTCGGCGAGGATCTCGCCGTCCTTCTCCCACACCCGCCGCAGCCCGCTGAACGCGGGTCCGTAGCCGTACCCCCGGCCGGCGAGCCGGGCGTAGGCGTCCTCCGTGCCGACCTCGGTCGCACCGGCCGGTGGCCAGACTCCGGGCGCCGCGGCCTCCGACGCCGCGTCCGAGGTGCTGCCGGCCTCCTCCGACGTGACCGTCAGGGCGCCGGACGCGTGCCGGTCCCAGCCCGCCGCGCCCGGCTGCCGGGCGTGCACCTCCAGCGCCCTGCGTCCCGAGGCGTCGGACGGCTCCAGAAGGAGTCGGATCTCGATCGGTCCGCGGTCCGGGACCGGCAGCGGTCCTTCCAGGGTCAGCTCTTCGATCGTCCCGACGCCGGCCGCGCGGCCGGCGTCGGCGACCAGCGAAAGGGTCGCGGTCGCGGGCACCAGCACGGCTCCCCGCACGGCGTGGTCGGTCAGCCAGCGATGCCGGTCCCTGTCGATTCGCGCCGTGAACACGTCCTGCCCGGAGGGCAGTTCGACTCGACGGGTGGTGAGACCGGCGGCCGGATGGTCGGCGTCGGGGGCCCCCGCGACGTCCGGAGCGGTGATCCAGTAGCGACTGCGGTCGAATGAGAAGGTCGGCAGGTCCGTCGGCCGCCCCGGGCGCTGCAACGGGGTGAGGTCGACCGTCACACCCGCCGTCAGCGCGGCGGCGGCCGAGACGGTGAACTGCTCCAGGCCCCCGCTGTCCCGGCGGACGGATCCGAGGACGGTGCCCGGCACATCGACGTCGTCCAGGATCTCCCGCACCGCCATGCCGAGCACCGGATGCGGGCTGACCTCGATGAAGACGCGGTGCCTGCGGTCGATCAGCCGTTGTACCGCCGGCAGGAACCGCACCGGGTTGCGGAGGTTCTCGTACCAGTACGAGGCATCCATGACGGCGGTGTCGGCGATCTCGCCGGTCAGCGTCGAGTGGACGGGGACGGAGGACGGCCTCGGTACCACGTCCGCCAGGTCCCGGACGAGCGGTTCCCGCAGGACCTCCATGGCGGCGGTGTGCGAGGCGTAGTCGACCGCGATCCGCTTCGCGTCCACGCCCTGCCGCTCGCAGAGGGCGAGGAGCTCGTCCAGTGCCTCGGTGGGGCCGGCCACCACGGTCGCCCGGGGTCCGTTGAACGCGGCGATGCCCACCCCGCCGTCCGTGCCACCCGCCGCGTCGAGAAGCCGCCGCGTCGACTCCGCGTCCAGCGGTACGGAGACCATGCCCCCGCTCCCCGACACCGTGTGCAGGGCCTTGCTGCGCAGGGCGACCACTCGGCAGGCGTCGGCGAGGGTGAGGACGCCGGCCACATGCGCGGCGGCTATCTCGCCCTGCGAGTGGCCGACGACCGCGCCCGGCCGTACACCCGCGGACTCCCACATCCGCGCGAGGGACACCATCACCGCGAACAGCGCAGGCTGCACCACGTCGACGCGGTCCAGGGAGTCTCCGCGAAGCGCGTCGGCCAACTGCCAGTCGCAATAAGGGGCCAATGCCTTGGCACAGGCCTCCATATGGGCACGGAAGGTGCTGGACTCCTCCAGGAGCAGCAGACCCATCCCACGCCACTGCGACCCCTGGCCGGGAAAGACGAACACGGGACCCGCGGCGCCCTGCGCGGCCGTGGCCCGCAGAACGGTCGGAGACCGGTACCGGCCGGGAACCGCCGGCGCCGCCTTCCCGGACGCGAGGTCGGTCAGGCCGGCCAGCAGGTCGGTCCTGTTCCCGGCGACCACCGTGCCCCGATGGGCGAAGCCGGTCCTGGAGCGCAGGACGCCCGCGACGTCCTCGGGCCTGTCCTCCGCAGCCCCGGCGAGGAAGTCCGAGAGTACGGATGCCTGTTGCCGCAGGGAGTCCGCGGTCGGGCCGGAAAGGGGCCAGACGTACGGCCCCGCCGCACCGCTGTCCGGTGCGGGCCCGGGCCGGGGCGCGGCCTCCTCCAGCAGCAGGTGCGCGTTGGTGCCGCTGATCCCGAACGAGGACACTCCGGCCCGCCGGGGCCGGCCCTCTCCGGGCCACTTGCGCGCGTCGTCCAGCAGGGCGAGCCCGCTGTGGCGCCAGTCCACGTGTCGGCTGGGCCGCTCGGAGCGCAGCGACCTCGGCAGCACGCCGGCCCGCATGGCCTGCACCATCTTGATCACGCCGCCGACTCCGGCCGCCGCCTGCGCGTGCCCCAGATTCGACTTCAGCGAGCCGAGCCACAGCGGGCGCCCCGGGGTACGGCTGCGGCCGTAGGTGGCGGCGAGCGCGCGTGCCTCGATCGGATCGCCCAGTTCCGTTCCGGTGCCGTGCGCCTCCACGGCGTCCACGTCCCGGGAGCCGAGTCCGGCCCGGGCGAGCGCGAGGGTGATGACGCTCTCCTGCGCCGATTTGCTGGGCGCGGTCAGGCCGTTGCTGGCGCCGTCCTGGTTGACGGCGCTGCCCCGGATCAGGGCGTGGATCCGGTGGCCCCGGGCGATCGCGTCCGACGCGCGTTCCAGCAGCAGGAGTCCGGCGCCCTCGGCCCACGCGGTGCCGTCGGCGTCGTCCGAGAACGGTTTGCAGCGGCCGTCGGGGGCCAGACCGCCCTGCCTGCTGAAGTCCACGAACAGGCCAGGTGTGGACATCACCGCCACTCCGCCTGCCAGGGCCAGATCGCATTCGCCCTCGCGCAGGGACTGCGCGGCGAGGTGGAGTGCGACCAGGGAGGACGAACAGGCGGTGTCGACGGTGACGGCCGGCCCCCGCGTACCGAAGTAGTAGGCGAGACGGCCGGACACCACGCTGACGGTGCTGCCGGTGAGGCGGTAACCGCCAGTGCCCTGGCCGTCCTCGTGCAGGCGCGGGCCGTACTCCTGGGCCATCGCCCCGACGAACACACCGGTGCTGCTGCCGGCCAATGCCGCCCGGTCGAGACCGGCCCGCTCGAAGGTCTCCCAGGCCACTTCCAGGAGCACCCGCTGCTGCGGGTCCATCCCGGCCGCCTCGCGCGGGGAGATGCCGAAGAACTTCGCGTCGAACAGGTCGGCGTCGTGAAGGAAACCGCCGTGGCGGGTGGCGGAGCGGCCGACGCCCTCCGGTGCCGGGTCGTGGAGCCGGTCCAGGTCCCAGCCGCGGTTGTCGGGGAACTCGGTGATCGCGTCACCGCCGGCGGCGACCAGCTCCCAGAGGTCCTCCGGGGACCGGACGCCACCGGGGTAGCGGCAGCCCATGGAGACGATCGCGATCGCCTCCCGTTCCGGCGACGGAGGTGTTGAGGCGCGGGCCATGGGCAATCATGCCTTTCGGGATGCGGAGGGTGCGGGTCGCGACGACGGGCCGCGTGGGAACAGGCCGGTCACATCGGGGTTTCCCGTTCCAGGGCGTCGATCAGCAAGGCGGGAGAGGGGCAGTCGAAGAGGAGCGTGGAGGGCAGCGGCCGGCCGATGAGCTTGGCCAGCGTCGTCCTGAGCGCCACGGCCATGCGCGAATCCATGCCCATGTCGTGGAACGAGCGGTGCAGGTTCAGGTCGGCGTCTTTTCCGAGGCCCAGGATGTCGAGCGTGGCCGTGACGACGATTTCGAACGGGTCTCGTACGGGCGGGGGGGCGGACGGATCCGCAGGGGGCACCGGATCCGGTGTCCGGCTGTCGAGCCAGTGCCGCCGGCGCTGGAACGGGTAGAGCGGGAGGTCGGCGGGGCGGGCCTGGGGTCCGTACACCGCGGGCCAGTCGGCCCGCCTGCCGAGGACGTGGGCGGCGGCCAGGGTCCTGGCCAGGCCCTCGGCCTCGTCACCGGAATCGAGCGGTGCCACGAACATCTCGTCGCCGTGCGTCAGGGCCTCACCCGCCATGGTGGTCAGTCCCCGTCCGGGACCCAGTTCGACGAAGAGCCGCGCGCCCTCCCGGTGGGCCCGGTCCAGCGCCGGGCCGAACCGGACCGGCGCGCAGATGTGACGGATCCAATAGTCCGGGGCGCTCATCTCCTCGGGCGCGGCCGGCCTGCCCGTCACCGTCGACACGATGACGGGACCGGAGGGGCGGTGCCAGGCCAGTTGCCCGGCGACGGCCCGTAAGCCCTCCTGCGCGGGAGCCATCAGGGGGGAGTGGCCGGCCACCGCGACCCGCAGCCGGCGGGTCCTGCGGCCGAGCGTCTCGAAGTGCTCGGCGACCTTCCGGGTGGCCCGCTCCTCGCCGGACACCACCACGGATGTCGGGCTGTTGACGGCGGCGATGCCCACCAGCCCGCTCTGGCGGGCGATGATCTCGCCGACCTCGGTCTCCCGCGCCTGGACGGCGATCATGGCTCCGCCGGGCGGCAGCGCGTCGATGAGCCGGCTCCGCTCGGCGACCAGCGTCGCCGCGTCCTGGAGGGACAGGATGCCCGTGACATGAGCGGCGGTGATCTCCCCCTGCGAGTGTCCCAGCAGCAGGTCGGGTACGAGTCCCCAGGACTCCAGGAGCCGGTAGAGGCCGACTTCCAGTGCGAAGAGGGTCGGCGGTACGCAGCTCCGGCCCGCCGGACCGTGGTCCTCCCCCATCGCGTCGGAGAGACTGACGCCGAGGCTGGGCTCCATCGCCGCGCTCACCTCGTCGAAGGCGCGGGCGAAGGCTCCGAATTCCTTGTGGAGTCGCCGTCCCATGCCTTCCCGCTGGGAGCCCTGGCCGGGGAAGAGGAAGGCCGTGAGGCCGCTGTCGGGGCGGCCCCGGACGATGCCGTCCGAACCGTCGGGGGCGTCGTCGGCCAGGGCCCGCAGCCGGACGGCGAGTTGGTCGGTGCCGGAGGCGACGACGGCGGCGCGGTGGCGGAACGCGGTCCTGGTCGTGACCGAGGCGAGCCCGAGGTCGGCCGGCGCGCGCGGATCCGCCCCGGGGGCGCCCAGCTCGTCGGCCAGGAGCGCCGCCTGCTGCCGCATCGCGGCCTCGGTGTGGCCCGACACCATGACGGGCACGGTCGTGACGGCGGGCGCCGGTGCCCGGTCCGGCCGTACGGGCGCTTCGCCGAGCACGGCGTGGCAGTTGGTGCCCCCGAGCCCGAACGACGAGACGCCGGCGACCAGGGGCGTGGCCGCTTCCGGCCACCGCTGCCGCTCGTCGCACACGCGCAGCCGGAACGCGGCGAGATCGATAGCGGAGTTGGGTTCGCGGTAGTTGAGGCTGGCCGGGAGCTCATGATGGTGCAGGGCGAGTGCCGTCTTGATGAAGCCGGCGATCCCGGCCGCCCCTTCGAGGTGGCCGATGTTGGTCTTCACCGACCCCACGAGCAGCGCCTCGCCGGGCGAGCGGCCCGGGGCGAACACGCCTCCCAGGGCCGATGCCTCCACGGGGTCCCCCAACGCGGTCCCGGTGCCGTGCAGTTCGATGTAATCGACCTCTCGGGGGGACACTCCCGCCCGGCGGTGGGCCATGGCGACCAGGTCCTGCTGGGCCGCCCGGCTGGGTGCGGTCAGGCCGGTGCTTCCGCCGTCGTTGTTCATGGCGGTGCCGAGGACGGTGCAGTAGACGCGGTCCCCGGCGGCGACGGCCTGGTCCAGCGGTCTGAGGACGAGCACGCCGGCCCCCTCGCCGCGCACGATGCCGTCGGCCCGCGCGTCGAAGGTGTGGCAGCGCCCGGTGGGGGACAGCGCGCCGATCGCTTCGACGACCTCGTCGCCCTCCGCGGAGAGGTTCAGCTGCACGCCCGCGACGATCGCGGTGGCGCACTCGCCCCGCCCCACCGCGTGCACCGCCTGATGCAGGGCGGAGAGGGAGGAGGACTGGCCGGTGTCGACCACCAGGCTCGGGCCGGTGAAGCCGAAAGCGTGGGAAACCCGGTTGGCGAGGAAGGCCCGGCCCGCGCCGGTCAGGGTGTACGGAGTCGGCGCGCCGGCCACCCGGCTGAGCATCGCGTAGTCGTCCGCGCAGGCACCGACGAAGACGCCTGTCCTGCTGCCGGAGAGCGAGTCGGGCCGGATGCGCGCGTTCTCCAGCGCGTGCCAGGTCAGTTCGAGAAGCAGCCGCTGCTGCGGGTCCGCGGCGGCCGCCTCGTGCGGGGACATGGCGAAGAATTCCGCGTCGAAGTGGTCGACGGAGGCGAGGTAGCCACCGGGGCGCCGGCCGGCACGCCACTGTGGGCCGGGGCCGATCGCGTCCGAGCCGGAGAGCAGCAGGTTCCAGAACGCGTCGAGATCCTCGGCCCCCGGAAACCGGCAGGCCATACCGACCACGGCAAGGGGTCCGTCCGTACCGGGAGCGGGTTCGCGGGCGGGGATCTCAGACACGGTGTCCTCCCGAGTCGGCCAGATCGGTTCGCCGGGCGGCGGGTGCGACGGGAGTCCGCTCCGTCCGGAGCAGGCGTCGTACCGTCTCCACCGCCCGCAGGTCGGCCTCGTCCCCCAGGCCGCCGGGCGGCAGCAGGGACAGGACGGTGCTGCGGCCCGCGGCCACCGTCGGCTGCCGCCGGGCCAGCGCGCTGAGAGAGTTGCCGGGACCGGCCTCCAGGAGCCGGCAGTCGTGGTCGGCCAGCAGGGCGGACAGCGTCGGTGCGAAGTGGACCGTCGAGGAGGCCTGCTCGGCCCAGAACCGCGGGTCGAGGGCCTCACCGTCGGTCAGCACCCCGCAGGTGTACGCGGAGTAGACGGTCAGGGCCGGGGACCGCAGAGGCGCTGCTTCCCAGTCGGGCAGCGAGGCCGTCACGGCCGGGGCCACCACCGGGCTGTGGAACGCCTGCCGCGCCAGGACCTCCCGCCAGACCAGCCCCTTGGCCGTCAGCCGCGTCGCCGCGTCGGCCAGGGGCGCGGACTCGCCGGCGAGGAGCAGCTGGCGGGGGGCGTTCAGCGCCGCGAGGTGCACCTCCTCCCCCAGCACCTCGGCGACCTCGTCCACCGCGGCCGCGACCGCGAGCATCCCGCCGGGCGGGGTGGCAGCGAACAGCTCGATCCGCCCTCGCATCAGCCGGATCCCGTCGGCGAAGTCGATCACCCCGGCCAGGGTGGCTGCCACCAGCTCCCCCACGCTGTGTCCGAGCATCGCCACCGGGCGCACCCCCCATCCGAGCACCATGCGCCCCAGGGCGTGGTTCACCGCGTAGAGCAGGGGCTGGGCCACCGAGACGTCGTCGTACAGGGGAGAGGGCTCGGGCGCGAGCCACTCGGCGCGGAGCCGGTCACCGTCGTCCCCGAACAGTGTGAAGGACCGGTCCATCCACCGGCTGAAGGTCTCCTCCCGGCCGTACAGGCCCGCGGCCATCCGCGGGTGCTGGGCCCCCTGCCCCGCGAACATGAGGGCGACGGGCGGGGCGGGCTGTTCCGACACGGGCATCCGCGTACCTTTCCTCGGCTGAGCCGATGGTGCGGGTACGGATTCGAGGCTCACCGGAGGATGGTTCGAACCGTCCATCTCCATCCCGCCTCAAGCCCGCTTCCATCCTGGCGAAGCACACTTCGGCCTCAGGACGCCGGCGCTCGCGGGCGGTCCGGCCGGGTGGGCACGAGGAGGATTCGGTGGGAGTCGGGGACGTGTACGTATCCGGTGTCGGGCTCCATCTGCCGGCGGCCATGCCCGTCGCCGAGGTGGCGGAGCGCGGTCTCGCCGACCTGCGCACCATCCGGCGGTCCGGCATGAGTTCCGTGTGTGTGGCCGACCGGTCGGGACCGGAGATGGCCGTCGACGCGGCCAGGGACGCCCTCCGCCTCGCGGGTGCGGCACCGGACGAGATCAGCCTGGTCCTGCACGCGGGCACGTACTTCCAGGGGCACGACCTCTGGGCACCGGCCTCGTACGTGCAGCGCGAGGCCGTCGGGGGTGTCTGTCCGGCGATGGAGGTGGGGCAGCTCTCCAACGGCGGGATGGCGGCGATGGAGTTGACGGTCGCCCACCTGCGGGCCGACAGCGCCCGGCACAGCGCCCTGATCACCACCGGCGACCGCTTCACCCTGCCGGGGTTCGACCGGTGGGAAAGCGACCCCGGAACGGTCTGCGGGGACGGGGGCACGGCGCTCGTTCTGTCGGCGGCCGGCGGCTTCGCGCGGATCGCCGGACTCGTCACCGTCTCCGATCCGACCCTGGAGACGATGGGCCGGGGCGACGATCCGTTCGCCACGGCCCCGCTCACCCACCGGTCCCCCATCAGCATGGCGGCCCACCGGACGCTCCTGGTCGAGGAGGTGGGCCTGTCGCGGCTGCTCGACCGGATCCAGGCCGGACAGCGGACGGCGTACGAGCGGGCTCTGGCCGAAGCGGGCGCCAAGGCGGCGGACCTCGACTGGTTCGTGGTGCCGCACCTGGGCCGGCCCAAGATGGACTACCAGTTCTTCGACGCCCTCGGCATCGACCCCGCGCGCAGTACCTGGCCGTGGGGCCGCACGGTGGGGCATCTGGGCGCCGGGGACCCGTTCGCCGGGCTGGCACACCTTGTGAGCACCGGTTCCCTGCTTCCCGGCCAGTTGTGTGCCCTCATCAGCGCGGGCGGCGGTTTCTCCTGGTCGGTGGCGATCCTGGAAATCCTCCGGGATCCGTCGCCGACCGCCGGCACGGACCGCGGATGAGGCGGCCGTGGTCCGGCCCAGTCGTCCCATCTACCCGGAGGTCGTGCACCGCGCCATGAAAACTGTCACTGATCCAGCGGATCCCCTGCGCGCCTACCACCGTCAGCGGCTCGTCTGGTCGCCCGCGCCGTCGGGTGACGGCACGGAGCACGCACAGGTCGAGGTCCCGCTCGACTACACGAACCCGGCCGGGCGGCGGCTGTCGGTCGCCCTCAGCCGAATACGGGCCACGGACCCCGGGCGCCGGCGGGGGGTGCTCCTCGCCGTCAACGGCGGACCCGGCGGCTACTTCGGGCTGGGGCGCCGTTTCCCGCTCGCCCTCTCGCCGACACCGCTCGGCGAGTGCTACGACGTGATCGGTTTCGATCCGCGCGGAACTGGCGCCTCCACACCCCTGCGGGCGGAGATCACCCCGGTGAAGGCGCCGTTCGACAGCCGTCCCGCCGATGCCGACTTCACCGCGATCGCCGACGACTTCGCGGAACGCGAGAAGGGCGCCGAGCGGGCGGGCGGTGAGATCCGGCCGCACTTCAGCACCCGGAACCTCGCCAGGGACATGGATCTGATCCGGGAGGTGCTCGGCGAGGAGACGATCAACTTCCTCGGCTATACCTACGGAACGTATCTCGGCGCGGTCTACGGCAGCATGTTCCCGGCCCGCCTCGACCGCTGCGTACTCGACTCGTGCGTGCACCCGGACTGGTCCTGGCGGGAGCAGTTCATGGCCCAGGGCCGGGCCCACCGCGCCAATCTCGGGCTGTGGGCGGCCTGGGTGTCCGAACGTCACCGGCACTTCGGCCTCGGCACCTCCGCCGGGGACGTGATCGGGGCGGTCGAGGAGGCCGCCGCCGGTCTGGTCGCGCGCCCCGGAAACACCTTCCTGCGCACCCTGTACGACGGGGCGGTCGGTTCACGCTCGGCCGACCGCGCGCGCTGGGAGGAGCTCGGGCGGCTGGTCGCCGATCTCCGCCACGGTGACGTGGCGGCGGCCGAAGCGTGGCTCTCCGACGAGAAGGTCTGGCCGCCGTCGGAAACGGAGGGCACGACGCGGTGCGGAGTCCTGGACGCCGTCACCCTGGAGAAGGACTGGCCCACCGAACTCGACGTGTACTACGACGACATGCGCCATTTCCGTACCCATTATCCGTACGGATACGGAGTGATGCGCGCGCAGCCGTGGGTCGGCGCGTTCCGCTCGTTCACCCCGCCCGAGGCGCCCACCGTCCTGAGCGGGCACGGATACCCGGCCGGCCTCGTCGTCCACGCCGACGGCGATCCGACGGACCACTACGCGGGCGCGGTCGCGATGGCAGCACTGCTCGGCCACCGGCTGATCACCGTCTCGGACTCGGGCGAACACGAGATCTACGCGTTCCGCCGCAACCCGGCGGTGGACCACCTGGTCAACGCCTACCTCGTCGACGGCGTACTGCCGGACGACACCACCTGCCCGAGCACCGTGTCCCGCCCGGACGTACCGACGGACCCGGTCGGCACCGGCACCGCGCACACCGCTTAGCGCCCGCGTGCGCCCGAGTTGAGGAGAGACATGACACACGCGCTGGTCATCGGCGGCGGTATCGCGGGCACCGTCGCCGCGATCGCCCTGCGCAAGGCAGGATTCGAACCGACCATCTACGAAGCGTTCGACCGTACCGCCGACGGCATCGGGAACTTCGTCAACATCGCACCGAACGGGATCGACGCCCTGGACAGCGTAGGGCTGGGTCACCTCGTGCGACGCGACGGATTCGACACCCCCGGGATCGCGTTCTACAGCCACACCGGCCGCGCGCTGACCGGTGACGTACGCACGGACCGCATCTCGGCCGAGGGGATGATCATCCAGACCATCCGGCGGTCCGCCCTCTACATCGCCCTTCGGGACGAGGCCGTCCGGCGCGGGATCCCGGTCGAGTACGGCAAGCGGATCACCGACGCGAAGACCGCGGGCGGCAGCGTCCGCGCCGTCTTCGCCGACGGCGATCACGCCGAGGGCGATCTGCTGGTCGGCGCCGACGGCCTGCGCTCCCAGGTGCGACGGATCATCGATCCCGCCGCGCCGGCCCCCCGCTACCTCGGCGTGCTGAACGCGTTCGGCTGCGCACGGGGTGTCAGGACGCCAGGACCACCCGGAGTCATCCGTATGTTCTTCGGCCGGAAGAGCTTCTTCAGCTACACCAAGCACCCCAACGGTGACCTCTGGTGGTTCGCCAACCCCCCGCGCCCGGCCGAGCCGGACCCGGCGGAGCTGAGCCGGGTGGCGGAGAACTGGCGCGAGGACCTGCTGCGGTTGTTCGAGAAGGACAGAACACCCGCCGCGGAGATCATCAGGGCCACCGACGATCTCGCGCCGCCCTCCCCCACCTACGACCTGCACCGTGTGCCCCGGTGGCACCGCGACCGCATGATCGTGATCGGGGACGCCGCCCACGCCGTCTCCCCGACAGCCGGGCAGGGCTGCTCCGTCGCCATGGAGGACGGGGTCGTGCTGGCCAAGTGCCTTCGGGACTCGGGCTCCGTCGACGGGGCCTTCGCCACCTACGAGGCGGCCCGCCGACAACGGGTCGAGGACATCGTGGCCCAGGGCAAGTACAACAGCGAGGGCAACATACGCCGCGGTGCCGTGGGACGGCAGGTGCGCAACTTCTTCATCTCGCGGGCCTTCAGGAACGCGTCCGGCAGGACCGATCCCACCTGGATGCTCAGTCACCACATCGACTGGGACGCCCCGGAGCCCGCCGGGAACCACCCGCGGGGGCTCAGGACGACGTCGTGACCGCCCCCGTCACTCACCCGAGGAGTACCCGCGATGACCGACACCGTGCAGGAACCCGTGGCGGAGGAGACCTTCCCCTACTCCCGCCAGTGCCCGTTCACCCCGCCCGAGCAGTACCGGGAGATGGTCGAGAAAGGCGTCACCCAGGTGACTCTCGCCCAGTCCGGTCTGCGGGTGTGGGCGGTGACGGGGTACGAGAACATCCGCCGCCTGCTCACCGACCCACGCGCCAGCGCCTCCCGGAAGCATGACAACTTCCCCTTCTACTTCGTCCCCCCGCCGCAGGCCAGGACAGAGACCTCGTTCATCGGGTACGACCCGCCGGAGCACGGCCGGGCGCGGCAGAAGGTCGCGGCCGCGTTCACGTACCAGCGGGTGCAGAAGCTGCTTCCCCGGATCCAGCAACTCGTCGACGAACACATCGACCGGCTGCTGGCCCTGCCTCCGCCGGTGGACTTCCACCGCCTGTTCTCACTCTCCCTGCCGACCACCGTGATCTGCGAGATGCTCGGGATGCCGCAGGGCGACCACGACTTCATCATCGAGCACAGCAACAACATGTTCGGCGGCCACAGCACCCCCCAGCAACGGCAGGACGCGATCGTCGAGGTCAACGCGTATGTCGAGCGGTTGGTGGCGGAACGCGAGAAGAAGCCGGGCGACGACCTGGCCAGCACGGTGATCGAGCAGTTCCGCAAGGCCGGCGACTACACCCGCCGGGACGCGGTCAACATGATCCGCATGCTGATGAACGGCGGTCACGAGACCACCGCGAGCATGCTCTCCCTGGGCACCGCCTGCCTCCTGGAGAACCCCGACCAGCTGGCGGAGCTGCTGGCCTCCCCCGAGACCCTGATCGAACCGGCCACGGAAGAACTCCTGCGCATGGTGACGATCGGCGACATCGGGGTGCCGAGGGTGGCCCTGGAGGACATCGAGATCGCGGGGACGGTGATCCCGGCGGGGGACGGCATCCTGTGCCTGCTGCTGACCGCCAACCGGGACGAGGAGATCTTCCCCGATCCGGAGCGCCTGGTCCTGAGCCGCGGGAGCCGGAAGCAGGTCGGCTTCGGGCACGGTGCGCATCTGTGCATCGGCGCGGAACTCGCCCGGCTGGAGATGCGCGTCGTCTGGACGACGCTGTTCCGCCGTATACCCACCCTGCGGCTGGACCGGCCGCTGGAGGACATCCCCCGCAAGGAGGGCGCGATCGTGTACGGCGTCCACGAACTGCCCGTCACCTGGGAGGTGTGACGCGGTGAGGACGGAGGACACCTACGGATCCGGGCTCGCCGAGCTCTACGAACTGATCTACGCCGGCCGGGGCAAGGACTACCCGGCCGAGTCGGCCGCCGTCACCGACCTGGTGCGTTCCCGGATGCCGGGGGCGTCCTCGCTGCTGGACATCGCCTGCGGGACCGGAGGCCATCTGGCCTTCTTCCGGGAGCACTTCGACGGGGTCGAGGGACTGGAACTCTCCGAGCACATGATCGCCAGGGCCGCGACCGCGCTCCCGGGGGTGCCGGTGAACCAGGGCGACATGCGGGACTTTGATCTCGACCGCTCCTTCGACGCGGCGGTGTGCATGTTCAGTTCCATCGGCTACCTGGAGTCGCCGGACGAGCTGGACCGTACGCTCAAGAGCATCGTGCGCCATCTGAACCCGGGAGGTGTCGTGGTGATCGAGCCCTGGTACTTCCCCGAGGCGTTCCTGCCGGGCTACATCGCGGAGGACGTCATCAGGACCGACGAGCGGGTCACCGTCCGGGTGTCCCACTCCGCCAGGGACGGCGACCACGTACCGATCGTCGTGCACTACATCGATGCCCGGAAGGACGCCGGCATCGGACACTTCACGGACGTCCACCGGATGTCTCTCTTCACCAGGGAGCAGTACGAGGCGGCCTTCCGGCGGGCGGGCTGCGCGGTGGAGTACGTCGCGGGCGGCCTGTTCGGCTGCGGGCTGTTCGTGGGCGTCCTCACCTGACCCGCGTCGCGGTGGCGCGGGGCCCGGATCCACCGGGTTCCGCCGCGCGGACCCGCGCCCGGGAGCGGGTGACATCCGGTCAGGCAGGCCCGGTCGTACGACGTTCGGTCTCGGCCGTCTCCCACATGTCCCGCAGAGACCGCGCCAGCCCGATCCGGGGCTGCCAGTGGAGCAGCTCGCCGGCGAGCCGGATGTCGGCCCGGGTCCAGGAACCGCCGAGGCTCCCCACCTCCTGGCGGCGCGCGTCGAGCCTGCTGAGCGGAAATCCCGCGCCGGCGACGAAGAGCCGGACCAGTTCGTCCATGCTGACCGCCCGTCCACCGCCGATGTTGAAGACCTTCCCCGTCACGGGGCTCCCGACCGCGGCGACGACCGCCGCCGCCGCGTCCCGGA
Source organism: Streptomyces sp. NPDC088261 (assembly GCF_044740805.1). Taxonomy (NCBI): domain Bacteria; kingdom Bacillati; phylum Actinomycetota; class Actinomycetes; order Kitasatosporales; family Streptomycetaceae; genus Streptomyces; species Streptomyces sp. NPDC088261. The sequence continues at coordinate 267,693 of NZ_JBIURL010000004.1, forward strand.
CGTCCACGAAGTCGCGTCCGGAATCGGTCACGCTCACCGTCATCCGCCGGCCCGAGGCCACCGCCTCGCGGAGCATCCCGACCAACTTTCCCGGGAAGCTCGCCGGCGAAGGATGCGGCCCGCTGACATTCGCCAGGCGGAGTACGAGTCCGTCGACCTCACCGCGGCGGGCCGCCTCCAGAACCGTCCGCGAGCCGGCGAGCTTGGTCCGCGTGTAGGCGGAGGCCGGACGGGGAGGCAGCTCTTCGTGCATCACCGTGCCCCGGGGGACGTCACCGTACTCGTGGAGGGTGCCGACGTGGACGAGGCGCGAGCCCCGCGGAAGCGCGGACATCGCCGCGACGAGACGGCGCACGAGGTCCACGTTCAGGACGGCCATCTCTTCCTCGCTCCCGGACCAGCCGTCCGTGGCGTTGGCCGCGTCGGTCGCGTTGACGACCGTACCCACGCCCTCGGCGCGCAGCATCCGTGCGAGGTGGCCCGCCGGGGTGGTCCGCAGATCCAGCGCGGCGAACCGGTGGGCCGCGACATGGGGGGCGGGCCGGCGGGCCACGACGAGCACGTCGTGACCCCGCCGTGCCAGGGCGGCGCACACATGGCGGCCGATCCAGCCCGTGCCGCCGAGGACGGCCACCGCGGGCCGGGCCGGCGGCCCGGCCCGTAACTCTCGCCGTGTCATGGTGCTTTCCCCTTCGGTGCGGGGTCGCCGGGGCGACGCCGGTCACGCGATCGGCTGCCCGGGAGAGCTGAGGGCCGGTCGGGGGAGTCCGTCGGCCCGCGGGACGGGACACCTGCCTCAGGAGGCGGCCCTGGCCTTGCCCACGAGGTTCTCCAGGACGGTGACCACCTCGGCGGGCGAGGGCTGGAGTGCGATGTGCTCCTGGACGGCGCGTGCCTGCCTGCCGTACCGCGCGTCGTCGAGCAGTGCCCGGCAGGACTCCCTGAGGGCCTCAGGGGTGAGCTCCGCCGGCGGCAGCCGGACGACCGCGCCGAACTCGGCGAGCCGACCGATCGCGTCGAGGGGTTTGCCTCGGCCGGGGACGACCACCTGGGGCAGTCCCTGGGCCAGGCACGCCATCATCGTGCCGGGTCCGCCGTGGTGGACGACGGCGTCGCAGCTGGGCAGAACGGAGGTGAGGGAGAGCCAGCCGACGCCGACGACGGAGTCGGGCAGCGGCCCCAGAGCGTCCACGAGGTGATCGGCCACGGCCACCACCAGTTCCACCGGCAGTTCCGCCACCGCCCGCACGAACTGGGCGAGCATCGGGATGCCGCCGATCTGCGGCTGCACGGAGCCGAGCGTGACGAGGATCCGGGGCAGCGACCGTCCGCCGAGCACCCAGTCGGGCACGAGGCCCGGCTCGCCGTAGGGCACGTACCGCAGCGCCTGGGCGTCGCCGGCCTGGCCGAGCATCGGCGGGCAATTGTCGAGGACCAGGTCGGGCCGCGGCACGTCGTCGAGGCCGAACCGGTCCAGCAACGGCGCGAGTTCCTCCGCCACCCACGGGCCGACCGGGAGGTCTCCGGGCCCGACCGTGTGCTTGACCCAGGGAACGCCGTGCGCGGAGGCGGCCACCGCGGCGGCCGCGTACGCGTACGACTCCGCGACGACGAGGTCCGGTTTCCAACGGCCGACCAGGTCGTGCGTGCCGTCGAGCGTGCGCGCGGCCAGGCGTCCGAAGCCGGCACCGATGCCCGCCGCCATGTCCGCGTCCGCGTCGGGCACCGCGACCGGTCGGCCGTGCCGGTCCTTGGCCATGACCTCGCCCATGTCGAGCGGGCCGCAGACCGCCGCCATGGGCAGGCCCGATCCTCGTACGGCCGGCTCGAAGCTCGCCGGGGCCGCCACGAGTACCTCGTGCCCGACCGAGCGGAGTGCCCAGGCCAGCGGGACGATCGGGTAGTAAAGGGGATGCGCGGGACCCGTGGTCAGCAGAATTTTCATGACCGGAAACTACGTAACGGACCCGGAATCCGACTCGAATCCGGCTGGTGCGCCAGGCTCCGCGCCGGGCGTTCCGGGCGTCCGGCAGACCGCGGTCAGCTCCGCCTCGATCTCCAGGCACCGGCCGTAACGCGGCAGCAGCCCCTGTGTGGCGGCCTCGGCCAGGCTGGGTGCCACCCGGTCCCGTTCCGAAACCAGCGGTTCGATGCCGTCCGGCAGCGGGAGCTTCAGGTCGGGGTCGAAGAACGAGAGGGCCAGTTCGTTCTCCGGCACGTAACTGCCGGAGAGCGTGTACGACATGACCGTGTCGTCGTGCAGGGCGACATACGCGTGGCCCACCCCCACGGGAAGATAGACGGCCCGGAAATCCTCCTGGTCGAGCAGCACGCTGTCCCAGGTGCCGAAGGTGGGTGAGCCGACCCTGAGGTCCACCACGAGGTCGAGTGCCTTGCCCTGGGCGCAGTAGACGTACTTCGCCACTCCGGGCGGGGTCGCGGTGAAGTGCACCCCCCGGACGACGCCCAGCCGGGACCGGCTGACGCTGACCTGGGACACGGGGAACAGCGGACGTCCGCCGGCCTGGACGAACGCGGCCTTCTGGAAGGGTGAGACGAAGAACCCGCGGGAGTCCCTGAACACCTCCGGAGTGAATTCGAGGGCGCCGGTGACCGTCAGCTCGCGCGATTTCATTCGCCCACTCCTTGTGTGCTGTTCCGGGCCGTGCGAGGGCCGCCTCGGTGCGGTCCGAGCGGACTCTGCGGCAGTCGCCTCGAATCCGCCTGGAAGGCGGCTGGGCGGCGGCGCGGCGGAACGGCCCGGGCCCGACGCGCGGATCGAGGTCAACAACTGACCGCGATGCGGACTACCGTGCCCCCGAAACACGACCGCTCTCCGGCCGACTCCCCCGGGCCCGTGCGGGGCGGCCGGATCTCGCGGGCAGACGAAGGGACACGATGACCGCCACGCTCACCCTCCGGGATCTGAACCGGGCCACCCTGCGACGGCAGTTACTGACCGAGCGCTCGGAGAACCTGTCGGCCGTTCAGGTGATCGAGCATCTGGTCGGATTGCAGGCGCAGGACCCCGATCCCCCCTACATCGGGCTGTGGAGCCGTATCGCGGGCTTCCGTCTCGACGATCTCACCCGGTCGCTGAGCGACCGCGAGGTGGTCCGCGCCACCCTCTTCCGGGGGACGCAGCACCTGCTCGCCGCCCAGGACTACCTGTGGCTGCGTCCGCTGCTCCAGCCCATGCTGGACCGCTGGCAGAAGGGCGGATTCGGGAGGTTCACGAAGGGGCTGGACCTCACCGAGCTGGCGGACTTCGCGCGGGAACTCCTCCGCGACGCGGAGTTGACCCGGCCCGAACTGGGCCGGGCGCTGACCGAGAGATGGCCGGGGCGCGACCCGGTCGCCCTGGCCCGCTCGGTGCAGGGCCTGTTGCAGATCGTGCACCCGCCGCCGAACGGCACCTGGGGACGGCACGGCACCACGCCCTTCGCGCTCGCCGACCGGTATCTCGCGCAGACGGGAGGAGCCGGGCCGCGGGAACGGACGGGGGCGGCAGGGGAGTCCGGGGCGCGGAGACCGCCGGCCCAGGAACTCCTCCTGCGTTACCTTGCGGCGTTCGGGCCGGCCAGTGTCCGGGACGTCCAGGCCTGGAGCGGGATGACCCGGCTGGCCGAGGTGGCCGACGCGCTGAGGCCGCGCCTGCGGGTGTTCCGCACGGAGACGGGTACCGAACTGTTCGACCTTCCGGACGCACCCCTGCCGGCCCCGGACACACCGGTTCCGGTCCGCTTCCTCGCCGCGCTCGACAACGTCGTCCTCGGCCACGCGGACCGCTCCCGCATGATGGCCGACGACCGCCGCAAGCACGTCATCGTCGAGGCCGCGCTGCTGGTGGACGGCTTCGTGGAGGGGCTCTGGAACATCAAGCAGCAGAAGGGGGTGGCCACCCTGACGGTCAGACTCTTCAAGCCCCTGTCCGGGAGCGACGAGGACGCGGTGGCCGAGGAGGGGACCCGGTTGCTGCGGTTCGCGGCCGAGAGGGCGGCGACCCACCGGCTCCGGTTCACCCCGGTCGAAGGGGACGGCTGACGGGATCCGCGGGCGCCGCACGGGCGCCTGGTCACCGGAGGCGGGGCGGGGCGGGTCATCGCTCCGCGCCTTCCCGCGCAATCGCCATGACATAGCGGCCGTAGGGTGACTTGGCCAGTCCGGCGCCGAGCCGGTGGCACTGGTCGCGGTCGATGAACCCCATCCGTAGGGCGACTTCCTCGATGCAGGCGATGCGGATTCCCTGGCGTTCCTCCAGCGTGACCACGTACTGGCCGGCCTGGAGCAGCGACTCCGGAGTTCCGGTGTCCAGCCAGGCGAATCCCCGTCCCAGATTGACGAGCCGGGCGCGGCCGCGCTCCAGATACCAACGGTTCACATCCGTGATCTCCAGCTCTCCCCGGGCGGACGGCCGCACGTTCTTCGCCACGTCCACCACCGCGTTGTCGTAGAAGTAGAGGCCGGTGATCGCGGTGTGGGAGCGCGGCCTGTCGGGCTTCTCCTCCAGCGAGACGAGATTCCCCCTTCCGTCGGTCTCGCCGACGCCGTACCGCTCGGGGTCGTTCACCGGATAGCCGAAGAGAACACAGCCCTGAATATCGACACTGTTCCTCGACAGGATGGAATAGAAGTCGTGGCCGTGGAAGATATTGTCCCCCAGAATCAGCGCGACCGAGTCGTCCCCGATGTGGTCGGCGCCGATGACGAACGCCTCCGGCAGCCCCCTGGGTTCGGCCTGCACCCGGTACTCGATCGCCAGCCCGAGGTGTGAGCCGTCGCCCAGCAGCCTACGGAACTGCGGGAGATCCCGAGGTGTCGAAATGATCAGGATTTCCCGGATTCCGGCCAGCATGAGAACGCTCAGCGGATAGTAGATCATGGGTTTGTCGCCCACCGGGAGCAGCTGCTTGGAGACGGCCAGAGTGATCGGGTGGAGCCGGGTTCCGGCGCCACCCGCCAGGATGATCCCCTTCACGAGGTGTCCCCACTTCCAGAGTCGTAACGCGTCGAACGCACACGCCGAATAAGTCATGCGGGATTCGAGCGCGAGTCGACACGGACTCAAATCCCACCGCCGGAGAAGAATTCATCTCGAGCCTCCTTCGAGTCGACTTCTAGCACTTATTCGTAACGTGCCGCCATGACAACCTGCCGTATCTGCCGGGGCCCGGTACAGGAATTCTTCGACTTCGGGAGCCAGCCTCTCTCGGACGCGTTCCGGAGGCCCGACGACACTTCGACGGAATTCTTCTACCGACTGGCTGTCGGCGTGTGCGAGCAGTGCACGATGGTGCAGCTCCTGGAGGAGGTGCCCCGGGAGCGGATGTTCCGGGAGGACTACCCGTACCACTCCTCGCTTTCGTCCGTGATGCGGAACCACTTCGAACAGACGGCCCGGCACCTGATGGCGACGGAGTGCCAGGGTCCCGATCCGTTCATCGTGGAGATCGGCTGCAACGACGGGGCGATGCTCCGGACCGTCGCGCGGAACGGCGTACGGCACCTGGGCGTCGAGCCGTCCCGCGACGTCGCCGAACTGGCCGCCGCCAAGGGCATCCGGGTCCACGTCGACTTCTTCCAGGAGTCGACGGCGGCGGAGATCCGGGCGGCCGACGGTCCGGCCGACGTCATCTACGCGGCCAACACGATCTGCCACATCCCGTACCTGGACTCTGTCTTCCGGGGGGTGGACACCCTTCTCGCGCCGGACGGGGTGTTCGTCTTCGAGGACCCGTACCTCGGCGACATCGTCGAGCGGGCCAGCTTCGACCAGATCTACGACGAGCACTTCTACCTGTTCTCGGCCTCCTCGGTCCGGGCGGCGGCGCGGCGGTTCGGACTCGAACTGGTCGGCGTGGAGCGGCTCCCCGTGCACGGCGGCGAGGTCCGCTACACCCTGGTGCGGCAGGGCAGGCGCGAACCGCGTCCTGAGGTCGCGGCCCTGATCGAGGACGAGCGGCACCGCCAGATCGTCGACAGCACGATCCTCGAACGGTTCGGCATGCAGGTGAAGCGGAACTGCGAGGAGCTGACCGGACTCCTGCGCGAAGTGCGCGCCGCCGGGCACAGCGTCGCCGCCTACGGGGCGACCGCGAAGAGCGCCACGGTGATGAACTACGCCGGGATCGGCCCGGATCTCGTCCCGAGGATCTTCGACTCCACGGCCGCCAAGCAGGGCCGCCTCAGCCCCGGTTCCCACGTCCCGATCCGGCCCATCGAGGAATTCGCGGAGCCGTACCCGGACTACGTGCTCCTCTTCGCCTGGAACCACGCCCAGGAGATCATCGCCAAGGAGAGCGCCTTCCGGGAACAGGGCGGCAAGTGGATCCTGTACGTCCCGGACGTGCGCGTCGTCTGAGGCCTCCTCCCGTGAGACCTTCCCGACAACTGCCGCACCAGCCCTCGCCGTTGCTCACGGCCCCCGCGGAACGGCACCCCCGTCGCTTACCTCCGCGACGCGGGCCCGCTCCACATCGAGCACAACCCGACCGGCTCGCAGCTGACCTTCCACCCGCCCCGGCCGGACGTTGGCGCACGCCGGTCCTCGGTACGAGAAGTGATCTCCGGCTGCTGCCGGACGGGCCATTGCCCCTGAGCTACTGCGCGCCCGGCAGCAGCGTCCCTGGTTCGGCCGGGGGTACCCCCGCGGCCTCTGTTCTCGGACTGCGCCGCTGCCGCCTGGCCAGCCGGTGGGCGAACCAGGAGAGCAGCATGCACATCCCGATGTAGATCGGCGAGATCACCATCACCACAGGGATGAACGGCAAATCGTAGTCGAGATTCGACGCGATGAGCTTTCCCGCGTGGAGAAACTCCTCATACGTGATCAGATAGCCCAGCGAGGTGTCCTTGAGCGCGACCACCAACTGGCTGACGATCGTGGGGAGCATGGCCCGTGCCGCCTGCGGCACCAGCACGTAGCTCATGACCTGGGTCTTGCGCATGCCCAGCCCGTACGCGGCCTCCCGCTGCCCGCGCTCGACCGAGTTGACTCCGGTACGGAACACCTCGGCGAGCACGGATCCGTTGTAGAAGGTCAGTCCGGCCACCAGCGCGGGCAGGGCCTGCACCCGCAGCGCCACGAAGATGAAGAAGATCATCACCAGGACGGGCATGGCCCGGAAGAATTCGACGAGCAGAGTGGCGAGCCACCGGACCGGCCGGTGCGCGGAGAGCCGCCCGGCGGCCAGCACGACACCGAGCGCGAGCGAGAGCACGGCCGCGAGGGCGAACGCCTTGAGGGTGTTGGCCAGGCCGCGCAGCAGGAGTTCCTGAATCCCCTTGTACTGGAAGGGAGTCCACTTGACGGCGGTGAACTGCCCGGAGTCCAGCAGGAGGAACAGCAGCCAGCAGACGACCCCCACGAGCGCGGCGGTCGACACCACCGCGTACACGCCGTGCCGCCGCCGGGTGCCGGGGCCCGGAAGGTCGTAGAGGACGGTCGACTCGCTCACCGGGCGATCCCCCAGCGCTTCTCCATCACGCCGAAGAGGGCGCTGAGGGACAGGGTGATGATCAAGTAGCCGACGGCGATCCAGACGAAGGTCCAGACGATGCTGAACCCCCGCTCGTTGAGGGTCCGGTAGGTGCCGAGCAGTTCGGTGACGCTGAACGCGCCCGCGATCGCGGAGTTCTTCGCGAGGGCGATCAGGGTGGAGCCGACCGGCGGGATGACGGTACGGAACGCCTGCGGCAGCACCACGTACGCCAGGGTCTGGGGGAAGGTCATCCCGAGGCTGCGGGCGGCCTCCCCCTGGCCCTTGGGCACGGTGTTGATGCCGGAGCGCACCACCTCGCAGATGAAGGCCGAGGTGTAGCAGCCGAGCGCGAGGACCGCGAACAGCCGGAAGGGCAGGACCAGTCCAAAGCGCGGCAGCCCGAGCAGGACCGCGAAGAAGAGGAGGGTCAGCGGGGTGTTGCGCAGGACGTTCACCCAGGTCGCGCCGACGGCCCGCAGGGCCCGTACGGGAGCGACCCGGAAGGCCGCCATGAGCAGCCCCACGGACAGCGCGATCAGCGACGCGTAGAACGTCAGCTCGACCGTGCCGAGGAAGCCCTCGCGGTAGAGGGGGAAGTTCTGGGTCAGTACGTCCATGGCCGGCCTCAGCTCGCCGGGTAGCGGTCGACGGGCGGGGCGGAGGTCGCGGGGCGGCCGGAGAGGCCCAGGGTGGCGTCGTACGCCTTCTGCCAGTCGCCGTTCTCCCGGTGGGCCTCGACGGCGTCGTCGAGCGCCAGGCGCAGGGCGTGGTCGCCGCGCGGGACGCCGATGCCGTACGGCTCCTCGGAGAAGGTCTCGCCGACCACCTTCAGCTCGTCGGGGACCTTGGCGGCGAAGCCCTGGAGGATGGTGTCGTCGGTGGTGACGGCGTCCACCTGGAAGGTCAGCAGATTGTCCACACAGACGGAGTAGGCGTCGTACGCGACGAGTTCCGCGCGCGGGTGGTCCCGCTGGATCCGCTGGTACGGGGTGGACCCGGCGGCCGAGCAGACCCGTTTGCCCGCCAGGTCGCCGGGGCCCTTGATGTCCTTCTCGTCCGCGCCGACGAGGAGGGACTGGCCCGCGAGGTAGTACGGGCCGGCGAAGCCGACGAGCTTCTTGCGCTTGTCGTTGATGGTGTAGGTGCCAACGTAGTAGTCGATCTGCCCGTTCTGGAGGGCGGTTTCGCGGTTGGCCGAGGCGATCGTACGGAAGCTGACGGTCCGCGGCGCGAAGCCGAGGGACGCGGACATCATCCGGGCGATCTCGATGTCGAAGCCGGAGTAGACGCCGGTGGCGGGGTCCTTCTCGCCCAGGTACGGCTGGTCCTCCTTGGCCCCCACGACCAGGTGGCCGCGCCGCTTCGCCTTCTTCCAGGTGGCCGAGTCGGGGAGCCGGAAGGCGGCGTCCACGGCGTACCGGGGCAGGGCCTCCACCCGGGGTCCCTTCACCGGCGGGCTGCCGTCCTTGCCGCAGCCCGCGCCGAGCGCGGCGGCGAGCAGGACGAGCGCCGCAGCTGTGGACGTGCGCGCCGTACGCGGCGTTCTGCCGGGCATCACGGTCCGCACTCACCCCCTCTCGACCGGTCGAGGTCAGCGCAAACTATCCAGCCGGACAAGGGACTTCACGGCCGACACGCTAAAATCGGGCATAAGCCGTATTTACTACACAGGGGCGATTTGCCGCACAGACGCGTGGGTACGGGTGTACGCGCACGGGCAGTGCCGCGCGGGCAGCCCCTGGCGGCCGTGCTCTCCCCCAGCCCAGGGGCCGTCGGCGCCTCAGACCTCCTGGGCCTCCGCGTACACCTGGGACAGCTCGGGCGCGCCCGTGCCGGCCCACTCGACGCCCGCCTCCACGACCCGGATCTCCCGGCCCGACGCGAGCCGGACGACGGGGTGCCCGTCGGGCCAGATGTTCCAGACGGCGCCGGGGATCGTACGGACGATGACCGTGCCCAGGTAGAGGCCCGCGTCGTTGCCCAGCCAGGGCAGCTCCTCCGGGTCGTCGCGCCAGCGCGGCGGCAGCTGGTCGAGGGCCTCCAACGACGCCGGGGAGTCGTCCAGTTCGAGCCCGCTCTGCCCTGCCCGGACGCGCAGCAGCTCGCATTCGGAGAGCAGCTCGGCGACACCGGCCGACTCCCCGGCGGCGGAGGCGGACGGCGAACCGGGGGTGTCGCCGCGCCGCTCGCGCCAGTTGTCCAAGAAAGGGATGTTCATACTGCTCAGCCTGCCATTCCCCCGGCCGGGTCACCATAGGGCGCGGCCGGGCGCCGGGGTGGGTCCCGCACGGTGAGACCGCTCCCGAAGCCGGATGGTTGCTCAGAGGTCGAGGTCCACCACGACCGGGGCGTGGTCGGAGGCACCCTTGCCCTTGCGGGCCTCACGGTCGACGTAGCTGTCCTTGACGGCCGTGGCGAACGGCCCGTTCCCGTACACCAGGTCGATCCGCATGCCCCGGTTCTTGGGGAAGCCCAACTCCCGGTAGTCCCAGTAGGTGAACGGATGGTGGTACTTGAGCGGGCGGGGCACCACGTCCGTCAGCCCCTCGGCCAGCAGCGCGGCGAGCGCGGCCCGCTCCTCCGGGGTGACATGGGTGGCGCCGTCGAACAACGACCGGTCCCAGACGTCGTCGTCGGTCGGGGCGACGTTGAAGTCACCGAGCACGGCGAAGGGCCGCTCCCCCGCCGCGTCCTCCCGCACCGCCGCGCCCAGCGCGTCGAACCAGCGCAGCTTGTACGCGAAGTGGTCGTGCCCGACCTCGCGGCCGTTGGGCACGTACACCGACCAGAGGCGCACGGGACCGCACAGCGCGGAGACGGCGCGCGGCTCCCGCACGCCCTCGTACTCGGGCCCGCCGGGCAGGCCCTTGACGACGTCCTCCAGGCCCACGCGGGAGAGCAGCGCCACCCCGTTCCACCTGCCGGTCGCGTGGACCGCCGACTCGTACCCCAGCTCCTTCAGCTGCTCGGAGGGGAACTGCTCCTCCGTGCACTTGGTCTCCTGGACGCACAACACGTCCGTCCCGCTGCTCTCCAGCCAGGCCAGCAGGCGGGGCAGCCGGGCAGTGATCGAATTGACGTTCCAGGTCGCGATGCGCATGCTCCCCAGCCTATCGGCGGGGTACGACAGTCACCGGCTGCCCGGCCCCGGACGGCGGTCCCCGCTGCCTCAGACGTCCGCCGAGTCGCCCGGCGCCAGCCTGCTGTGGTCCGTACCGCCGAGGGACCCGAGGAGGCTCCCGTAGAGGCCCAGGCCGGTCTCGGCGAGCAGCACGTCATGGACGTCGTACGCGCGCACCGGCTTGACCTCGCGGAGGTAGTCGATCACCTCGGAGACCTTGCTCCAGGGCGCGTGGAGAGGCAGGAGCAGGGTGTCGACGGGCTGGTCGGGCACGGTCAGCGCGTCGCCCGGGTGGAAGAGGGAGCCGTCCACGAGATAGCCCACGTTGGTGACGCGCGGGAGGTCGGGGTGGATCACGGCGTGCAGTTCGCCGTGGACCCGGACGTCGAACCCGGCCACCGTGAGGGCGTCGCCGTGGCCCACGGTGTGGACGCGGCCGGGGAAGGCCGCGGAGATCTGGTCGGCGACGCTGCGCGGCGCCCACAGCTCGGCGCCCGGGTTGGCCTCCAGGCCGGCCCGCAGCCGGTCCTCCGCGAAGTGGTCGGGGTGTTCGTGCGTGACGAACAGGGCGTCCGCGCCGACCGCCGCGTCCGCCTCGGTGAACATGCCGGGGTCGATGACCAGCGTCCGCCCGTCCTTCTCCAGCCGGACGCAGGCATGTGTCTTCTTGGTGAGCTTCACCGCGGACCACCTCTCCCTCTGAGCGCTGCGGACTGAGCGTTACGGGGCCGGTCCCGCCCGCGTCCCGTGCCGCCCCGGTCCCATCCTCCTACGCCTGGGGGCGGGTCTCCTCCTGGATCACGGTCGCGGCGACGCGGAAGGCGGAGTTCGCGGCGGGGACACCGCAGTAGACGGCCGTCTGCATCAGCACTTCCTTGATCTCGGCCGGGGTGAGGCCGTTGCGCAGGGCCGCGCGGGTGTGGAAGGCCAGCTCCTCCAGGTGGCCGCCCGCCACCAGCGCCGTCAGGGTCACCGCGCTGCGGGTCCTGCGGTCCAGGCCGTCCCTGGTCCACACCTCGCCCCAGGCGTAGCGAGTGATCAGCTCCTGGAAGTCGCCGGCGAAGTCGTCGGCGCCTGACATGGCCCGGTCGACGTGCGCGTTGCCCAGGACCTCACGGCGTACCCGCATGCCCGGCCCGTACGGGTCGGGGCGGGCCGGTCCCGGGGGACCCGCCACGGCCCGCGGCTGCTCGGCGGGGGCGATCTCGGCCACCGGGCCGACGGTCGGGGAGACGGCGGGAGCGACGGCCCGGTCGGGCAGCACGGTCAGTCCGGTGGCCGTGTCGGAGGGGTTGAACCAGGCCGTGGAGAAGTGGTGGACGAGCAGGTCCGTGACGGCGGCGGGCTGCTCGACGGGCGCCAGGTGCGAGGCGCCGGGCACCAGGGCGAGCCGGGCGTCCGGTATGCCGGCCACCAGCGTGCGCGCCTCGGCGGGCCCGGTGACCTGATCCTCCGCGCCGACCAGGACCAGGGTGGGGACGCTGATACGGCCCAGCTCGGCGCGGATGTCGAAGGCGGCGAGCGCCTCGCAGGCGGCGATGTAACACCCCGGGTCGGTGGTACGGACCATCTGGACGGCCCACTCGACGATGGCCGGCTGCGCGGCGGCGAAGCCGGGCGTGAACCAGCGCTCGGGCGCGGTACGGGCCATCGGGTCGAGCCCGTTGGCGCGGACGATCACCCCCCGCTGGCGGAACTCGTCGGCGCTGCCGAACCGGGGCGAGGCGGCCACCACGGCGAGGGACGCGATCCGGTCGGGGCGCCGCAGCGCCAGCTCGGCCCCGATGGCCCCGCCGACGGAACACCCCGCGTACCCGAAGCGCTGCACCCCGAGCGCGTCGAGCGTGGCCAGCAACCGCTGCGCGAGCTCGGGAACACTGGTGGCGGGGTGCGCGGGCGCCCCCCCGTGCCCCGGCAGGTCAAACCGAACCACCCGCCAACTCCGCGCCAACTCGGGCACCTGCCGGTCCCACATGTGCCATGTAGTACCGAGCGACGGGCCGAGGACCAGGGTGGGGGCGTCCTCGGGGCCGTCCGTGCGGTACTGGAGAGTCTTGGCAATCATCGTCTCGCTCACGCCCTGCACGGTCTCACATCCCGCGGATCACGCGGATGGCCGGTGGGGCGGCCGCCGTGCCCGTGGACTCGTTGTGTGAAAAACTTGCGTAGGAGGTAGGCGCATGCTTCGTGCATGGGATCGTGACCGCGTCCTGGCCGCGCTGCTGCTCGCCTTCATCGGTCTGATCGCCTTTCTCCAGCTGGCGGTGGATCCGGGGCTCTTCCCGTGGGCCGGGTATTCGGTTCTCGCCGAGCTGATCGCCAGTGCTCTCCTGCCTCTTCGGCTGACCTTCGTGGTCGGGGTGGCCGATCTGGGGGCGGTGGCCGGTGTCTATGGGGCCGGGGTTCAAGGGGTCGCCACGCGGGATCGCTTCATCACCGTTCTCGCGGTGTTCCTCGCGTTTGTCGTCAGCCTGATCGTCTGCCACCTGCGTGAGAAACGGGACAGACGCCTCAGGAACCTGACGATCTCCAGAGCCCGATTGCGACTGCTCAGCGAGGCCGGGCGCCGGGTCGGAAGCACGTTGGACGTGTCCCGTACGGCCGAGGAACTGGCCGATGTCGCCGTGGCGGAGTTCGCCGACCTGGCCCGGGTGGACCTGGTCGCCACCCGGGAACCCTTCGCGGCGCCCACGACCGGCGCGCAGCGGGTCTACCCGGCCGCGTCGCGGGCCGGGCCGTCGGCCGGACCGGCGGACGGGTCTTCGGTCGGGCCGTTCGCCGGGCCGTCGGTCGCGGCGTCGGCGGGGTCTTCGGTCGGGGCGTTCGCCGGATCCTCGGCCGGCCGCCCATCGGCCGGCCCCTCCGCCGGGTTTTCGGCCGGGCGGGGAGATCCGTCGGGGGCCGGCGAGCCGATGACGTACCCGGAGTCGTCCGGGCCTGCCTCCTGTCTGGCCACCGGGCGCTCCGTCCTCAGCCAGGATCCCGCGACCAACGCGGCCTGGTTCGCCCCGGCCGCGGACCACCCGGCGGAGGAAGGGGCCGCGGGGCCGACCTCCGCCATGGCCATCGCCCTGCGTGCCCGGCGCGGCACCCTGGGTGTGGTCCTCTTCGGCCGCCTCGGCACCCGTCCGCCCTTCGACGAGGACGACGTCCTCCTCGCCGAGGAGATCGCCTCGCGCGCCGCCGTCTGCGTCGACAACGCGCGCCGCTACACCCGCGAGCGGGAGACCGCCCTCGCCCTGCAACGCAGCCTCCTGCCGCAGGAGACGCCGCGCCTCATGGCCGTGGAGACCCACTCCCGCTACCTGCCCGCCGACTCCGCCGCCGGGGTGGGGGGCGACTGGTTCGACGTCATCCCGCTGTCGGGGGCCCGGGTCGCGCTGATCGTCGGGGACGTCGCGGGGCACGGCATCCATGCCTCGGCCACCATGGGGCGCCTGCGCACCGCCGTGCGGACCCTCGCCGACATCGAGCTGACCCCCGACGAACTCCTCACCCGCCTCGACGGCATCGTGCTGCACCAGACGACCGGCGTGCGCAACCAGATCCCGGACACGGACCTCAGCGCCACCTGCCTCTACGCCGTCTACGACCCCGTGACCTGCGAGTGCACCGTGGCCCGGGCGGGACACGCGCCGCCCGTGGTGCGCTACCCCGACGGAACCGTCGGCCTCCTGGACGCCCCGGCCGGACCGCCGCTCGGCGTCGGAGGGCTGCCCTTCGAGTCGGCCACGGCGCGCGTCCCGGCGGGCAGCCTCGTCGTGCTGTACACCGACGGTCTGATCGAGTCGTACGACCACGACATCGACGAGGGCCTGGACCTCCTCCGCGCGGCCCTGCGCGGCACGAACCCCTCGATGAGCGACGCGGCCGACCACATCCTCCGTTCGCTGCTCCCCGACCCGCCGAGGGACGACGTGGCGCTGCTCATCGCCCGTACCGCCGCACTGGGTGCCGACCGGGTCGCGGAGTGGCAACTGCCCAGCGCCCCCGCCGCGGTGGCGCAGGCGCGCAGGTACGCCACCGACCGGCTCACCGCCTGGGGCATGAGCGAGGACGTGGAGTTCGCCGCGGAACTCATCGTGAGCGAACTCGTCACCAACGCCGTCCGGTACGCCACCGGTCCCGTCTCCCTCCGTCTGATCAACGGGGACAGCCTCATCTGCGAGGTCTCGGACGGCAGCAACACCTCCCCCCATCTGCGGCTGGCCTCGGCGCTCGACGAGGGCGGCCGGGGACTGTTCCTGATCGCCAGGACCAGCCGGCGCTGGGGGACCCGCCGGACGAGCGCGGGAAAGACCATCTGGGCCGAACTGGGCGTCTCCTGAACCGCGGCCCCCAGGGCGTGTCCCCCTCGTGACGCCCCCTCCGGGTCACGCGTTGCGGTGGGTCCTCCGTGGTGCCGCCGGTCTGTCCCATTGGTCGCCCAGGACCAGCAGCGGATCGAACATGACGATGACGGCCGCCAGGAGCAGGAAGACCACGGGCCCCAGGAGCATCGGGAGGATGAACGAGGCCGGGAAGTCGGAGCCCGACGAGTTCGCGGCGCTCTGGACGTGTACGGTCACCGCCGCCATGCCGATGTAGTGCATTCCGGTGACGGCGATCCCCATGACGACGCTCGCGCCCAGGCTCGCGAAGAAGCCGTGGATGGAGACGGCCGCCCACAGCGCGGCGGTCGCCGCGACCACGGCGACGACGATGGAGGCGGCGACCGTCGGAGCGGCGTACTCCAGATGACCGGCCAGCCGGATCCCGGCCGTGCCCGTGTAGTGCATCGCCGCGACCCCCAGCCCCGTGACCGTGCCCGCGAGGGTGAGGGTCCACCGGCTCGCGCCCCGGTAGCCGACGACGAAGACGCCGATGCCCACCATCACGATCGCCACGAAGAGGCTGAGGAGCGTCAGGGTTCCGTCGTAACTGATCGGTGTCTCTTCGACGTTGAAGCCGATCATGGCGATGAAGTGCATGGTCCAGATACCGGAACCGATGGCTCCGGCCCCCAGGGCCAGCCAGCCGGCCTTCCAGGAATGTTCGGCCCGCAGCGAGCGTGTGGTGCAGCGCAGGCCGAGGGCCGCGCCGAGACAGGCCATGAGGTAGGCAGCGATGGGGGTGATGAGTCCGTAGTGGAAACCGTCGACGGTGCCGCGCATCAGTAGGACGACCTTTGGTTCAGGAAGTGGGTACTGGGGCGTGGGGGGCGACGTGATTATGGGGTGCGCGGCGGGGGTGCGGACCGATTCGTACGGTCTCGTCTTCTTAACGAAGTTGGCCGGGAACAGTCGTCGGCGGTGGCCGGAAGTCTCGGGTACGGAGCTGACGCGGCGTCACCCGTCCTATCGTGGGCCGATGCGCGCGCACCCCATCGACCGCCCGGCCGATCTCGACACCGTCCGTGAGTCCTACGACCAGGTGGCCGACAACTACGCCCACATGGTGCTGACGACGGGAATCGGCGACATACGCAAGCACCCCTGGCTCAAGGCCTCGATCGACGCCTTCGCCGACTCGGTGAGCGGGCTCGGGCCCGTCCTGGACGTCGGCTGCGGGCCCGGAACCGTGACGGGCTATCTCGCCGAACGCGGGCTCGACGTCTCCGGGGTCGACCTCTCCCCGCGCATGATCGAGAACGCGCGCCGCCTCTACCCGCACTGCCGCTTCGACGTCGCCTCCGCCACCGAACTCGACCTCGGCGAAGCGTCCCTGGGCGGTGTGCTCGGGTGGTGGTCACTGTTCAACCTGCCCCGCGACGTCCTCCCCCAGGTTTTCGCCCACTTCGCCCGCGCCCTGAAGCCGGGCGGCCACTTCATCACCGCGACCCACGTCGGCGACGAGGACGCGCCGCGTACCGAGGCCTACGGAGGCGTACCGGTGCGCTGGACCACCCACAAGTGGCGCCCGGAACAGCTCGTGGCCCTGATCGAACAGGCCGGCCTCGACCCGGTCGCCGAACTCCGCCTCCCCGCCGACGAGCACACGGGCCCGGGCGTGGTCGTCATGGCCAGGCGCCCCCTTCCCGCCCCGCACGCCGACGCGGCCGCCCCTCCGGCGTCCAGGGACATCACGTCCGCCGCTCACCTTCCTCCACGACAGGGCGCAGGCGGCTGAGCAGGTCGCGGCGGCCCGTGGCGGTCAGGCCCAGTGAAGTGGCGAGGTCGAGGTCGATCTTGCCGGTGAGGAGGCCGAGGACCGCGCGGGGTGGCCCTTCGAGGGTGAGGTCGGGGTCGGTGGCACGGCCGAGCCGGGTGTGGACGCGGCCGTCGCGCAGTTCGATGACGGCGAGTTCGCCGTCCGCGACGAGCTGGATGTCCGCGGGCGGACCGTCCGGGTCCGCGTCGGTGGTGAACCACGCCGGGGCATAGGCCAGCCATTGCGCCTGGAACGCGTCGTCGGGGCGTTCGTCGGTCATGAACCGCAGCCCCCACAGCCCGATCGCCCTGAGCACCGGCTGGAGCGCCAGACCGGTCTCGCTCAGGTGGTAGAGGGCGGTGGCGACCGGCGGCGGCGCGTCCTCGCGGGCGATCAGCCCCGCCGCTTCCAGTTCCTTGAGGCGGGTGGACAGCAGGTTCGTCGCGATGCCCGGCAGGCCGTTCTTGACGTCCGTGAACCGGCACGGGCCCTGTAGCAGCAGCTCCCGGACGATCAGCAGCGTCCAGCGGTCCCCGATGACGTCGAGACCCCGGGCTATCGAGCAGTACTGGCCATAACTCCGCATGTGCCCAGGGTACGGCAGAACGGCAGAACCTAAAGCGAGTGGCGGATAAAGTAAACCAACCAGGTATAGCTTTAAAGCATGACTCGTTCGCCGTCCAAACCGCTCGTGCTCGTGGCGCTGCTCCTCGCCGCGTTCGTGATCAACCTCGACACCACCCTGGTCAACGTGGCGCTGCCGACCCTCACGCGCGAGCTGGGCGCCACCGACTCCCAGCTGCAATGGGTCGTGGACGCCTACAACCTCGTCTTCGCCGCCCTGCTGCTGACCTCGGGAAGCCTGTCGGACCGCTTCGGCCGCAAGGGCATGCTCATGACCGGTCTGCTGGTGTTCGGGGTCGCCAGCTTCGTCGGCGGGTACGCCACCACCCCCGAGGAGCTGATCGCGGCCCGCGCCGTCATGGGGCTGGGCGCCGCGATGACCTTCCCCGCCACCCTCGCGCTGCTCACCGGGGTCTTCACCAGCCGCAAGGAACGGGCCCTGTCCATCGGCCTGTGGGGCGCGACCGCAGGGGTCGCCATCGCGCTGGGGCCGATCGTGGGCGGCTTCCTCCTGGAGCACTACAGCTGGGGCAGCATCTTCTACACCCTCGGCCCGGTCTCCCTGGCCGTCATCATCCTGGTCGCGCTGTACGTACCCCGGTCGAAGAGCCAGGTCGCGCACCGCCTCGACTACCTCGGCCTGGTCCTGTCCGCCGGCTTCATGGGCCTGCTCGTCTACACCATCATCGAAGCCCCCACCCGCGGCTGGACCTCGTCGGCCACCCTCGCCGGCTTCGCCGGGTCCGTGGTGCTCCTGGCCGTGTTCATCCTGGGCGAGCGCCACATCGCGCAGCCCATGCTCGACGTACGGCTCTTCAAGGACATGCGCTTCACCGCCGCCAGCGTCTCCGTCACCATCTCCTTCTTCACCCTATTCGGATTCATCTTCCTGATCACGCAGTACTTCCAGTTCATCCGCACCTACAGCCCGCTGTCCACGGGCGTCCACCTGCTGCCCGTCGCCGCCGCCGTCGCCCTCGGATCGACCTTCGGAACGCGCCTGGCGGTCCGCGTCGGCACCAAGGTGATCGTCACGGCCGGGCTCGCCCTCCAGGCGGCCTTCTACTTCTGGGTCGCCAGTGACATCTCCCCGACCCTCAGTTACGGGATCATCGCCGGCCAGATGGTCGTCTTCGGCCTCGGCATGGGCCTGACCTCCGCCCCCGCCACCGAATCGATCATGGGAGCGGTCGCCGGGGACCAGGCCGGCGTCGGATCCGCCGTCAACGACTCCACCCGCCTCCTCGGCGGCACCCTCGGCGTCGCCGTCATCGGCAGCGTCTACGCCACCCAGTACGACTCCCGGCTCAACACCACCCTCCCCGCCTCGCTGCCCTCCGGACCGAGCGACCTCGCCCACCAGTCCGTGGGAGGCGCGTTCGGCGTCGCCGACCAGCTCGCCGCCCACGGGCAGGCCGCCCTGGGCGCAGCCGTACGACACGCCGCCACCGGAGCCTTCGACCACGGCCTGACCACCGGCTGCCTCGTCGCCGCCTACGTCGCCGTCGCCGGCGCCCTCCTCGCCGGCGTCTTCCTCCCCGCCCAGCCCGCCCCGCCTCAAGGGGACCTCTCCGGCGCCGGCGCGCGCCCCGGGGGATCAGGAACAACCATGTAGGGAACGAGGTGACGGTGCGTCCTCCCCCGCCGAAACGGACGCCCGCTCCACCACCTCCGCGTCCCCCGTCAGGATCCGAGGAGAGAGAACCATGAAGACATTGGTGGTAGGTGCCGGCGCCGTCGGCGGCTATGTCGGAGCCCAGCTGCTCCGGGCAGGGCGGGACGCGGATCTCCTGGTACGCCCCCACCGGGCCGGCCAGCTCCGCGAGCGCGGCCTGCGCGTCCTCGACGGCGACCGGACCGAGGTGGTCGGCGCGACACCGGTGACCGCCGACGCCCTGACAGAGCCGTACGACCTGGTGCTGCTCTCGGTGAAGCCGGACGCGCTGTCCGCCGCCATGGACGACATCGCCCCGGCGATCGGCCCCGGCACCGCGCTGGTCCCCTTCCTCAACGGCATCACCCATGTGGAGGTGCTCACCCGGCGTTTCGGTACGGCGGTGCTCGGCGGCACCCTCAGAGTCGCCACCGATATGGGCCCCGACGGGGACATCCGCCAGTACGCGCCCGGCGGGCAGATCGAGATCGGCGAACTCGACGGCGGTACGAGCAGCAGGGCGGACGCGGTGGCCGCGACCCTGAGCGTCCCGGACTTCACCGTCACCGTGACCGCCGACATCATCGGCGCGATGTGGGCGAAGTGGGTCATGATCGCCACCGTCGGAGCGATCACCTCGCTGGCCCGGGGCGGTGTCGGAGACGTCGTCGCCGTCACCGGGGGGACGGAGTTCGCGACCGCGACCCTCGACGAGGCGGCCTCGGTCGCCGCCGCGGCCGGCCACGGGCTGGACGAGGCGGCCCACAGCGCGCTCCGCGGCCTGGTCACGGCCGCCGGATCCCCCATGACGTCGTCCCTGTCCCGCGAACTGGCCGCCGGCCGGCCGACCGAGGTGGAGAACGTCCTCGGCGACCTCGTCCGGCGGGGCCGCGACGCCGGAGTCCCCGTACCCCGTCTGGAAGCAGCCGCCCTGGCGCTGCGCGCCCACAACCGGCGGCACGCGGCGGGGAGCTGATGCCGGGGCACGCGGCGGCGAGCTGATCCCGGAGGTCAGGAGGGCTGCTGCGCGAAGTCCTTCGTACGGATCGTGAAGAACGAGACCACGCCGGAGGCGAGGGCGATGATCCCGCCGACGAGAAGAAGCTCGTTGAGGCCCGACGTGAAGGCCGCCGCGGCGAGGTGTTCGACCGGGCCCCGGACGGCGGCCGGGAGGGCGTCGACCGTCTGGGTGACCGTGCCGGACTGGACGGCGGTGGAGATACGGGAGCCGATGTCGCCGACGCCGTGGATCGCGGCGATGTGGTCGGTCACATAGGACTTGATCTTGCTGGAGAACAGCGTGCCCAGCAGCGCGATGCCGGTGGCGATGCCGATCTGGCGGAACGTCGAGTTGATGCCCGACGCCATGCCCGCGCGCGCCGGCTGGACCACACCGACGGCGGTCGACGCCAGCGGTGGATTGACCAGGCCCAGACCCGCGCCGGACATGAGCATGCCGGGGATGAGATGGGTCCACCCGCTCGACGCGTCCAGCCCCCGCATCCACAGCAGCCCGCCGCCGATCAGCAGCAGGCCGGGGCCGATCAGCCACTTCACCGGCATCCGGGAGGAGAGCCGTCCCGACACCGTGGACATCACCAGGATGCCGACCGAGATCAGCAACAGCCGCACACCGGCCCCCAGGGCGCTGAACCCGAGGATGTCCTGGAGGTAGAGCACCAGGTAGAGCAGCATCGACAGGAGGGAGGCGCTGAGGCCGAAGGCCGCCACCAGGCCGCCGGTGAAGGTCGGCTTGCGGAAGAGGGCCAGGTCGAACATCGCCTCGGAGACGCGCAGCTCGACCACCACGAACGCGGTCATGAGCACCACCGACGCCGCCAGGCACGCGATGACCACGGGGTCGGAGAACGAGTCGTGGCTGGACTGGATGAGCGCGTACACCAGGCTCGACAGGGCGGCGGTGAACAGGACGAAGCCCGGCCAGTCGGGGTGGCGGGCCTCCGGATTGCGGGAGTCGGCGACCTTGAGCACGGTGATCGCGACGGCGATCACCCCGATCGGCAGGTTGACGTAGAAGATCCACTCCCAGGACAGGCCGGTGGTGAGCACCCCGCCGAGCAGCGGCCCGATCGCCACGGCGAGTCCGGTGATGGTGCCCCAGATCCCGAAGGCGACCCCCCGGTCCTTGCCCCGGAACGCGTCCGCGAGCAGCGCCAGAGAGACCGAGAACATGATGGAACCGCCGATGCCCTGGAGCCCCCGGGACAGTTGCAGCATCAGGGAACTGTTCGAGAGTCCGCACAGCAGCGAGGCGAGGCAGAAGACCGCCAGACCGATCACGTAGAGCTTCTTGCGGCCGTACATGTCGGCGAGACTGCCCGCCGTGAGCAGCAGGGCGGCCAGCGTGAGGGAGTACGCGTCGACGACCCACTGGAGGTCGGAGAAGCTGGCGTGCAGCGACCGCTGGATGTCGGGCAGCGCCACGTTCACGATGGTGATGTCCAGCAGCAGCATGAAGGTGCCGAGGCAGACGGCGGTCAGCGTCCACCACTTGTTCTGCGCGGGCGGGGTGTGCGCGGCCCGGGGGGCGGGGTGGGATCCGCCCGGTTCGGGGGCCTCGGGTTCGGCATCAGGCATGCTCACTCCTCGTCCACGGCCTGAGGGGCGTACCGGTCCCACCGACTATCTCCCCCCGGCGCCCCCGGCCCGCCCTCACCGCGCGGGGCCAGCCGGGCGAACCTGCTCCGGGGCGTGGGCCGGCCGGGCCCGGGCGCGGCGTGAGTCACCCGGCCGGGGCCCGGCCCCGCGCCCGCGAGCGCTACGAGGTCAGGGCGTCGCCGTGGAGACCACGTACACGCGCGGGAAGGCCGGGTCCGAGAGGTCGACCACCACGTCCTGGCTGGGTCTGGGGTCCTTCTGGTCGTGGCTCACCCCGGCCCACGCGTGGTCCGGGATGTCGAAGTCCCAGCCGACCGTGCGCTGGTCGCGGGCGGAGATGGGGATGGCGCCCTCCTTGAGGGAGGAGCGGCTGACGCCCATCTCCGTCAGGAAGGTGTCGAGCCGTCCCGAGGTGACGTCGAACTGGACGTACAGGCGGCTGGACTTCCAGTTGCTGGTCTCGTAGTAGCGCAGTCCGGTGGCGCCGCCGGGGACCGGGACCTCGTAGATGCGGCGCTTCATCTTGGAGGGGCGCAGCGGCTGGAGGCCGGTGGCCGAGGACTCGGCCTCCTTGTCCCGGCCGCTCCTGCGGCTCTGTTCGGCGGAGACCACCAGGTAGCCCGCCGGGACGCCGACGAGCAGCACGATGACGACGGCGGTCAGCCAGCGGCGGCGGTTGCGGTGACGGCGGTCCTCCGGGGGCTTGCCGTCGTCGCCCGGCCGTACCGGCTGCGGTGGCGGCACGTGCGAGGGGAGGGTGCTCATGACGGCGGTTCCTCCTCGGTCGGGGCCGTACGGGTGGTACGGATGGCCTGGGCGTACCGCTCGTAGCGTTCGTAGCGCTCGACACGGCGGCGGGTGGCCCGGCGGAAGCGGCGCGCCACCAGCCGGGCGAGGTCGGCGGCGCCGACCATGCCCGCCTCGGGGCCCAGCTCCGCCTTGACGATGCGCGCCTCGGGGCGGTAGCCGCGCCCGGTGAGGTGGCGGCGGAAGGCGTCGCGGGCCGGGCCGATGAGCAGGTCGTCGGCGGCGCTGACGCCGCCGCCGATGACGAAGCAGGAGGGGTCGAGGGCGGCGGCGAGGTTGGCGATGCCGACGCCGAGCCACTGGCCGATGTCCTGGAACAGCTCGATGCACATGGCGTCGCCCTCGCGGGCGAGTTCGGTGATGAGCGGTCCGGTGATCTCGTGGACGTTGCCCTTGACCCGGTCGATGATGTTGTACGCCACCGGCGAGTCGGCGACGGCCAGCTCCCTGGCCTCCCGGACGAGCGCGTTGCCGGAGCTGTACTGCTCCCAGCAGCCGCGGTTGCCGCAGGGGCAGCGGTGGCCGCCGGGGACGACCTGCATGTGGCCGAACTCGCCGGCGACGCCGTACTTGCCGCGCTTGACCCGGCCGTCCTCCAGGATCGCGCCGCCGATGCCGGTGCCCAGCGTGATCATGACGAGGTGGTCCTCGCCGCGTCCGGCGCCGAAGCGCCACTCGGCCCAGGCGGCGGTGTTGGCGTCGTTGTCGACCATCACGGGGACGGCGAGGCGCCCGGCGATCGAGTCCCGCAGGGGTTCGTCGCGCCAGGCGAGGTGCGGGGCGAACAGGACGCGCGAGCGGTCGGCGTCGACCCAGCCGGCCGCGCC
Source organism: Streptomyces sp. NPDC088261 (assembly GCF_044740805.1). Lineage (NCBI taxonomy): Bacteria > Bacillati > Actinomycetota > Actinomycetes > Kitasatosporales > Streptomycetaceae > Streptomyces > Streptomyces sp. NPDC088261. Next base: position 290,955 of record NZ_JBIURL010000004.1, read on the forward strand.
GATGCCGACGGCGTGCACGTCGTGGCGGTCGGAGAGGTCGAGGACCAGCTCCACGATGGTGTCCTCGACCACCCGGGGGCTCTTGGACTTGTCCGGGGTCTCGGTCCGGATCTTCTCCAGGATGTTGCCGTCCGGGTCGACCACCCCGGCCATCACCTTCGTCCCGCCGATGTCGATGCCGACGGTCGGGACGCGGGGCGCGGTGAGCAGGGACCGGCGCTCCCTGGTGCCGACGGTCCTGAGGACCGTGCCACGGGCGGACCCGCGGTGCGCGAAGTCGCGGTACGTGCTCATCGGCCCGGCTCCCTGGTGTCCGTCGGCTCAGGCCTGCCGTACCGAGTGCGTCCTCGGCTGATCGCTCGCACGAGTCGTGTCGTCCCTGCGGGGTCGGGGCCGGGCCCTGGCGGGCGGCGGCGGCGGACGGTGCCCGCCGGGGCCGATTCTGCCATCCGCCCTGCCCGGGGTCGCCACGGACCGGGGTCCACGGGGTGTACGGCTCCGGCACGGGCCGGTCGTCCGGCCGCCGCGCGGGTCCCGTACGGCTCCGGCGCGCCCGGGCGCCTACTCCGCGCCCGGCCCCGGGGCGGCCGGGCGGGACAGCTCGTGGGTCAGTTCCTCCAGCTCGGAGCCGCCCGCCATCTGGCGGGTCAGCTCGTCCAGGGTGATCGAGTCCTTGGTGTGGCCGCCGGCCATGACCCCGCGCTTGAGCAGCGTGAACCGGTCGCCGACCAGGAACGCGTGGTGCGGGTTGTGGGTGATGAGGACGACGCCGAGGCCCGCGTCACGGGCGGCGGCCACGTACTTGAGCACCACGCCGGACTGCTTGACCCCGAGCGCGGCGGTCGGCTCGTCCAGGACGAGGACCTTCGCGCCGAAGTGCACGGCGCGGGCGATGGCCACGCACTGGCGCTCGCCGCCCGACAGGGTCCCGATGGGCTGGTCGACGTCGCGCAGGTCGATGCCCATGCGCAGCAGCTCGGCGCGGGTGGTGGCGCGCATCAGGTCCACGTCGAGCCGTTTGAAGGGTCCGGCGCCGCGCGTCGGCTCGGAGCCGAGGAAGAAGTTGCGCCAGACCGGCATCAGCGGGACGACGGCGAGGTCCTGGTAGACGGTGGCGATGCCCCGGTCCAGGGCCTCGCGCGGGGAGGCCAGCGTGGTCTTCTCGCCGTCGATCAGGAAGTCGCCCGCGTCGTGCCGGTGCAGCCCCGAGATGATCTTGATGAGGGTGGACTTGCCCGCGCCGTTGTCGCCCAGCACACAGCTGATGGAGCCGGCGTGGACCTCCAGGGAGACCCCTTCGAGGGCGCGGACGTTGCCGTAGTACTTGCTGACGCCGTCGAGTTCGACGAGGGCCGTCATCGTGTCGCCTCCGCACGCTTGCGCACCCAGGCGTTGAGCAGGGTGGCCAGAAGGAGCATCGCTCCGAGGAAGAACTTGAACCAGTCGGGGTTCCACTCCGCGTACACGATGCCCTTGCTGGTCATGCCGAAGATGAACGCGCCGACCGCCGAGCCGACGGCGGAGCCGTACCCGCCGGTGATCAGGCAGCCGCCGATGACGGCCGCGATGATGTACGTCAGCTCGTTGCCGACGCCCTCGCCGGACTGCACGACGTCGAACGAGAACAGCAGGTGCTGGCCGGAGATCCAGGCACAGAACGCCACCCCCATGTACAGCCCGATCCGGGTCTTCGCGACCGGCACCCCGACGGCCCGCGCGGCGTCGGCGTTGCCGCCGACCGCGAAGATCCAGTTGCCGAAGCGGGTGCGCAGCAGGATCCAGGTGGCGACGGCGACCAGGACGATCCACCAGAGGATGGTGACCTTCAGCTCGATGTTCCCCAGGGTCAGCTGGGAGGCGAAGAGCTTCTTCGCGGAGGGAAAGCCCTCCATGTCGCCGATGGCCTTGGTCGAGACCGTGCCGCTGATGAGCTTCGTCAGGCCGAGGTTGAGGCCGGTGAGCATCAGGAACGTGCCCAGCGTGATGATGAAGCTGGGCAGTTTGGTACGGGTGAGCATGACGCCGTTGAAGGCGCCGAGGGCGAGGGTGACCAGCAGCGAGACGAAGACCCCGACCCAGACGTTCGCCGTCATCTGGTAGCTGAACATCGAGGTGACCAGGGCGGAGCTGGTGACCATGACCCCGGCGGAGAGGTCGAACTCGCCGCCGATCATGAGCAGCGCCACCGGGACGGCCATGATCCCGATCGTGGACGCCGCGTAGAGGACCGTACCGAAGCTGGACATCCGCAGGAACGAGTCGGCGACGACCGCGAAGAAGAGGAAGACGGCGAGGGCGCCGACGACGGCGCCCAGCTCGGGGCGGCCGAGGAGCTTGCGCAATGGGGAGGCGCCCAGGAGCCGTTCGTCGCCGGAGGCCGGTCCGCCGGGCCCGCCGGGTCGGTCCTTGACGGGGGGTGCGCTCGTGGTCATCGCGTACCCCGGTCGGTGTAGCCCGCCAGTGCCCCGGCGTCCCGCTGGGTGATGATCTGCGGTCCGGTGAGGACGGGGCGGCCGCCGCCGAGCACGTCGGCGTTGTAGCGGTAGAGCCAGAGCAGGTCCACGGCCTCGTACCCCTGGAGGTACGGCTGCTGGTCGACGGCGAAGCCGAGCGTCCCGGCCTTGAGGGAGGCGGCGACGGCGGCGTTGAGGTCGAAGGTGTCGATCTCGGCCTTGCTGTCGGCGGACTTCTTCGCCTGGACGGCGGCGTCCGCGAAGGGGGCGCCGAGCGTGACGACGGTGTCGATGGACGGGTCGGCCTGGAGCTTCGCCTCGATGGACGCCTGGACGTCGGGCATGTTCGTGCCGTCCACGTACAGGTTGGTCATCGATCCGCCGAAGGTCTTCTTCGCCCCGGCGCAGCGCTGTTCGTGGCCGACGTTGCCCTGTTCGTGGATGACGCAGAGCGCCTTCTTCTTGCCGCGCTTGTCCAGTTCGTCGCCGACGGCCTCCCCGGCGATCGACTCGTCCTGGCCGATGTGGCTCAGCGCGCCGAACGCCTTGGACTGCTCGGCGCCGGAGTTGACCGTGATCACGGGGATTCCGGCCTTGCGGGCCTTGGCGAGGACGTCCTTCATCGCGTCGGGCTTGGCGAGCGTGACGATCAGCCCGTCGACCTTCTTGTCGATGTACGACTGGACCTGCTGGGCCTGCTCCTGGCCCTGGTCGCTGTGCGCGTAAAGGAACTTGATGTTGTCCTTCTCCGCCGCCTGCTTGGCGCCCCTCTGGACGATGTCCCAGAAGGTGTCGCCGTCCCCGGAGTGGGTGACCATGGCGACGGTCCAGTTGGGGGTGGACACCGCGGCGCGGCCCGCGGCCTGTCCCTCGGCGGAGGCCCGGGCCGCCCGCTGTTCGGCCCGCAGGCCGCCCGTACTGCTGCATCCCGCGAGGGCCGAGGCCCCGAGCACCGCAGCCAGTACGGCCCCCATGGCGCGCACTCCTGTACCGACCTTTGCCACGACGCGGCGCCCTTTCTGATCTGTCCCGTACCTGATCTGTACCTGATCTGTCCTGTACCGGTTCCGGCGCCCAAGTATCGGTCATGGGCCGCCGGCAGGTAACCGCCGGGTACGGAACAGGTGGAATCCAGGGGCGTACGGGCGGCGGGGATCAGGGGGCGTACGGGGGCGGGGATCAGGGGCGTACGAGAAGCTGGAACTCGAAGGCGTAGCGCGACGCGCGGTAGATGTGCGAGCCGAACTCGACGGCCCGGCCCGTGTCGTCGAACGTGGTCCGTTCCATGGTGAGCAGCGGGGCCCCGGTGGGTTCGGTGAGCTGTCCCGCCTCCTCCGGGGTGGCGGCCCGGGCGCCGACCGACTGGCGGGCGCTGTGCAGGGTGATGCCGCCGGAGCGCATCATCCGGTAGAGGCCGGTGGCCTCCAGCCGTGCGGTGTCGCACTCGAACATGCCGGTGGGCAGGTGGTTGCGCAGGTACGCCATGGGCTCGTCGTGCGCGTACCGCAGCCGCTCGATCAGCCGGACCTCGGCGCCCTCCGTCACGCCGAGCGCCGCCGCGATCCGGGCGGTGGCGGGCTCCAGGGTGTTGGCCAGGACGCGGGTGGCCGGGCGCTGGCCCGCCGCCTCCAGGTCGTCGAAGAGGCTGCTCAGCTCCAGCGGGCGTTTGACCTGGCTGTGGACGACCTGCGTGCCGACGCCCCGGCGGCGCACCAGCAGGCCCTTGTCGACGAGGGACTGGATGGCCTGGCGGACGGTGGGGCGGGACAGCCCGAGCCGGCCCGCCAGTTCGATCTCGTTGCCGAGGAGGCTGCCCGGGGCCAGCCTGCCCTGTTCGATGGCGCCCTCCAGCTGCTGGGACAGCTGGAAGTACAGGGGCACCGGGCTGGTGCGGTCCACGCTGAGCTGGAGCGGCAGGGAGGGCTCCGTCTCCTGCCCGGGCTGGGACGATCTCGGCTGATGGGGCACGTCGCCGAGCGTAGCCGCCGGGAATGTCGGCGTGAAGTGGTGAAGTTCGATTGTCAGGACAAATGCTTGACACGGTGAGGAGCGTGCCGCCACCTTGGGGCCATGCGCATCGGACTCATCGGCACTGGCCGCATCGGAACGTTCCACGCGGAAGTGCTCAGCCGCCATCGTGAGGTCGGGGCCCTGGTCGTCGCCGACACCGACGCCGCACGGGCGTCCTTCGTCGCGGACCGTACAGGTTCCACCGCCGCCCCCTCCGTGGACGAGATCTTCGCCTGGGGCGTGGACGCCGTGGTGATCGCCTCGGCCACCTCGGCGCACGCCGATCTGATCAGCCGGGCGGCGCGGGCCGGGCTGCCCGCGTTCTGCGAGAAGCCGATAGCGCTGGACCTGCCGGGGACGCTGGGCGCGCTGGCCGACGTCGAGAAGGCGGGCACGGTGCTCCAGCTGGGGTTCATGCGCCGCTTCGACGCGGGGTACACCGCCGCGCGGGAGCTCGTGCGGTCGGGGAAGCTCGGGCGGCTGCACACCGTACGGGCGATCACCTCGGACCCGGCGCCGCCGCCCGCGGGATATCTGCCGCTGTCCGGCGGGCTGTACCGCGACTGTCTGGTGCACGACTTCGACATCATGCGGTGGGTCACCGGGCGCGAAGTGGTGGAGGTGTACGCGACCGGGTCCGACGCCGGGCCCCCGATGTTCCGCGAGGCGGGCGACGTCGACACGGCGGCGGTGGTGCTCACCCTGGACGACGGGACGCTGGCCACGGCCACGGCGACGCGCTTCAACGGCGCGGGGTACGACGTGCGGATGGAGCTGGCCGGGGAGCTGGACCAGTTCGCCGTCGGACTCGACGACCGTACGCCGATCACCTCGACGGAGCCCAAGGGGCCGCCGCGCTGCGACAACCCGTGGCCCGGTTTCCTGGAGCGCTTCGCCCCCGCGTACGAGGCGGAGCTGGACGCCTTCATCCAGGTCGTCAACGGTGAGCTGGACAATCCGTGCGACGGCAGGCAGGCGTTGCACGCACTGCGGATCGCGGAGGCGTGCGAGCGCTCGCGCCGCGACCACCGGCCGGTGGCGCTGGCGGAGATCCCGGGCGCCTGAGAGTCCGCCCGGCCCCGCCGGGAGGCGTTCTCACCAGCGCACCGGTAACCGGCGGGTGCCGCGGATGAGCCGTCCCGGCAGCCAGTCGTACGGCCCCGCCGCCGGGTCGAGCGACAGGTCCGGGCAGCGCTCCAGCAGGGAGCGGACGGCGATCCGGCCCTCCAGCCGGGCGAGCGGGGCGCCCAGGCAGAAGTGGATGCCGTGGCCGAAGGCGAGGTGGCCGCCGCCCCGGCCCGGCGTCCGTGACCTGCGGATGTCGAACGTGTCCGGGGCGGTGAAGCGGGACGGGTCGCGGTCGATCGACGCGAGGGCGACCAGGACCATGTCGCCGGGCGGGACCACCACGTCCCCGTACGCGAGCGGTTCCAGGGCGAACCGCCTGGTGCTGGTCTCCACCGGGCCGTCGTAGCGCAGCATCTCCTCGATCGCCCCGTCGAGGAGGGAGAGGTCGGCGCGCAGGGCGGCCAGTTGGTCGGGGTGGTCGAGCAGGGCCCGTACCCCGTTGGAGATCAGGTTGACCGTCGTCTCGTGGCCGGCGACGAGCAGGACGAAGGCCATGGCCCGCAACTCGTCGGCGGAGAGCCGGTCGTCGTCCTGGGCGTTGGTGCGCAGCAGCGCGGAGAGCAGGTCGTCGCCGGGGTGCGCGGCGCGTTTGTCCTGGATGAGGTGGTCGAGGTAGGCGGTGAGTTCTCCGGCCGCCTTCTCCGCGTCCCCCGGGTGGCTGGGCGCGACGAACCCGTTGGTCCAGGCGCGGAAGGTGTCGCGGTCCTCGTGCGGCACGCCGAGGAGTTCGCAGATGACGGTGATGGGCAGCGGGAAGGCGAGGACGTCGACCAGGTCGGCCCGACCGGTGGCCGGGAGCGCGTCGAGCAGGCCGTCGGTGATCTGCTGGACCCGGGGGCGCAGGCTCTCCACGCGGCGGCCGGTGAACTCCCGGGAGACCAGCTTCCGCAGCCGGGTGTGGTCGGGCGGGTCGCTGGTGAGGACGTGCGGGCCCATCGCCTCCTCCGGCAGGCCGCCGGCCATCGGCGACTTGGAGAGCCGGGGATCGGCGAGGGCGGCGCGGCCCTCCTCGTACCCGACCACGAGCCAGAACCGCTGGCCCGTGTCGTCCCGTACCTCGTGAACGGGCCCCGCCTCGCGGAGTTTCGCGTAGAACGGGTAGGGATCGCTGTTGAAGTCCGGCCCGTACTCTTCCAGTTCGATGATCGCCATCTTGTCACCGTACGTCACCGCCCCGGTCGGCTCCGTCGCCGGTGGCCGGATCCGCGTCATGCACCAACAGGGCGATCTGCACTCGGTTGTTGAGCCCGAGCTTGGCCAGGACGCGGGAGACGTGGGCCTTGACGGTCGGCACGCTCATGTAGAGGTCGGCGGCGATCTCGGCGTTGGACCTGCCCCGGCCCACGGCGTACGCGACCTCCCGCTCCCGGTCGGCGAGGGTGGCGAGGCGGCCGGCCGCGACGCGCCGGCGGGCGTCCGGGGAGGTGCCCGAGGAGGTGCCCTGGGACGTGCCCGCCACATGGGTCATCAACTGGCGTGTAACCGCCGGTGAAAGAACCGGGTCGCCCGCCGCGACACGCCGTACCGCCGAGACGATCCGGTCGGGCGGGGTGTCCTTGAGGACAAACCCGGCGGCGCCCGCGCGCAGCGCCCGCAACACCTGTTCGTCGGCGTGGAAGGTGGTCAGGACGAGCACTTCGGGGGCGCCGGGCCGGGCCCGCAGCGCCTCGGTGGCGGTCAGCCCGTCCATGGCGGGCATGCGGATGTCCATCAGGACGACGTCGGGGGCGCACCGCTCGACGAGGGGCGCGACCTGGGTGCCGTCGGCGGCCTCCCCCACGATCTCGATGTCCTCGGCGCCGCCGAGCATGAAGGTCAGTCCCGCGCGGACGAGGGGGTCGTCGTCGACGATGAGCAGCCGGATGGTCATGCGGCCCACGGTAGCCAGGCGCGGAGGGCGAAACCGCCGTCTCCCGTGGGTCCGTGGTCGAACCGGCCCCCGGCCAGCGCGGCCCGTTCGGTGAGCCCGATCAGCCCCTGGCCCGAGCCGGGGACGCGCGGGACCTCACCGATGGGCGCCGCGTTGCGCACCTCGACGGTGAGCCCGTCGCCGGGGCCGCCGCTCACCACGACCGTCGCCTCGGTGCCGGGCGCGTGCTTGCGGGCGTTGGTCAGGCCCTCCTGGGCGATGCGGTAGGCGGTACGGCCGGTGGCGGCGGGCACGGCGGCCACGTCGGCGACCCCGCTGTCGAGGGTGACCTTCATGCCGGCCGCGCGGGACTCGGCGACCAGCTCGTCCAGGGTGACCAGGGTGGGCTGCGGGCGGTTCCCGTCGTCGCCGGGGGCGCGCAGCACGCCGATGATCATCCGGAGGTCCTGCAACGCCTCGTGCGCGCTGTCCCTGATCACCCCGGCCGCTCTGGCGACCTCGGGCGCGGGCGCGTCCGGCCGGAATTCGAGGGCGCCCGCGTGCACGCTGAGCAGGGAGAGCCGGTGGGCGAGCACGTCGTGCATCTCCCGGGCGATGGACTCGCGGGCGAGCCGCTGCGCCTGCTCGGCGCGCAGGTCTGCCTCGGCCTCCGCCCGTACGGCGCGTTCGCGCAGCGCGACGACGAGCTGGCGCCTGGACCGTACGAGCAGACCCCAGCCGACCGCCAGCAGGACCAGGAGCACCGTGGCGATCACGGACGCGAGGAGGGACGTCGTCGGGTCGGGCCGCAGGACGGACTGCGCGGTCCCGGTCGCGATCGACAGCACGCCGATGGCGGCGACCGGCCGGAACGGGCGGTGCACGGCCACGCTGAACAGGCTGACCAGCGCCGCCCCGCTCGCCACCGGCTCGACCGCCATGCACAGGGCGAGCGCCACGGCGAGGCCGACGGGCCAGCGCCGCCGCGTCCACAGGGCGCAGCAGGCGAGCGCGCCGAGCATCACGTCGAGGAAGACGACCCCGTCGGCGTTGCCCGCCACCTGGCCGGTGTCGGTGGCGATCATCCCGAAACCGGCGGCGAGCAGGAACATCAGGGTGTCGGTCACCCAGTCCCGTACGGTCCGGCGGAGGCGGGGCCCGCCCCGGTCCCCGGGCAGCTCGGGTCCCCTCGGGTCGACCATCTCCGAGGGGAGCAGCCAGGGGTGTTCCGTACGCGTCATACGGACCAATTTAGGCAGGCCGGGGGGTGCTGGGGAGCCCGTGGGACGGCCCGGCTACCAAAGTCGCGGAGGCGGCTACTTCCGCTCCGGCGGCGGGTCGAAGGAGCCGAACGCCGCGGGTCCGGCCGGCTTGAGCGTGTGGATGACCACGCCGGTGGAGGTCGTCCGCGCGGCGGTCGTACGGAACGCGGCGGGGGTCCCTCCTTCGGGGAAGAGCCGCGCGCCCCGGCCGAGGCGGACCGGGAAGACCAGCAGGTGGTAGGTGTCGATGAGGCCCTCGGCCATCAGCGAGCGGACGAGGGCGCCGCTGCCGTGGATCTGGAGCTGACGCCCCGGCCGGGACTTGAGCCGGCGGATCTCCTCCGCCACGTCCGAGGAGATGACGGTGGTGTTCTCCCACTCCGCTTTCTCCAGGGTGGTGGAGACCACGTACTTGGGGAGGGTGTTGAGCGGCCCGGCCACCGGGTCGGCGGGGTCGGTGACGAGCGGCCAGTACGACGAGAAGATGTCGTAGGTCCTGCGGCCGAGGAGGAAGGCGTCGACGCGGCCGAAGTTCTCGGCGACGAAGGCGCCCATGTCGTCGTCGGAGAACGGGACGACCCAGCCCCCGTACGGGAAGCCCCCGCTGGTGTCCTCGTCCGGCGCGCCGGGGGCCTGCATCACGCCGTCCAACGAGACGAAGGTGGTGGCGGTCAGTTCCATGGTGCTGCTCCCTTGTGCTTCTGTTCCGCGCTCCTGTTCGGTCTATCAACAGGGGAGACCCGCGGCGACCCGGGAACTCATCGGCCGGGCGGGCGGCCCGGCCGTCGCGGGAGCGGGGTCAGCCGCCCAGTTCCCGGTGGCGGGCCGCCAGGCGGGCGGCGGCTTCCTCCGTGAGGGAGCCGAAGAGGCGCAGCCGGGAGATCCCGCCGTCCGGAAAGATGTCGATCCGCGCGTGGGTCGCGACGACGGCCGGGTCCAGGACGAAGCGGTGGTTCGTGTCGGGCTGGAGGCGGGTCCTCGGCACGACCTCGGTCCAGGCGTCCGGTTCCGCGGCCTCCGCGTCCCGTACGGACAGGGTCGCCCAGCCGGCCGCGTTGCCCTTCAGGTACGCGGTGTCGATCTCGGCGGCGCGGATCCCGGCCCGGCCCGGCAGCCGGTAGCGGATCCAGTCGTGGCCCAGGTCCCGGCGGCGGCGGGTCTCCCAGCCGTCGTCCATCTGCCGGGAGCGGCCGGGCTGGATCGTGTGCTCGGGCGGCGAGTAGAAGCGGTCGGAGGCGTCCTCGACCACGCCGCCGTTCTCCAGGGCGACGAGGTCGACCGTACCGAGCACGGCGAGCCACGCCGGGTCGGGCGCGACCTCGCCGTACACCCGCAGCCGGGCGATCCCGCCGTCGGGGTGCTGGTTGAGCCGCAGGTGGGTGAAGCGCTGTTCGGCGCCGACGACGAAGCCGTTGGCGGCGTGCCCGCCGACGGGGGTACGGGGCACGAGCGTCGTCCACTTCACCGTGTCGGCGAGGAGGTCGGCCGGGGACGGGGAGCCGGGCAGCGAGGTCGCCTCGACGGAGACGGCCTGGGGGTAGTTGCCCCGGAAGTGGGCGGTGTCGACCACGATCCCCCGGACGACGCCGGGCGCGCCGAGCCTGATCAGCGCCCAGTCGTGGTCGTCGGCGGTGGGGTGCGGATGTGCGGCGCCGGCGCCGCGTCTGCGCCGGGTCTCCCAGCCGTCCATGATCTTGCCCTTGTGCCCGAAGCGCTCGGGGTCGAAGACGGCCGGCCCGGGGACGAGCAGGTTCTCGCGCTCGGCGAAGAACTCGTCGTTGGCGGCGACGACCCCGGCGCCCAGCCGCCGGTCGGCGAGGTCCACGAGGTGGGTGAAGGGGAAGACCGCCGAGCGGTAGTCGGCGTACGGATCACCGCCGCCGTACGGGCGGGCGTCGCCGGTGAACGAGGGCGGGGACGCCGGCGTCAGGGGGGCGGGTGCGTGCGTCAAGGTCGGTCGTTCCTTTCGGTCAGCCGGCCGACGGATCGTTCCTCCCGATCAGTCGGCCGGCGGGCTCGGCGAGGGTGCCGTCGTGCGCGATACGTGCGCCCCGCAGCCAGGTCGACCGCACGACGCCGTAGAGGGTCTTCCCCGCGTACGCGGTGATCCGGTTACGGTGCTGGAGGGCGGCCGGGTCGACGGTGAAGGACGCGTCGGGTCCGAGGACCGCGAAGTCGGCGTCGCGGCCGGCCTCGACGGCGCCCTTGCGGGTCAGCCCGGCGAGCGCGGCGGGGGCGGTGGACATCCAGCGGGCGACGTCCGCCAGGGTGTGGCCGCGGCGGCGCGCCTCGGTCCAGACGGCCGGGAGCCCCAGCTGGAGCGAGGAGATGCCGCCCCAGGCGGTGGCGAAGTCGGGGGTCTTGAGGTCGGTGGTGCAGGGCGAGTGGTCGGAGACGACGCAGTCGATCGTGCCGTCGGCGAGCCCCTGCCAGAGCGCGTCCTGGTTCGCGGCCTCGCGGATGGGCGGGCAGCACTTGAACTCCGTTGCCCCGTCCGGGACTTCCTCGGCCGTGAGGGTGAGGAAGTGCGGGCACGTCTCCACGGTGATCCGTACGCCCTCGCTCTTCGCCGCCGCGATCAGCGGCAGGGCGTCCGACGACGACAGGTGCAGGACGTGCACCCGCGCGCCGAGCCGCCGCGCCTCCGCGATCAGCCGGGTGATCGCCGCGTTCTCGGCGGCGCGCGGGCGGGAGGCGAGGAAGCCCGCGTAGTCGCTGCCGCCCCGCTGAGGGGCGGCGGCCAGCGTGTGCGGGTCCTCGGCGTGCACGATCAGCAGGCCGCCGAAGCCGGTGATCTCGGCGAGCGCGCGGCCGAGCTGGTCGTGGTCCAGCTCGGGGAACTCCTCCACGCCGGAGGGCGACAGGAAACACTTGAAGCCGAAGACGCCGGCGTCGTACAGCGGCCGCAGGTCCTTGAGGTTGCCGGGGATCGCGCCGCCCCAGAAGCCGGTGTCGACGTGGGCCTTGGGGCCCGCCACCTCGCGTTTCACCCGCAGGTTCGCGGCCGTGGTGGTGGGGGGCAGGGAGTTGAGCGGCATGTCGAGGAGGGTGGTGATCCCGCCGGCCGCGGCGGCGCGGGTGGCGGTCCAGAAGCCCTCCCAGGCGGTCCGGCCCGGGTCGTTCACGTGCACGTGGGTGTCGACGAGGCCGGGCAGGACCACGTCGTCCCCGGTGTCCTCCAGGCGCGCGCCGGGCGGCACCTCGGCGTCGTACGGGAGGACGGCCGCGATTCTGCCGTCCGCGCCGGTCACGGCGATGGAGGCGGGGCGGATCCCGTCCGGGGTGACGACGCGCGTCGAGCGCAGTACCAGGCTCACTTCGGACACCGGTGCTCCTCGCTTCCCTGCCGCGGAGCTTCCCCGCCACGGAATTCAACGAACTGTTGAAGGAGTCTTCCCCTCCCGCCGGGCCCCGTCAAGACCGGCCCGCCGCAGCCGGGGTGACACGGGCGTCCGCGCGCTACACTTGAGTATTTCCACAGAGCGGAATCCAGTTTTCGCCTGGCAGAAGGTACCGTAGCTGTCATACAGCACGAAAAGATCACCCCGGGCCCGGCCCGGTAGGCTGCGTGCCTGCCCACCCGCCCGCCCCGAAAGGACCGTGCCGTGCCGTCGTCCAGCGCCAGCACCACCGACGCCGCCAAGACCTCCGCCAGCGGCGGCGTCCAGTCCCTGGAGCGCGCCTTCGACCTGCTCGAACGGATGGCGGACGCGGGCGGCGAGGTCGGGCTGAGCGAGCTGTCCGCGAGCAGCGGGCTGCCGCTGCCCACCATCCACCGTCTCATGCGCACGCTGGTGGCCTGCGGCTACGTACGCCAGCAGTCGAACCGGCGGTACGCGCTCGGCCCCCGGCTGATCCGCCTCGGCGAGTCGTCGGCGCGGCTGCTCGGCACGTGGGCGCGGCCCTATCTGGCCCGGCTGGTCGAGGAGACCGGCGAGACCGCGAACATGGCGCTGCTGGACGGCGACGAGATCGTGTACGTCGCGCAGGTCCCGTCCAAGCACTCGATGCGCATGTTCACGGAGGTGGGCCGGCGGGTCCTGCCGCACTCCACCGGGGTGGGCAAGGCACTGCTCGCGCACACCCCGCCGGAGGAGGTACGGGCCCTGCTCGCCCGGACGGGCATGCCCGCCGCCACCGAGAAGACGATCACGACGGCCGAGGGTTTCCTGGCCGCCCTGGAGACGGTACGGGGCGCCGGGTACGCCATCGACGACAACGAGCAGGAGATGGGGGTCCGCTGTGTCGCGGTCTCCGTGCCCAACTCCCCCACGGCGGCGGCCATTTCGATCTCGGGTCCGGCGGGCCGGGTGACGGAGGCGGTCACCGAGCGGATCGTGCCGGTGCTCCAGGAGGTGGCGCGGGACCTGTCGGCGGCGCTGGCGAGCACGACGGCGCAGCAGGCCTGACGCCTACGGCCGGTTCTGCGGTTTCCGCGCCTCAGCGGGGGCGGGGCGCGTTCCCGAAGACGTCCACGGCCGCCCGTACCGCCAGCAGCGGGGACGTGAGCGCGCTCACCGAACCGATCGAGCCGACGATCAGCAGCAGCGAGCGGCGCATGCGCGGCACCTCGGGCGCACCGTTCGCCGCCATCGCGGCGAGCGCGGACAGCTCGTCCTCGGCGATCGCGCGGTCCCGGAACTCCGCCGGATACGCGGCCAGTTCGCGCCGCAGCCGCGACACGGCGGCCCGCAACTCCATGACGCCGGGCTCCTCGCGCCGCTCGCCGCGCCCGTAGCCCTCCGTCACCCGCGGTTGCCCCACGCTGCGCAACACAGCCGCCCCCCCTCGGGCCGTCTCTCGCGGCCCAGCCCCGGCACGGATGCCCGCGCCCCTGTCCGACCTCTCGCGGCGATGGTCAAGCGCCAAGGTTCGCAGGCAAGTTAACGTCATCCCGGGCGGTATGCGCCACTCCACGGACCGAATACGGCGGGAATGCGAAAGGATTTCCCGCGGACCCGAAATGCGGCCGCACCCGGGGATGAGGTATCCAGGGCAGATGGCCGCCGCACCGTACGAACAGAACCCCTCCCGTCCTTCCGGCAACCGTCCCGCCGGCCCCCGACCCGCCGTCGCCGGACTGCTGCTCGCCGCCGGCGGGGGACGGCGGCTCGGCGGGCGCCCCAAGGCGCTGCTCGCCCACCGGGGAGCCCTCCTGGTGGAGCGCGCGGCGGGGGTGCTGCACGCGGGGGGCTGCGACCCGGTGCACGTGGTGCTGGGGGCGGCGTCGGAGGAGGTACGGCGCCGGGCGGAGCTGCCCGGATGCGTCCTGGTCGACAACCGGGGGTGGGCCGACGGCATGGGCTCCTCGCTGCGCGCCGGGCTCACCTCCCTGGCCGCCACGGACGCCAGGGCGGTGCTGGTGCTGCTCGTGGACCAGCCGGGGATCGGCGCGGAGGCGGTGGCCCGGGTCGTGGCCGCCTGCCGGTCCGCCGATTCGCTCGTGTCGGCCGCGTACGGCGGGAAGCGCGGGCATCCCGTGCTGTTCGGCTGCCATCGCTGGGTGGAGATCGCGGCGGATGCCCGGGGCGATCGCGGGGCACGCGGATATCTGGCGGACCGCGAACGCGACATCACGCTGGTCGAGTGCGGGGATGTCGCGCGGGCGTACGACATCGACACGGAGGAGGATCTGCGGCACCTGGAGCCTCCCGCGTAGAGCGAGGGCGCAGCCGTGGCACTGCGCGCCACGATGCCTCGACGCGGAGAGTCTCGACATCAACAAACCATTGAAGTTCCACCATGAGGAAACTACTATCCACAGGTCAGGTGCGCCCGCCGCCCAGGCGGACCCCTGCGACCGCATCCCGGCGCCACGGCACTCAGTGCCGTCCGAGGCGAGCAACCGGCCGCCGGGCACCGCCCGGCAGCTCGCCGAAGGAGTCGACAGCGCATGTCCGCACCCGCCCCCTCCCCCCTGGCCGTCGTGGACGCCGAGCCCCTGCCCCGCCAGGACGAGGTCCTGACCGAGGCGGCCCTCACGTTCGTGGCCGAGCTGCACCGGCGCTTCACCCCCCGCCGCGACGAACTGCTGGCACACCGTGCCGAGCGGCGCGCCGAGATCGCCCGTACCTCCAGCCTGGACTTCCTGCCGGAGACCGCCGCCGTCCGCGCGGACGACACGTGGCGGGTCGCGCCGTCGCCGGCCGCGCTGGACGACCGCCGGGTGGAGATCACCGGCCCGACCGACCGCAAGATGACGATCAACGCGCTGAACTCCGGGGCGAGGATCTGGCTCGCGGACTTCGAGGACGCGTCCGCGCCCACCTGGGAGAACGTGGTCCTGGGTCAGGTCAACCTGATCGACGCGTACGAACGCCGCATCGACTTCACGGATCCGTCCACGGGCAAGTCGTACGCGCTCAAGGCCGCCGACGAACTCGCCACCGTGGTGATGCGCCCGCGCGGCTGGCATCTGGCGGAGCGTCACCTCCAGCTGGACGGCGAGCCGGTGCCGGGGGCGCTGGTCGACTTCGGGCTGTACTTCTTCCACAACGCCCAGCGGCTAATCGACCTCGGCAAGGGCCCCTACTTCTACCTCCCGAAGACGGAGTCGTATCTGGAGGCGCGGCTCTGGAACGACGTCTTCGTCTTCGCGCAGGACTACTTCGGCATCCCGCAGGGCACGGTCCGGGCGACCGTGCTGATCGAGACGATCACGGCGGCGTACGAAATGGAGGAGATCCTCTACGAGTTGCGCGACCACGCGTCGGGGCTGAACGCCGGGCGCTGGGACTACCTCTTCTCGATCGTGAAGAACTTCCGTGACGGCGGCGCCAAGTTCGTCCTCCCGGACCGCAACGCGGTCACGATGACGGCCCCGTTCATGCGGGCGTACACCGAACTCCTCGTCCGTACCTGCCACAAGCGCGGCGCGCACGCGCTGGGCGGCATGGCCGCGTTCATCCCGTCCCGCCGCGATCCGGAGGTCAACAAGGTCGCCTTCGAGAAGGTCAAGGCCGACAAGGACCGTGAGGCGCGGGACGGCTTCGACGGCTCGTGGGTGGCCCACCCCGACCTGGTCCCGATCGCCATGGCGTCCTTCGACGCGGTCCTCGGCGACCGGCCGAACCAGAAGGACCGGCTCCGCGAGGACGTTCACGTGGCGGCGGGCGACCTGATCGCAATCGACTCCCTGGACGCCCGGCCCACGTACGACGGCATGCGCAACGCGGTGCAGGTCGGCATCCGTTACATCGAGGCGTGGCTGCGGGGCAGCGGCGCGGTGGCGATCTTCAACCTGATGGAGGACGCGGCGACGGCGGAGATCTCCCGCTCCCAGATCTGGCAGTGGATCAACGCGGGGGTGGAGTTCACGCACGAAGGACGGACGGTACGGGCCACTCCTGAGCTGGCCCGTGAGCTGGCCGCCGACGAACTCGCGGCGATCCGCGCGGAGAGCGGCGAGGAGGCGTTCGCGGCCGGGAAGTGGCAGCAGGCCCATGACCTGCTGCTGACGGTGGCGCTGGACGAGGACTACGCGGACTTCCTCACGCTGCCGGCGTACGAGCAGCTGCGCGGCTGAGCGTTCAGGCCCCTCTCGGCGTTCCCACCCCGCTTGGCAATTCCGTCCCCTGAGCATTTCCGCCCCCGCCCGCGATGAGTTTCGCCGGCGGGGGCGGTCTGCACTGGCATGGATGCAGATACGAATTCGGATACGGACACGGACACGCGTACGACGGCAGGAGCCGGCCCCGGCCCCGGGTCCGGCATGATCGATCTCGGTCCGGTGTGCCGCGCGACGGCCCGGGTGGCCCTCGGGGTCCCGGACGAGCGGCTGGACGGGCCGACCCCCTGTCCCGCCTACACCGTCCGGGACATCCTCGCGCACCTCGCCGGGCTGACGATCGCCTTCCGGGACGCCGCGGGCAAGAAGCGCGGCCCGACCACGGACACGGCGCCGGAGCCGGGGAACCTGCCCGTCCTGGACGAGGGCTGGCGCGAGGTACTCCCCCGGCAGCTGGACGAACTGGCCGCCGCGTGGCGGGATCCCGCCGCCTGGGAGGGCGGGACCCGGGTCGGCGGAGTGGATCTGCCCGGCGAGGTGGCCGGGGTGGTCGCCCTCAACGAGGTGCTGGTGCACGGCTGGGACGTGGCGCGCGCCACGGGCCAGGTGTACGAGGCCGACGAGGCAGGCCTGCGGGCGTCGTACGGGATGCTCAGCGCGCCCCGCCCGGCGGAGGGGATCTTCGGACCGCCGCTCGCGGTGGACGGGGACGCCCCGCTGCTGGACCAGGTGATCGGGCTGAGCGGCCGGCGGCCGGACTGGCTGCCGGGGGTGTGACGCCCGCCGTTCGTGCCCGGACGTCGTGTCGCTGAACTGCCGCGCAGGGGACGGCGGTTCGGCGACACGCCCAGGGGCGCGTCCGCCGGCCGGGGGGCCGGCCGGGCGCGCCCGGAGGCGTCCGGGCGCCCCGGCGCCGGGACGCCGGTCCACCGGCGCCCGGCGTCGGTCACACCGCGTCGAGTCCGCGTCCGTGGGCGGTGTCGTACGCCGCCCGGGACTCCGCGATCGTCACCCGGTGACGCTCGGCCCAGTCCGTCAGCCCCAGCAGGCTCGCGTGCAACTCACGTGCGACCGGGGTCAGTTCGTACTCCACCTTGGGCGGGACCGTCGCGTGCACCGTACGGGTCAGCAGTCCGTCGCGCTCCAGGTTCCGCAGCGTCAGCGTGAGCATGCGGCGGCTGATGCCCTCGATCGAGCGCTCCAACTCCGTGAAGCGGATGGGCCCGTGGGCCGCCGCCACGATGATCAGCACGCTCCATTTCCCCGCGACCCTGTCAAGAACTTCCCGGACCGGGCAGGCCTGCGCGTGCACGACCTGGGTGGTCACACGCGTGTTCCCCTGGGACATCGAAGTGCCTCCTTCTGCCGAGCTTCACAGTCACCCACGATGACCTCCGTTACAGATCGTGCGCCTTTGGAGGTCAAGCCCCATGGACAGGGACGTACAGACCGTTCCACCCTCTCATCCCTCCCGCCGGACGGCACTCGCCGTGCTGTGCGCGGGAAGCCTCATGACCGTGCTGGACGGCAGCATCGTGACCGTCGCGATGCCCGCGATCCAGTCCGGTCTCGGCTTCTCGCCGGCCGGGCTGGCGTGGGTGGTCAACGCGTATCTCATCGCCTTCGCGGGCCTGTTGCTGCTCGCCGGCCGGCTGGGTGACCTCCTCGGCCGCCGCCGGATGTTCGTCTCCGGCCTGGCCGTGTTCACCGTGGCCTCCGTGCTCTGCGGGCTCTCCCCCGGCGCCGGAACGCTGGTCGCCGCGCGCTTCCTCCAGGGCGTCGGCGGGGCGATGACCTCGGCGGTGGTGCTGGGCTTGCTGGTGGCGCTCTTCCCCGAGGGACGCGAACGGGCCCGGGCCATCGCCGTGTTCAGCGCGTCGGCCGCCGCCGGCGGCGCCATCGGGACCTTCCTCGGGGGCGCCCTCACCGCGACCCTCGGCTGGCACGCGATCTTCCTCATCAACCTGCCGATCGGCGCCGCCGCGCTGATCGCCGCCCGGCGGGTCCTGGCGGACGACCCCGGACAGGGCCCGCGCGAAGGCGCCGACTACCTGGGCGCCGTCCTGGTCACGGGCGCGCTGATGCTCGGCGTGTACACGATCGTGCGGACCGCCGACCACGGGTGGGGTTCGGTCCGTACGCTCGGCCTCGGCGCGCTGTCCGTGCTGCTGCTCGCGGCCTTCGCCGTACGGCAGGGGTACGCCGCCGATCCGCTGCTCCGGCTGGGGCTGCTGCGGTCCCGTACCGTCACCGGCGCCAATCTGGTCCACATCCTCATGGTCGCGGGGATGTTCACCTTCCAGTACCTCGGCGCGCTCTATCTCCAGCGGGTCCTGGACTTCGGGGAACTGGCCACCGGGGTGGCCTTCCTGCCCGCGCCGGTGGTCATCGGGGTGATGATGCTCGGATTCTCGGCGCGGCTCAACGCCCGTTACGGACCAAGGCCGTTGCTCTTCGGCGGGCTCGTCCTGATCGTCGGCGGGCTGGCGTTGTTCGGGCGGGCGCCCACGGACGGTTCGTACGCGACGGACGTCCTGCCGGTCATGGTCCTGCTCGGGGTCGGTTTCGGGCTGGCGATGCCCGCCCTGACCGGCCTGGCCATGGCCGGCGTACGCCCGGAGGACGGCGGGCTGGCGTCGGGGCTGTTCAGCACGACGCAGGTGGTGGGCGGTGCGCTGGGGCTCGCCGTCCACTCGGCCCTCGCCTCGGACCGTACGCGGGACCTCCTCGCGGCCGGTGAGGACACGGCCTCGGCGACGGGCGGCGGCTACCGGCTCGCGTTCCTCTCGGCGGCGGGGGTGGCGACGGCGGCGCTCGTGGTGGCGGTCGCGCTGCTGCGGCGGGGGCCGTCCGGGGAGACGGCGGAGGAAGCGGCGGAGGAGGAGGCGCCCGACGCCGCGGACACACGGGACGTGGCGGACGATCCGGCCGGGAGCCCGCGCGTAACCTCGTAAACGATCCGCACCCCGAGGAAAGCTCCGACCCGTGATCCCCTCGCTCCGCCGCCTGTTGTCCGTGCTCGCCCTGATGGCGCTCGTCGTCTGCGCCGCGTGCGCGCCGGCCGCCGGGGCGCCCGCCGGGCTGGACGACCCGGCGAAGAAGGAAATCGCCATGGAGTTGGTCTCCAGCGCGGAGAACTCCTCGCTCGACTGGAAGGCGCAGTACGGCTACATCGAGGACATCGGCGACGGCCGCGGCTACACCGCCGGGATCATCGGCTTCTGCACCGGCTGCGGCGACCTCCTCCAGGTCGTGCGGCGGTACACGGACACCCGCCCGAACAACCAACTGGCGCGCTTCCTCCCGGCGTTGAAGGCGGTCGACGGCTCCGCGTCCCACGCGGGCCTGGGCGCCCCCTTCACCGCCGCGTGGAAGAGGGCGGCCCGGGATCCCGCCCTGCGCGCGGCGCAGGACACCGAGCGCGACCGGCGGTACTTCGACCCGGCCGTGTCGCGCGCGAAGGCCGACGGGCTGGGCGTGCTGGGGCAGTTCATCTACTACGACGCGTACGTGATGCACGGTTCGGGCGACACGGAGGGCACGGTCGGCTTCCGTACGATCCGGGCCGAGGCCCTGCGTACCGCCGACACGCCCGCCGACGGGGGCGGCGAGGAGGAATTCCTCGGCGCGTTCCTGGACGCGCGCGTCGCCGCGATCCGCCGTGAACCCTCCCACTCCGACACGAGCCGTATCGAAACCGCCCAACGGCTCTTTCTGGCCCAGGGCAACCTGAACCTCGACACCCCGCTCGACTGGAAGGTCTACGGCGACCGTTACCGCATTTCCGGCGAGTAACGCCTCCGGTCGCCGCGCGTCACACTCCCTCGCAGAACCGCCCGAACCGCCCCGGCGCCAGATCTTCCGTGCGTCGAACGGGTGTACGCGGCCCCCATCCTTTGGTAGGAAAGCTTCCTAACAAACAAACCACGCGGGAATCCCCCCTCTGGAGGCCTCAGGTGTCCACGTCCCCCACACGCCCCTCGCGCCGGCTCAACTTCCTCCCCCACGCCCTGCTCGGACTCACGCTGGTGGCGATTCCGGCCACCGCCGTCGCGAACACGGCGCCCGCGCCCGCCGCGGTCACGGCCACCACGGCCGGCCCCCGGGCCGTCGCGGCGATCGGCCTCGACGACCCGGCGAAGAAGGAAATCGCCATGAAGCTGGTGTCCAGCGCGGAGAACTCCTCGCTGGACTGGAAAGCGCAGTACGGCTACATCGAGGACATCGGCGACGGCCGCGGCTACACCGCCGGGATCATCGGCTTCTGCTCGGGCACGCACGACATGCTCGACCTGGTCGAGCTCTACACCCAGCGGGTGCCGGGCAACGCGCTCGCCAAGTACCTGCCCGCGCTGCGCGCTGTCGACGGCACGGACTCGCACACCGGCCTCGGCTCCGGCTTCGTCAGCGCGTGGAAGACGGCCGCCAAGGACACCCAGTTCCAGACCGCGCAGAACGACGAACGCGACCGCGTCTACTTCAACCCCGCGGTCAGCCGCGGCAAGTCGGACGGCGTCGGCGTGCTCGGCCAGTTCATCTACTACGACGCCATCGTCATGCACGGCGACGGCAACGACGGCACGAGCTTCGGCGGCATCCGCAAGCGCGCCCTCACCAAGGCGAAGCCCCCGGCCCAGGGCGGCAACGAGACCACCTGGCTGAACGCCTTCCTCGACGCCCGCGTCTGGGCGATGCAGCAGGAGGAGGCCCACTCGGACACCAGCCGCGTGGACACGGCCCAGCGCGTCTTCCTCAGCAAGGGCAACCTGAACCTGAACCCGCCGCTCGACTGGAAGGTGTACGGGGACAGCTTCCACATCGGCTAGGCAGTGGAACACAGGTAGGGACCAGTGGCCTGCGGTGGATGTCACCTCAGGCCACTGGCGCGTCAGAAGAGGTCGAGGTCGGCGGGGAGATTCCCGGGTGCCGACGACGGAGCCCCGTCGGCGAGCAGGCGGTCCACTGCTGTCGCGCAGGCACGGCAGTTCGTCACGCCGTTCTGAGGATTGACCAGCGCCTTGAGCTGAGGGGTGCTGGGCGTTTTGTAAGGGATGCCGCCGTATCCGAGCGTGACGCCTCCGCCGCCGGGGAACGCCGGTCCGGCCGGGGGCCGTCCCCCCCGGCCGGAGTCGCGGGGCGGATCAGTCCTGTCCGGCGATCCGCGCGAGGCGCCGGGCCTCGCTCCTGGCGGAGCGGGCGACGGCGTCCTCGTCCACCGTGGTGAGGTGGTTGTCCTCGACGACGGTGCGTCCGTTGACGAGCGAGAGGGTGACCGGGGCCGCGGCGCCGAGGATCAGCGCGGTCACCGGGTCGGCGATGGAGGAGTGGGCGAGGGTGTCCATCTTCCAGAGCACGAGGTCGGCGAGCTTGCCCGCCTCGATCGAGCCGATCTGGTCGGCGCGGCCCAGCACCCGCGCCCCGCCGTACGTACCGAGGCGCAACGCCTGACGGGCCGTCAGAGCCGCTTCCCGGTGGGCGCCCAGGCGGTTGATCAGGAGGGCGTTGCGCAGTTCGGTGTGGAGTTCGCCGGACTCGTTGGAGGCGGTTCCGTCGACCCCGAGGCCGACGGGGATGCCGGCCGCGAGCATGTCGGGGACCCGCGCGATCCCGGCGGCCAGGCGGGCGTTGGAGGAGGGGCAGTGGGCGACCCCGGTGCCCGTACGGCCGAAGGCGGCGAGGTCCGCGTCGTTCATGTGGACGCAGTGGGCCATCCACACGTCGTCGCCGAGCCAGCCCGTCGATTCGAAGTAGTCGGTCGGGCCCATCCCGAAGCGTTCCTTGCAGAACTGCTCCTCCTCGACGGTCTCGCTGCCGTGCGTGTGCAGCCTGACCCCCTTGCGACGGGCCAACTCCGCGCCCTGCTTGAGGAGTTCGGTCGAGACCGAGAACGGGGAGCAGGGGGCGACCGCGATCTGGGCCATCGCGTCGAAGGAGGTGTCGTGGTAGCGGTCGACGGCCTCCTCGGTGGCGGCCAGGGCGCCGTCCAGGGTCTCGACGGCGAAGTCCGGCGGCAGGCCGCCGTCCGACGTCCCCCGGTCCATGGACCCCCGGGCGAGCGTGAACCGTACGCCCGTCTCGGCGGCCGACTCCATGATCGCGCCGGTCAGGTCGCCCGCGCCGCGCGGATAGACGTAGTGGTGGTCCATGGCGGTGGTGACACCGCCGCGCGCCATCATCGCGAGGGAGCCCCTGGCGGCGGCGCGGAGCATCGGCTCGTCAATGCGGGCCCAGACCGGGTAGAGGGCGACCAGCCAGTCGAAGAGGTTGTGGTCGGTCGCGAGGCCGCGGGTGATCCACTGGTAGAAGTGGTGGTGGGTGTTGACGAGGCCGGGCGTGAGGAGATGGCCGGTGCCGTCGACCCGCCGTACGACGTCGTCCAGACCGGCGGGGGCGGGGCCCGCGCCGACCGACTCGATCAGGTGGCCCGCGATCACGACGTGGCCCGAGGCGTACTCGGTGTCGTGCGCGTCCACGGTCGCTACGGCGCAGTTCTCGATGACGATGCGCGGGACGTGCGGTGCCGCCATGGCGGTTCCTCTTCCTGTACGGGCGATCAGGGGTCGGAGAAGGTCTGGGTCAGAGGGTGGTCAGGTCCGCTGCGATCCGCGCGTCGGCGCCGTCGCGCAGGACGGTGGCCTCGATCAGGCCGTACGGCCGGTCCGCGGCGAGGTAGACGGCTCCCTCGGGGGTGTCGTTCTTGAGCCCGAACGGCGCCAGATCGACCAGGAAATGGTGCTTGTTGGGGAGCGAGAACCGGATCTCGTCGATCTCCTCGCGCTGTTCCAGGACCCGGGTGCCCATCTGGTGGAGGGTCTGCTGGAGCGAGAGCGAGTAGGTCTCGGCGAAGGCGGCGAGCACATGGCGTCTGGTCTGCTCGTACGACTCGTTCCAGTCGGGTTCGCCGATGTCGCCGACGGCCCCCTCGTCACCGGACCCCGCGTCAGCGGACCCCTCGTCACCGGACCAGCCGTACCGCCAGCGCGCGGACACGTCGGTCGCGAGGATCCGGTCGTAGGCCTCCTTGAGGGTCGTGTACTTGTCCTTGGCGAACCCCCAGAACTCGGAGTCGGTCGAGTTCAGCACGGTCAGGTCCTTGAGCCCGGACACGACCTCCACCCGCTCGCCGTCGAAGGTGATCTGGCTGACCCGGGTCTCCTGCCCCCGGCGGACGAACGAGTGCCCGCCCCCGTCACCCCCCTCACCGGCCGCGATCCGCTCCCAGGCGTACTCCTCGATCCGGACCCGCGCCCGGTCGATCGGCGCGCACGTGGTCACGAAATGCCGGGCCAGCACGATGCCGAACTGCTCGGGGGACTCGATGCCGTGCTCCTTGGCGAACGCGTACACCGTGTTTTTCATGGTGTCGGTCGGCAGGACATGGGCGTTCGAGCCGGAGAGGTGCACGTCGTCCAGGTCGCCGGAGAGGGAGACCGAGACGTTCAGGTCCTTGATGTGGTGGGTGGCGCCGTCCCGCGTGATCTTGACGACGCGGTTCTCCGCCTTGCCGTACTGGTTCTGTCCGAGCGTGGTGGGCATGCCTGCTAGCTCCCTCGGTATACGGAGTAGCCGAACGGGTTGAGCAGCAGCGGTACGTGGAAGTGCTCGCCCGGCGTGACGGCGAAGGTGACCGTCACTTCCGGGAAGAACGCACCGCTGTCCCGTAGCGCGGGGGCGTCCTGCCGCTCCTCGGCCTGTGTCCTGCGGGTGAGGTACGGCCCGGTGGTGAAGTCGAGCCGTACGTGCGTGGTGTCCGGCGGCAGCGCCGGCAGGTGGGTGCAGCGCCCGTCCGCGTCGGTCCGCGAGCCGCCGAGGGTCACCCACGCGGCGCCGGAACCGCCGCGCGCCGCGAGTGATACGGCGACGTCCGGGGCGGGGCGTCCGGCGCTGGTGTCCAGGATGTGCGTGGAGACGGACGCCGGGGCGGGGTTCCGCGGTTCGGGGCCGGGGTCGGGGCGGGTGCTGGTGCTCACGGGGTCAGTCTCCTTCGAGGACGAGGCGCGTCAGCCGGATGCGGTTGATCTTGCCCAGTTCGGTGCGCACGATCTCGCGCTCCTCCTCCGGCGTATGACAGAGCCGGGTCCTCAGCGCGTCCCGCATCTGCTCACCGGTCGCGCCGGTGGCGCAGATCAGGAAGACATGCCCGAACCTGTCCTGGTACGCCAGGTTCAGTTCGAGCATCTCCGCCCTGAGCGCGTCGGAGGCACCGGTCATCCCCCGCTGTTCGCGGGAGGAGACCGGGTCCCCCGGCGCGGGCCGCCCGATCGGCGGGTGCCCCGCCATCGCCTCGGCCAGATCGCTCTCCGTCAGCGCGGCCACGGCGGAGTCCGCCGCCGTGAGGAGGTCGTCGAGTCCGGCGTACGGACGACGAGCGAGCAGCTCGCGCCCCCACGCCGGACTGGCGCACACCTCACGGAGCACGGCCAGGGCCGCGCTGTCGGACGAGACGTTGAACCGGGCTAGGCCCGGCGGTGGCCGGTACGTCACGGTGCCTCCGTGGCTGCGCTGAACGGGCTGCGCCCAGCTAACGCCCTCGGCCCCACGCCGTCAACACTTTGTTGAAATCTCGGCCGGGCCGCGACCGGACCGGCGGCGACAACCCCCTACGAGTTCGGGACCATGATGGTGTAGCAGGACATCACGGTGACGATGTCGATGGAGGTCGTGTTCACGATGACCAGGTAGGTCGCCTCGCACGTCTCCTCCGGCTTGAAGAAGTTCTGGATCGCCCCACCGCCGGGGCGGCCGATGACCACACCGCCGGGCAGATGCAGATATCCGTCGATCATCACGCCCACCCGCCAGTCGTCGATCGGGTTGGTGTTCGGCCACCACATGCCGACGGGCGGCGGGGAGTAGCAGAGGATTCCCGAACGCAGCATGTCGGCGTCGTACTTGGCGCGGTAGCCGACCTGCGACGCCCAGGCCGTTCTCTGGAGCTGGGTCGCGGCGGCACTGTGCTGGCCCTGGGAGACGGCGTTGACCATCGCCTTGAAGGTCAGTGCGTTGAACTGGCCGGGGCCCGCGTCGAACATCACGTCCATCAGCGCCGCTCTCCGGTTGCCGGACAGCGAGTCGAAGCCCGGAATCAGAGTTTGCAGAGCCTTTTCCGCGGCGGTGAATCTGACTTCGAACAGGAAGCGGATCTGATCAGGCCTCAGATCCTGGGCCCCGGAACGGACATCGTCGTAGTCCGCGCCCACGGCGTCGAGCAGGTCCCGCGCGTCAGGGCTGTCGAGATCGAAGCCGATCCCCACGGTGAGGCGGCCCTGCGGGTTCTTGTGGACGTGCGGATCGCCGTCCAGGCCGTTCGAGCTCTCGCGGCTCGCCACGTAGGACAGCGCCTGCTCGCGGGTCATCTGGGTGCCCTCGTCGCCCGCCGGCGCGTCCGGGTCCACCTGCCCGGAACCCGAGGTGACGCACGCGGGCAGGGGTGTGGCGAAGGCGGGCGCGGGCGTGAGCAGCAGCGGGAGCGCGGCGACGGCAGCGACCAGGAGGGCCGCGAGCGGGCGGCGGGCGGATGATCTTCGACGGACCATGGGTACTCCTCTGACAAGAACACGGGAGGGGGGAGGCCCGCTCATGATCGAGTAGGAGCGAGGTCCGGCGATATCCCAGAAATCAGGGGGTTCCCCGGGACCGGCCGCACGCCGCTGCCGCCACCGCGCCGGGACCGGTCCGGGGTCTCGGCTTCTGGGATCCCGGGATCAGTCCAGGATCTCCGGGACCCGTGAGGCGACGAGTCCCGCCACCAGGTCGCGCCGGCTGCGTACCCCCGCCTTGGTGAACACCGACTTGAGGTGGTCCTGCACCGTCAGCGGTTTCAGCGACAGCGCGCGGGCGATCTCCCGGGTGTCCCTCCCCCGCAGCACTTGTACGGCGACCTCGCGTTCACGGGCGGTCAGCCCGTACGTCGCGAACACCACGGGCAGGACGTCGTCCGCGTTCGCCGGGGTGATCACGACGGCCGCCAGATGATCGGCGCCGCCGCCCATGATCGAGGTGTTGAGCACCAGCCACGCCCCCGCGTGGGTACGGACCCGCAGCCGCGGCGGCACACCCGCGGCCGCCTTCGCCGCCCTGGCCTGCTCCACCGCCATCAGCAGGGAGGTCGGCACCTCGAAGGCCCCCACCGCGTCGTCGGCGATCTCGCCGAGCAGCACCTCGGCCCGGTCGTCGGCGCGCACGACGCGGTTGCGCGAGTCCAGGAGCAGGACGGCCGGCGGGTGCCCGCCCGCCGGTGTGCCCGCGGCACGCATCTGGCTGTGCCGCAGGGCCGTACCGAGGGAGCGGGCGGCCCGCCGGGCGAGCGCCACCTCCCCCACGCGGTAGGCGCCCCGGTCCGGGGCGCGCATGAAGGCGGCGCACCCCCACGCGGCGCCCGCCGCCTCGAACAGGACCCGCAGTTCGTCGCCGAATCCGGCCGGCGCTATCTGCTCGCGGAAGCGCCGGCTGTCACCCGGGCGGCCACGCGTCGCCCGGGTGAGGGAGTCGGCCACGAGTCCGCCGCGCCTCAGGTCGGCGAACTGGGTCACGTCCTGGGTCCAGATCTCCAGCTCCACGGCCTGCCGGAAGTCCTCCAGCCGCAGGTCGTCGGTGAGGACGGAGGTGACCAGACCGGTCGCGGGGTCGGTCCCGTGCCAGCAGACACCGTCGTACCCGAGGACCGGGCGCAGCACCTCGTCCGCCCGCCGGAAGATCTGGCCGGCGGTCAGCGGGCGATCGGCCAACTCCTCCAATTCGGCGATCGCGTGGCGCCGTTGATCTTTCTGGGAAGTCATGGCCAAAGGATAGGAACCGGGGTCGGGGTTCGGGTCATACGGTCAGTCGGGTCATAAGGTCAGTCGGGTCATACGGTCACACCTCCGAGTACTCGTGGCGCTCGCTCGGCTCGGCCTCCACGGCCGCCGCCTCCTGACGCCGGTTGCGGGTGTACTGGACGATCGTCACCAGCAGCGCGAAGATCGTGATGCCGACGGTGACGCCGATCGCGGTCTTCATGTGCGGGAGAAGCTGCGCGTGCTGGATGTGTGTCGTCCCGGTGCCCAGGATCGCCGTGACGACCGCGAGGACGATCGCGCCGCCGATCTGGAGGCTGGAGTTCAGGATGCCGGACGCCAGTCCTTGCTCCTCGTCCTTCACCCCGGCCGTGGCCTGCACGTTCACCGCCGGGAAGCAGAGGGCGAAGCCGACGCCGAGCAGCAGGATCGTGGGCAGCATGAAGTTCGCGTACGACTGCCCCGGGCTGACGCGCAGGAACAGGGCGTAGGCGGCCGCGAACGCGGTCAGGCCCGCGAGGAGCAGCTTGACCGTACTGAAACGCTCCAGGAGGAGCGGGATCTTCGAGCCGCTGAGGACCACGATCAGTCCGCCGGGCAGGAAGGCCAGGGCCATGTGGATCGGGGACCAGCCGAGGGAGTTCTGTACGTACAGCGTCACCAGGAACTGGAAGGCGACGTAGCCGCCGAACATCACCGCCGCCGAGATGTTGGCGTGGACGAGCGGGCCGGAGCGCAGGATGCCCAGCCGCAGCAGCGGGGTGCGGTGCCTGCGTTCGAGAACCACGAACACCGCCATCAGCACGACGCTCAGCGCCAGCAGGCCGAGGGTGGAGAAGCTTCCCCAGCCGTGCGTGGGCGCTTCGACCACCGCGTACACGAGGAGCAGCAGCGCCGCCGTACAGGTCACCGCGCCGCGCAGGTCCAGCCCGGCGAGGCTCGGCCTGCTGTGCGGGACCCGGGGGATGACCTTCAGGCCCGCGACGACCAGCGCGAGGGCGATCGGTCCGGGGACGAGGAACGTGAGCCGCCAGTTCAGCTCGGTGAGCAGCCCGCCGAAGATCAGCCCCAGGGAGAACCCGCTCGCGCCGCACGCGGCGTAGATCCCCATGGCGCGGCTGCGCGCCTTGCCTTCGGTGAAGGTGGTGTTGATGATCGACAGGCCCGCCGGGACGGTGAAGGCGGCGGACGCGCCCTTGATGAAGCGCAGGGCGATCAACAGGATGTCGCTGTCGACGAAGGTGCTGATGACCGACGCCGCGCCGAACACGCACAAGGCGGCGAGGAAGACCCGTCGGCGTCCCAGCAGGTCGGAGGCTCTTCCGCCGAGCAGCAGGAGGCTTCCGTAACCGAGGACGTAGCCGCTCACGATCCATTGCAGCGAACTGGCCGACAGATGCAGGTCCCTGCCGATGTCCGGCAGGGCGACCCCGACCATGGTGAGGTCGAGACCGTCCAGGAAGAGCGCTCCGCAGAGGACGATCAGGAGGATCCAGGTCGCCGGTTTCCACTTGGAGTCGCCGAGGGTGGACAGAGATCCGTTTTTCGTGGACAGAGATCCGTTTTCTTCCGAATTGGGATCATTCATTCGGCCAGAGTAAGCAGGCCCGGCATGCGCCCAAAATGGCGCGATACGTCCGCATTCGGCGAAGAATTTCCGTTACGCGCCCGTACGTGACCCGGCCGCCACCGTACGGAGCGCGACAGCCGCTCCACGGCCCCGGGCCCGGCGGATCGGGCCATGGAACAACATCCCTTTGCCCTGATGTTTGCCAAGCCTTGGGGATGGCCGCGCGGCCGGCCGCGCCGGGGAAATCGCCGGGGAATATCTGACCAGCACTCAGCTCAGCCCTCCGCCGACGGCGGCCGCGCCCCGTCCTCCCGCGCCCCCTCCTCGCGCGCCTTCGCCCGCTGCTCGTTCGCGTAGTTCAGGTAGTTGTAGACGGTGAAGCGGCTGACGCCGAGCGCGCTCGCCACCGTCTCCACGCCGTGCCGTACGGAGAAGGCGCCGCGCGCCTCCAGTATCCGGACGACCGATTGTTTGGACTTACGGTCCAACTCGGCCAGCGGCATGCCGTGCCGGCGCTCCAGCGCGGCCAGGATGTGGTCCAGGGACTCCGAGAGCTGCGGCAGCCGTACGGCGAGGACGTCCTCGCCCTCCCAGGCGAGCACGACGTCGTCGGGCTCGGCCTCGGCGGCCGCCATCAGCTCGCCGCCCATCGCGTCCACCAGCGGCTTGACCGCGGCGACGAGGGGGTGGTCGTGCGGCGCGGTCACCGACCGCCCTCCGCGGCGCCGCCCGCCGCTCCCGCGTCGATCACGTTCACCTGGAGCGAGACCCGGGTCGCGCCCGCCGCCAGCGTCTCGCGCAGCAGTGCGTTCACCGCCGCCAGCACCTCGTCCGAGCCGCCCTCGGCGGTGTTGCCGAACGGGCCGACGTCGACGGAGTCCAGCGGGGCGCTCCCCACGACCTCCCGGGCCACCAGCGCGTGCGCGGGTGCCTCGTCGAGGTCGAAGGGTTCGGTCGTGAACTCCACCCGCAGTCGCACCGCGCCTCCGCCTCCACCGTCGTCCTCGACGTTCGTACCGGAAGTCGACCTTAACGGATCGCCGGAGGGAGCCGGTCGAGTCGCCCGGCGGCGACCAGGGCGACCTCGCCGCCGACCCGTACGTTCGCCAGGGCGTCCGCCGACCCCTGGGGCGTCACCCGCATCAGGCTCGGGCGGCCGGCGAACCGCCCCTGGGCGAGGGTGAATTCGGCGTCCGGACGGACCAGCCCGTGCTTGGCCAGAAAGGCGCCCACGCAGCCGGCCGCGCTGCCGGTGGCGACGTCCTCCAGCACCCCGTCGTTGTTCCAGCTCCGGCCCTCGGGGATCCACCCCTCGGGGCCGCCGGCCGCCCCGACGTCCAGGACGTACGCGAACCGCGCCCCGTACC
This sequence comes from Streptomyces sp. NPDC088261, assembly GCF_044740805.1. NCBI lineage: Bacteria > Bacillati > Actinomycetota > Actinomycetes > Kitasatosporales > Streptomycetaceae > Streptomyces > Streptomyces sp. NPDC088261. The sequence continues at coordinate 320,876 of NZ_JBIURL010000004.1, forward strand.
CCGCCAGCAGCGCGGTGAAGTCCGGGCGGGCGATCCGGGCCTCGGCCAGCCCCGACGTCACCGGCACGATCAGATAGCTCAGGCCCGTGGTGACCACCTCGAGGGGCAGATCGGCAAGCGCCCCGGCGGGCAGCGAGAGGGCGTCGGCGACCCCCGCCCGCCCGGCCTCCCGGACCTCGCCGAGGAAACGCGGCGGCCCCTGGTCGAGCAGCGCGGTGACCCCGACGGCCGACGGCGTCGTGGTCACGCCGACCGTCGCGCCCGGCAGCCGGAAGGTCCACCGGAGCGGTCCGGCGGCGCCCGATCGCTCGTGGAGGACGGCCGCCGCGCCGAGGACGGGATGCCCGGCGAAGTCCAGCTCCCCGAAGAGGTCGAAGACCCGGGCCCCGACCGCCCCCGCCGCGTCGGGCGGGGTGAGGAAGACCGATTCAAAGTGCCGTACCTCCTGCGTGATCGCGAGCAGCTGCCCGGCGGTCGTACGGTCCGGCAGGTCGCCGTCGGCGCCGAAGACGGCCAGGCTGTTGCCGGTGTACGGGCCGGTGGCGAACACATCGACGTGGCGGTAGCCGACGGACACAGGACGTCCCTCCAGGGATCACGAGGTGTGCGGGGAGCACACGGGCGGCTCCCGGCGCCGACGTTAGGGAGCTCCGACCGCCCTGTCCGGGGCCAATCGGACCCCGGTGGACCGGACGGGACCGGACGGCGGCCGAGGAATTACCGAAACGGCACTTGACAGGCCCCGAGCCTCCCGGGCAGGCTTCCATCAAGCAGAAAATAACTTCCGCAATACGGAAGGAGCGCCTGGCCCCTCATGAGTTACTCCGAGCAGCGCTTCGATGTGAACCTGTCCATCCTCTTCACGGAACTCCCGCTCCTGGAGCGCCCGGCCGCAGCCGCGGCGGCGGGCTTCGGCGCGGTCGAGCTGTGGTGGCCCTGGATCGACACCCCCACACCGCCGCAGGCCGAGCTGGACGCGCTCAAGAAGGCGCTCGACGACGCGGGCACCCAGCTGGTGGGGCTGAACTTCTACGCCGGGCAGCTGCCCGGGCCCGACCGGGGCGCGCTCTCCGTACCCGGAGCGGAGGCCGAGCGTTTCCGCGCCAACGTGGACGTCGCCGCCGACTTCGCCGCCTCCGTGGGCTGCACGGCGCTCAACGCGCTGTACGGCAACCGCGTCGAAGGCGTCGAACCGCACCTCCAGGACACCCTTGCCCTGGACAACCTCGTCCTGGCCGCCCGCGCGGCCGACCGGGTCGGGGCGACGTTGCTGATCGAGGCGCTCAACAAACCGGAGTCCCCTCTCTACCCGCTGGTGAGCGCGCCCGCCGCGATCGAGGTCGTGGACCGGGTCAACGCGGCGACCGGCCTCGGGAACGCGGCGTTCCTGCTCGATCTCTACCACCTGTCGATGAACGGCGAGAACCTGGCCGCGGTCATCGACTCGTACGCCGACAAGACAGGCCACGTGCAGATCGCGGACAACCCGGGCCGTGGCGCGCCGGGCACCGGATCGCTGCCGCTGGAGGATCTTCTCGGCCGGCTGCGGAAGGCCGGTTACGACGGCTGGGTCGGCCTGGAGTACAAGCCGGGCGACCGTCCGAGCGCCGAGGCGTTCGGCTGGCTCGCCACCTGATCGTCTGATGTACCCGACCATCTGATGCGCCTGACCATCTGATGCACCCGACCTTCTGATGTACGTGTGTCGAAAGAGGCCCCCGCAATGAGTAATCTCCCCAAGATCGCGTGGATCGGACTCGGCATCATGGGCTCCCCCATGTCCGAGAACCTGATCAAGGCCGGTTACTCGGTGACCGGGTTCACGCTGGAGCAGGACAAGCTGGACCGGCTCGCCGCCGCGGGCGGCACCGCCGCCGGGTCGATCGCCGAGGCGGTCGGGGACGCCGACGTCGTGATCACGATGGTCCCGGCCTCGCCGCAGGTGGAGGCCATCGCGTACGGCGAGGCCGGCATCCTGGCGCACGCCAGGCGGGGCGCGCTGCTGATCGACATGTCCTCGATCACCCCGCAGACCTCGGTGGACCTGGCCAAGAACGCCGCGGACGTCGGGGTACGGGTGCTCGACGCGCCGGTCTCCGGTGGGGAGGCGGGGGCGATCGAGGCGGTCCTGTCCATCATGGTCGGCGGCGAACAGGCCGACTTCGACGAGGCCAGGCCCGTACTGGAAGCCCTCGGCAAGACCATCGTGCTGTGCGGTCCGCACGGTTCGGGGCAGACGGTGAAGGCCGCCAACCAGCTGATCGTCGCGGTCAACATCCAGGCGTGCGCCGAGGCCGTGGTGTTCCTGGAGAAGTCCGGGGTGGACCTGGCCGCCGCGCTGGACGTCCTGAACGGCGGCCTGGCGGGCTCCACCGTACTGACGCGGAAGAAGGACAACTTCCTCAACCGCGACTTCAAGCCCGGCTTCCGCATCGACCTGCACCACAAGGACATGGGCATCGTCACCGACGCCGCCCGCAACGTCGGTGCGGCGCTGCCCGTCGGAGCCGTGGTGGCCCAACTCGTCGCCTCCCTGCGCGCGCAGGGCGACGGCGGCCTCGACCACTCCGCCCTCCTGCGCTCCGTGGAGCGCCTCTCCGGTGACCAGGTGTGAACTCCCCTTCCTGGCACCGCCCCTGAACCCGGGCTGCGGCAGCGCTGACACCTGTCCTTGTCGCGCCCAGGCGCTGCCGCCGCCCGGACCCCTTTCTTCTCCTTTTTCATCAACTTCCCGACCACGCGCCGGAGCTGACGGCAGACCAGCTCCGGTGCCTCCGTCCGGCCCGCCGGCCCTTGTCAGGGGTGACCGGCGGGCCGGACAGCATGCGGACCGCGACGGCGGGCGAGCCAGTGCGGTGGCCCCGCCGTCGCGGTCCTCGCATGTCCCCGGGCATGTCTCCCGGCACAACGGAGGGGGCGGGGGGGGGGGGGCGGGGGGCGGCCCCCCCCCCCCCCCCCCGCCCCCTCCTGCCGTGCCACCGCGGCATCCGGGCTCAGCTCAGCGGCAGGATCTCCGTCGGCGCGTGCCACGGCTCGGTGGCCAGGTCCTCGAACTCGTTGACGCTGGCGATGTCGCTGCCGCTCATCGAGATGTTCGTGACGCGCTCCAGGATCGCCTCGACCACCACCGGCACCCGGAACTCCGCCGCCAGCTTCTTGGCCTCCTCGAAGGCCGGCAACAGCTGGTCGGGTTCGGTGACCCGGATGGCCTTGCAGCCCAGGCCCTCGGCGACCTTGACGTGGTCGACGCCGTAGACGCCCAGCTCGGGCGAGTTGATGTTCTCGAACTCGAGGTTGACCTCGAAGTCGATGTCGAAGTTGCGCTGCGCCTGCCGGATCAGGCCCAAGTAGGCGTTGTTCACCAGCACATGCACGTAAGGGATCTTGTGCTGCGCGCCGACCGCCAGCTCTTCGAGCATGAACTGGAAGTCGTAGTCGCCGGAGAGCGCGACGACCGTCGCCTCCGGATCGGCGACGGCGACCCCGAGCGCGGCCGGGATCGTCCAGCCGAGGGGGCCCGCCTGGCCGCAGTTGATCCAGTGGCGCGGCCGGTAGACGTGCAACATCTGCGCGCCGGCGATCTGGGAGAGGCCGATGGTGGTGACGTACCGGGTCTCGGGGCCGAAGGCGCGGTTCATCTCCTCGTACACCCGCTGCGGCTTGAGCGGCACGTTGTCGAAGTGGGTACGGCGGTGCAGCGTGGCCTTGCGCTCCTGCGCGGAGGCGGCCCACGCGGCGCGATCGGGCAGTTGGCCCGCCGCCTTGAGCTCCTTGGCCACCGTCACGAAGAGTTCGAGCGCGGCCTTGGCGTCGGAGGCGATCCCGTAGTCCGGCGCGAAGATCTTGCCGATCTGGGTGGGTTCGATGTCGACGTGGACGAACTTCCGCCCCTGCGTGTACACATCGAGCTTGCCGGTGTGGCGGTTGGCCCAGCGGTTGCCGATGCCGAGGACGAAGTCCGACTCCAGGAACGTCGCGTTGCCGTAGCGGTGCGAGGTCTGGAGGCCCACCATGCCGGCGTTCAGCTCGTGGTCGTCGGCGATGATGCCCCAGCCCATCAGGGTGGGCACGACCGGGATGCCGGTCAGCTCGGCGAACTCGACCAGCAGGTCGGAGGCGTCGGCGTTGATGATGCCGCCACCGGCGACGATCAGCGGGCGTTCCGACTCGTTCAGCAGCGCGATGGCCTTCTCGACCTGGGCGCGGGTCGCGGCGGGCTTGAAGGCCGGCAGCGGCTCGTACGTCTCCGGGTCGAACTCGATCTCCGTCAGCTGGACGTCGATCGGCAGGTCGATGAGGACCGGCCCGGGGCGGCCCGACCGCATCAGGTGGAAGGCCTGCTGGAAGACGCCGGGGACCTGCGCGGCCTCCATCACCGTGGTCGCGGCCTTGGTGACGGGCTCGGCGATCGACGCGATGTCGACGGCCTGGAAGTCCTCCTTGAGGATCACCGCACGGGGCGCCTGCCCCGTGATGCACAGGATCGGGATGGAGTCGCCGGTCGCCGAGTAGAGGCCGGTGATCATGTCCGTACCGGCGGGTCCCGACGTACCGATGCAGACGCCGATGTTGCCCGGGTGGGTCCTGGTGTAGCCCTCGGCCATGTGCGAGGCGCCCTCGACGTGGCGGGCCAGCGTGTGCCGGACCCCGCCGGCGGCTTTGAGGGCGGCGTAGAACGGGTTGATGGCGGCGCCCGGCACACCGAACGCGTTGGTCACGCCTTCGCGCTTGAGGATCTCAACTGCGGCTCGGGCAGCGGTCATTCGAGGCATGGAGTGCTCCTGCTTCGGCTGGCGGATTCGGGCCCTGTCGCGCCACCTGAGAGCGCCAATTCCGTAATGCGAAAGTTTAGTTCTGCTATACGGAATCAAATTTAGGCGGGCCCCGCTACCGCGTCAAGGGATGGGCGAAGTCCGCCCCCCGGCCCCGCCGGTGGTGGACGATGGGCCGCGGTGCGTGTTCGAAGGGGGTTCTGATGGCAGAGAGCGTTCCGGTCCGCTGCCCGGCCTGTAGCCGGAGCCACGCCTTTGTGCCGACGGTGTATCCGTGCGCGTGCGGGGCGCCGGTCGAGCCACCGCTGCTGCGGGGCGCCCCGGCGGAGCCGGTGACGCACCGCACGTGGACGGACGAGTGGGTACGGGTGCGGTGCACGGCGTGCGGGCGGCAGGACCACTGGCCGCGGCCGGAGCTGGGCTGCCCGTGCGGCTCGGTGCTGCGGATTCCGGTACGGGAGGTGGGCGGCCCTGCGGGGCGCGCGGCGGGGCCGGCGAAACCCCCGCCCGCCGGGGCGCCGGTGGCCCCGCGCCCCACCTTCCGCCCGCTGACGATCCGTACCGCACGGGACGTGGTGACGGGGGCCGCGCTCTACTTACGGTGGCTGGGCTTCCAGGGCGTGGTCCAGGCGGCGGAACAGCCCGCGTCCGGCATCGACCTGCGCGGCCCGGACGTGGTCGCCCAGGTCGACCCGACGACTTCCCCGGCCTCGCTGCGGGCGGTCGAGTGCCTGTGGCTCAACGGCCTCAACGCGTCGGTGGTGGGCGTCTTCTTCGCCCTGGCGGGCTACGCGAACGACGCGCGAGCCCGCGCCGACACCCTGGGCGTCCCGCTGTTCGTCATGGACCTCACGGGCGCGCCGCAGCCGGTGAACGACCCGGCGGACGAACTGGTGGCGACGGGTGGGTAGGTGGGCGGGGGCGTCGGGCGGCCGGCTCGGGGACGGTTCCGCGTTGCGCCCGGATCGGCGAGCGTTGCCCTAGGGCGTGTCCGCGAAGTGGGGTCGTCCGCCCGGAGGGCGGGGCTCGCGGCGTCTGGTGCGTGCGATCGCAAGGCGGAGGACCCACCCCGTACTGGACGTACAAGGTGGGTCCGACAACGCCGCGAGCGCGCGTGCCAGGCGCCGCGAGCCAGACCCCCACTTTGCGGACACGCCCTAAGCCCCCATCATCCAGTCCGCGAACAGCCAGCCGGGCCACAGGGGAGCGACCGCGCTGACCGCCAGTACGACCACGGCACGTCCACGCAGGCGGACCAGGCCGTGACGACCGAGCGCGAACGTCCACAGGCCGCTACCGGCGAACGAGAGGACGAAGGCGAGGACGAGGATCGTCGGTACGCCTTCGGGACACGGACGTTACCGCCCACAGGAGCCACCGGGAATCGCGGTCCAGCCCAGCGCGTGAAACAGGAGAGCGAGACTCCACGCGGCTCCCGTGGCAATGATCAACACCCACGTCCCCCGCGTCCACGTCTCCGCCGACGACGAGCCTATGCTCCTGCGACCGACCATCACGAGTCCCCCCAACGGGCGCCCCCCGGCGCCTCACTCATGCGTACGCGCGCACGATCAGCGATCAGCAATCACTGAGCGCATCGGAGTCTAGCCCCGACCGCCCCTGAACTCGCCTGTGTTTCAAGGGGTGTTGGAGGTCGGCGAGACGGCGGCGTCCGGTGGGCACCAACGGCGAATCGGCGGCCCGCTGTTGTAGCCGGCGGGGGAATCGTGGCCCACTTGCCCGGAGCACGGTGGGCCACGGCTGCTCGGGATCACACCCGAGGGTGTACGGCTGCGGCGGCGGATTGTGGCTCAGGCATGGCGTCGCCCCCGAGAGGAGGGCGCGGACCTGCTGAGCGCGGAAGAACGCGCCACGATCGACCGCATCGGCGGGAGTTCGCTGATCTCGCAGGACGGCCCGCTTCCGATGGTCCCGGTGGCCACCCGCATGTGCGGAACATGTAGTGCTCCACGGTGGCTTGGTAACGGGTGGCGCCAGGAGCCGACCTCGGCGCCACCCGCCCTGCCCGCGCGCAGTCCAGCCTCTCGGCGTAGGCGGCACGGGAGTTCGGTGGGTACGGCGTTCTCACGTCCCGGTCGGCGATTCGGGTGGTACGTAGTCGGGGCACAGCACGGGATTGCCGCACGCGCAGGGGGGCCAGCGGAGGGCTGAGCCGGGAACCAGGTCGGCGCCGTCCGCGCCGGTGTCGTACTTCGGGACGACCAGCGTGCCGTTCGAACCGAACTCGTCCATCAGGCGGGTCAGACGCCTGCGTCCTTCGCTTCCCTCCGTCACGACAGCTCCTCCAGACCGCGAAGTACCCGCTCCAGCAGGTCGGTTGTCAGGGGCGCGTACGTACGGGCAGGCGCGCCGGCCCAGTTGGACAGGTCAGGCAGGTCGGGCGGATCCGGCCAGCCGGGCGGTAAGCGCCAGAAACCCCAGTGCTGAACCGTCTCCACGAGTTCGGCCAAGCCGCCCGCTCCGCCGGTAAGCCGTTCATTGGACATGAGCCATCGCCTCCGATACCCCGCACGCGATCACCCGCTGCGCTTGATCTGACACCCTCAGTGTGGCGACCACGGAGAGTAGAGCGCAAGTTCATCGCGTGAATCTGCAAAATTGCACACACGAAAGAGTGATGGGTCGCGACTGTGGAAAGCTGTTGCCCCGCGCTTCACAAGCGCCATGAACTGACGTGTCATCTGTAAGAAGGAGGGGCGCATGAGCGATCCGACCGTTCGCAAGCGTCGACTTGGCTCGGAACTCCGTCGCATGCGCGAGGCCGCCGGGTTAAAGCTGGACGACGTGGCAGAACGCACCAGCCTCAACGCGGCGAAGACGAGTCGCATCGAGACCGCGCGCATCGGGGTCAAACCCGACGACCTCACCGCTCTCCTGGACCTCTACGGCCTTGAGGACGAGGCGAAGCGAGCGGCGCTGCACGGCCTGGCCAAGGACGGCGGCAAGCGCGGCTGGTGGCAGACGTATCGCGACGCGATCTCGCCCGCCTATGCGGATCTGATCTCGTTGGAGGCCGACGCCCGCAACATGCGGTCGTACCAGACCACGTTGATTCCCGGGCTGCTCCAGACCGCTGCCTACGCCCGCGCCACGATCGACGCCATCAACATGACGTCGCCGCAGGACCGCGTCAACGCGCTGGTGGAGGTGCGGGTGGCCCGGCAGTCGGTCCTCACCCGGCCGGAGCCGCTGGAGTTCTGGGCCATCATCCACGAGGCCGCGTTGCGCCCGCGGATCGCGCCCGTCCAGGTCATGCGGGACCAGCTTCAACGGCTGATCGACCTCGCCGAGCTTCCACACGTGTCCATCCAGGTGCTTCCGCTGGACGCTCCGCCCCATCCGGGCCTGGCAGGCAGCTTCGCACTGGTGGGATTCCCCGAGACTGCGGACCTCGACGTCGTCCACGTGGAGTCGCTGACCAGCGCGCTCTACATCGAGGAGCCCGCAGAAGTGTCGAGCTACAGCGCCGCGTTCGAGAGACTTCGCGCAGCGGCACTTCCGTTCGCCGATTCAGCCGACCTCATCGCCAGAACGAAGGACTCACTCACATGACCGACACCACACCTGCTCCCATCTGGACCAAGTCCTCCTACAGCGGGGGAAATAGCGACTGCGTCGAGGTGGCCCACGGGTTCCCCACCACCATGCCCGTACGCGACTCCAAGCGCCCCACCGGCCCGGCACTTGCCGTGGCCGCCCCCGCCTGGGCCGCATTCCTCAGCGGCCTGAAGACCGGCGGCCTCGCCTGACGGGGGTACGCCATGCAAGGAGCCCCCGCCGGCAACTCGGTGGGGGCTCGCGGCGGTTCTTTGGTCAGATGGCCGGGCGCAGGTGTTCCGCCGCCCACTTCGCGAAGCTGGTGAGCGGGAGGCCGAGGGCGGTCGCGAACTCGGGGCGGGCCGGGTGGCCCACCACGTTCATGCGCTCGTGGCTCGCGCCGAACGGCGGGCCGCCCGCCGCCAGCGCCTCCTCCGGCGTCATCGTCGGAGCCGTCAGCTCCACGCCCAGCGCGTCGGAAAGGATCTCCGCGATCCGGGTCATCGGGAGCCGGTCACTCGCCAGTTCCAGCTCGACGCCGTCGAACCGCTCCGGGTCGGCGAAGGCCGCTGCCGCCGCCACGCCGATGTCCGTGACCGCGACCAGGGCGACCTCGGTCGTGGGCTTGATGACCGTCACCAGACCGCCCTCCGGGCCGTTCGGGAGCAGGAACGACGGCGGGAGGAAGTTCTCCATGAAAAAGGCCGGCTTGAGAAGCGTCCAGTGCGCGAAACCCGCCTCGCGGACCCGGTCCTGGAGCCCCGACTTGGTCTCGTAGTAGTGCTCCATCGACGCCCACCGGCCCTCCGCCCAGCCGGGCTCGGTGCGGTGCTGCCCCGCGCCGGAGACGGACGTGTGCACGAACTGCTCGACCCCCGCGTCCCGCGCGCCGTCTACCAGGTTGCGCCCCTGGACCCACTCGGAGTCGCCCTGGAGGTCGTTCATGTCGGGCATCTGGATCGAGAAGACGCCCCGCGCCCCCTCGGCGGCCCGCCGCACGGAGTCGAGATCGCGGAGATCGCCCGTGACCAGCTCGGCGCCGCGCCCCTCGATCGCCCTCGCCCGGTCGGTCGACGGGTCGCGGACCAGGGCCCGTACCGGAACACCCGCCGCGAGCAGGGCACTTGCCGTCGCACCACCCTGCTTTCCGGTGGCGCCGGTGACCAGGACGGGTGCGGAAGAGGTGGGCATGGGTCTCCTCGGGTGGTGGGTGGCGGATAAACGGCGGGCCCCGCCGTTTCCGAGTCGGTACGATACGGAGGGCCTCGCCACTTAGCAACCGAGGCAACCGGGACACCCGGCACACCAGGGCAACCCACGGAAGGAGACGCCATGGCCGTTCAGCGCGCGGACGCCCGCCGCAACTACGAGCGGATCCTCGCCGAGGCCGAGAAGGAGGTCGCCGCGCACGGCGCCGACGCCTCCCTCGAACAGATCGCCCGCACTGCCGGGGTCGGCTCGGCCACCGTGCGCCGTCACTTCCCCGGCCGCCGCGCCCTCCTGGAGGCGGTGTTCCACGAGCGGATCGAGGTCCTGTGCGCCCGCGCCCGCGAGCTGGCCGACGCGCCGGACGCGCGGGCCGCGCTGCTGGAGGCGCTGCGCGCGCTCGCCGCGTACGCCACCTCGGCGCGGGGGCTGGCCACCGCACTGACCCAGGACGGGGCCGCCGGCCCCGAGCACGTGAACGCCTGCGCGGCGAAGCTCTCGCACGCGTACGACCCGCTGCTGGAACGCGCCACCCGGGCGGGCGCGGTGACCCCCGGCGTGACCACCGCCGACCTGGTCACGCTGGTCTCGGGCATCGCCCTCGCCACCGAACACGACCCGGACCCGGCGGCCCGGACGGAACGGCTGCTCGACCTGGCGGTGGCGGGCATCAGCCCACGCGGGTGAGGGCGAGTGCGGGGGGCAAGAGCGGGCGCGCAGGGGTGCGGCCGTGGGCGGAGGCCGTAGGCTGACGCGACCGCGGGCAGGTGGGCACGTACGGACACGGCTGCGACCGCGGCCATGTGGGGGGCGCGTACAGGCGGGGCTGCGGCTGCATGCCGCGCGTACCGGCACGGCCGCGAGCGCGCGCAGGTGCACCCGTACGGTCGGGGCGGCGGCCAGCCACAACCCCTGCCGCTGACGGCAGTTGGACCCGTACGGCTACGACGCCCGGCCCGGCGCGGCCCGTACCGGACCCGGACCGCGCCCACGGCGCCGCGCGCCCCCGCCAACCGCTACGCCGCGAACCGCTCCCGCAGTTCGATCTTCCGCACCTTGCCGCTCACCGTCATGGGAAACGCGTCCACGATCTCCACCCGCCGCGGCACCTTGTAGTGCGCCAGCCGCTCACGGCAGTACGCCGCCACCTCCTCCGCCGACGGCGGGTCCGCCGGGTCGCGCGGGATCACGCACGCCACGATCTCCTCGCCGTACCGCGCGTCGGGGACGCCTATCACCTGCACGTCGGCGACCTTCGGGTGCCCGTACAGGAACTCCTCTATCTCCCGGGGATAGACGTTCTCGCCGCCCCTGATGATCATGTCCTTGATCCGGCCGACGATCTGCGCGTAACCGTCCTCGCGGATCACCGCGAGATCGCCGGTGTGCATCCAGCGGCCGGCGTCGATGACCTCGGCGGTGCGCTCCGGTTCGTTCCAGTAGCCGAGCATCACGCTGTAGCCCCGGGTGCACAGTTCGCCCGCCACCCCGCGCGGCAGCGTCACCCCGGTGGCCGGGTCCACCACCTTCACCTCGATGTGCGGCAGCGCCCGGCCGACCGTCCCCGTACGACGCTCCAGGTTGTCGTCGCGGCGCGTCTGCGTGGAGACCGGTGACGTCTCCGTCATGCCGTAACAGATCGACACCTCGGCCATGTTCATCTCGGCGACGACCCGCTTCATCACCTCCGCCGGGCAGGGCGAGCCCGCCATGATGCCGGTGCGCAGCGAGGAGAGGTCGTACGACGCGAAGCCCGGGAGGTCCAACTCGGCGATGAACATGGTGGGGACGCCGTACAGCGACGTACAGCGCTCCCGCTCGACCGCCTGAAGCGTCGCCCCGGCGTCGAACGACGGCGCGGGGATGACCACACACGCGCCGTGCGAGGTGGCGGCGAGGTTGCCCATCACCATGCCGAAGCAGTGGTAGAAGGGCACCGGGACACAGATCCGGTCGTGTTCCGTGTACGCGACCGTCTCCCCCACGAAGTAACCGTTGTTGAGGATGTTGTGGTGGGAGAGCGTGGCACCCTTCGGAAAGCCGGTCGTTCCTGAGGTGTACTGGATGTTGATCGGGTCGTCGCACGACAACTCGGCCTCGCGCGCCGCTATCTGATGCCCCGTCACCTCGCCTGCGTACGCGAGCAGTTCGGCCCAGCTCGGGTCACCGATGTAATGCACCGCCCGCAGGTCCGGACAACGGCCCCGCACCTCCTCCACCAACGCGCGGTAGTCGCTGGTCCGGTGGCCGAGGGACGCCAACAGCACCGAGATCCCGGCCTGGTTGAGCACGAACTCCACCTCGTGCGCCCGGTAGGCCGGGTTGATGTTCACCATGATCGCGCCGATGCGGGCCGTCGCGTACTGCGCCAGCATCCACTCGGGGCAGTTGACCGCCCAGATCCCGACCCGGTCGCCCTTCGCCACGCCGCGCCCGAGCAGCGCCCGCGCCAACTCGTCGACGGACGCGCCGAATTCACCGTACGTCCAGCGCCGTCCCGACGGTACGTCGACCAGCGCCTCCCGGTCGGGGAAGGCGGCGATCGCCCGGTCCAGGTTCCCGCCGACCGTGTCGCCGAGCAGCGGGACCGTGGCCGTGCCGTGGAGGTAGGAGGCGGCCGGGGCCGCCGCCACCGGGCCGGAACGGGTGGTCATCGTCGTCATCGCAGATCCCCCTCGTCGTACTCGGCGGTGGAGCCCCCGGCCGTACGCTCACGCAGCTCGATCCGGCGGATCTTCCCGGACACCGTCTTGGGCAGCTCGCCGAATTCGAGGCGGCGGATCCGCTGGTACGGGGCGAGCACCGAACGGGAGTGCGCGAAGAGCACCTTGGCGGTGTCGGGCCCCGGCTCCCAGCCCTCGGCGAGGACGACGTACGCCTTGGGGACGGCCAGGCGCACCGGGTCGGGTGCGGGCACGACCGCCGCCTCCGCCACCGCCTCGTGCTCCAGCAGCGCGCTTTCCAGCTCGAAGGGCGAAATCTTGTAATCAGAAGCCTTGAAAACATCATCGGACCTGCCGATGTACGTGATGTAACCATCGGCGTCGCGCGAGCCGATGTCACCGGTGCGGTAATAACCCCCCGCCATCGCCGCCGCGGTGAGGTCCGGAGCCCCGTGGTAGCCGGTCATCAGGCCGACCGGGTGCGCGCCGAGGACCAGCGCGATCTCCCCCTCGTCCACCCCCGGCGCCCCGCTCACCGGATCGAGCAGCTCCACTTTGAAGCCGGGCGTCGGGCGGCCCATGGAACCGGCCTTGAGGAGCTGGCCGGGCGAGTTGGCGACCTGGACGGCGGTCTCGGTCTGGCCGAAGCCGTCGCGGACCGTCACCCCCCACGCACACCGGACCTTCTCGATCACCTCGGGGTTGAGCGGTTCACCGGCCGCGACGGCCTCGCGCGGCGGCGTACGGAGCGTCGACAGGTCGGACTGGATCAGCATCCGCCACACGGTCGGCGGGGCACAGAAGCTCGTGACTCCCGCGCCGTCCATCTCCGCCATCAGCCGGCCCGCGTCGAAGCGGGTGTAGTTGTGGATGAAGACGGTCGCCTCGGCGTTCCAGGGGGCGAAGAGGTTGGACCACGCGTGCTTGGCCCAGCCGGGCGAGGCGATGTTCAGATGAACGTCTCCGGGGCGCAGCCCGATCCAGTACATCGTGGCCAAGTGCCCGATGGGGTACGACGCGTGGGTGTGCTCGACCAGTTTGGGGCGGGCGGTCGTGCCGGAGGTGAAGTAGAGCATCAGCGGGTCGTCGGCGTGCGTGGGCCCGTCGGGCTCGAAGCGTGCGGGCGCGTCGTCGGCGTCACCGTACGAGAGCCAGCCCGGCACCTCGGGGCCCACCGCGATCCGGGTGAACCGTCCCTCGATCCCGTCGAACTTCGCGGTGCCGTCCGAGCGGACGATCACGTGCGACGCCCGGCCGCGCTCGACCCGGTCGCGCAGGTCTTCGGGGCCGAGGAGGGGGGTGGCGGGGATGACGACGGCGCGCAGCTTCATCGCGGCGAGCGCGATCTCCCACAGCTCGACCTGGTTGCCGAGCATGACCACGACGCGCTGCTCGGGCCGTACCCCCCGCGCGCGCAGCCAGTTCGCGACCCGGTCGGAGCGCGCGGACATCTCCGCGAAGGTGACACGGGTACGCCTGCCGTCCTCCTCGACGATGTGCAGGGCCTCGCGGTGGTTGCCCTCCGCGATCCGGTCGAACCAGTCCAGCGCCCAGTTGAACCGCTCGGGTCGCGGCCACTCGAAGCCCGCGTACGCCGTCGCGTAGTCCTCCCGGTGCGCCAGGAGGAAGTCCCGGGCCGACCGGAATTCCTCCGTCGGGGTGAGCCTGCCGCTCGCGCCGGCCGGACTGTTCGGCGTCCCTGCCGTCATATGTCCTCCTCATTGCGGACCGTTCAATGACATCGTGTAATCAGTGACGTGGGTCTCACCACCCCCGGACGGGGGTGGTGGGGGTGCGGCCGACGACGGAAGGGCGGCGACGTGACCGAAGTGGTGGAGTCGGTGGAGTTGCGCGCGGCGCTGCTGCGGCTGCGGCGGACGACCGGTCTGCCGGTGGCGTTCGGCGGTCTGCTGCACGAGACGGGACGGTTCCGGATCGCCGAACTGACCGGCACGGCGACCGGCGCGCTGCGCGGCCTGGCGATCTCGTCGGGCAACGGCCTGGGCGGCAAGTCCATCGCCCTGGCCCGGCCGTTCGCGGTGACCGACTACCGCCAGGCGCGGCACATCAGCCATGAGTACGACGCGGCGGTCGCGGCGGAGGGGCTGCGGTCCGTCCTCGCGGTGCCGGTCGTCGTACAGCGCAGGGTACGGGGCGTGCTGTACGGGGCGCTGCGCACCGCGCTGCCCATCGGGGACCGTACGTTCGACGCGGCGGCGTCCGCCGCGCGGGACGTGGAACAGGCGTTGGTCGTACGGGACGAGGTGCGCCGGCTCCTGGCGGTGACCCGGGAGCGGGCGACGGGCCCGGCCGCGTGGGAGGAGGTCCGGGCCGCCCACGGCGAGTTGCGGGCGCTCGCGCCCCGGATCGCCGACCCGGAGACACGTGACCATCTGCTGGCGGTGTGCGCCCGGCTGGCGGGCGCGACGGGCGCGCCACCCGCCGAGCGAAACCTGCCGGTGAGCCTGGCCCCGCGCGAACTGGACGTCCTGACGTGCATCGCCTCCGGCGCGACGAACGCGGCGGCGGCGGAGCTGCTGGGGCTGCGGCCGGAGACGGTGAAGGGTTACCTGCGCTCGTCGATGCGGAAGCTGGGGGCGCACACCCGCCTGGAGGCGGTGGTGGCGGCGCGGCGGGAGGGGTTGCTGCCGTAGGGGCGGGGCGGCGCGCGGGGGCGCGGCGGGGGCTGGGGGGCGGCGCGGGTGGGGGGCGGCGCGAGTGCGGAGCGGCGGGGGCTGGGGGCGGGCGCGACTGCAAGGGCGGGCTGACTGCGGGGCGTCGAAGGCGGGTCCGGGCCTGCGGGCCTGCGGGCAGACCGAGGCTGTGGCCTGGCGAGGCTGCGGGCCGGGTGAGGCGGGCGTGGGCGTTGGCCGAGCCGTCCGTAGGCCGTCGGTCGGGCCGTAGGTCAGGCCGGACCGACGGTCGGCCGTGTACCGGGGTCGGCCCTATCCCCCCGGTCCGCCCCGTCCCTGGAGTCCACCCGACCCGTCGGCCCCAGTCCGGCCCGGGGCCGATCCGTCCGCCGGGGCCCGGCGCCGAACCAGCCCCAGCCCGACCCGGGGCTGGTCTCTCCGCTGAGGCCCGAGGCCGCACCGCCGGGGCCCGAGGCCGATCCGCCAGGGAACCGTCAAGATTCCGGCGCCGCCGGTCAATGCCGCGTCAGGGCCGTCCCCACTTCCCTCACCGTCGGTCGGGCCGGACCGACGGTCGGCCGTGTACCTGGGGTCGGCCAGTCCTTGATCGGCCGCGCCCTCGGGCCACCCGACCCGTCGATCCCATTCCGGCCCGGGGCCGATCCGTCCGCCCGGGCCCGGCCCCGAACCAGTCCCGGCCCGGCCCGGACCGAGGTTGATCCCTCCGCCGGGGCCCGAGGCCGATCCGCCAGGGAAGCGTCAAGATTCCGGCGCCGCCGGTCAATGCCGCGTCAGGGGCGTACCGGCCCCCCTCCCGCCGGATCTACGTTCCAGGTGTCGGAGTGATCGGACCGTCCGGGAGGCACACCATGGAGCAGGCCAGAGCAGCAAGGGGCGACGCGGCCGGGGCGAGGTTCCGATGACCACCGAGCCCCTCCTCGGCATCAGTGAGTTGAGCGCCGCCACCGTGTGGCCGGAGTCCGCCGTCGTCGCCCCCGGCGGGGACATCGCCGTCGCCGGGGTGTCGCTCGCAGAGCTGGCCGAGCGGTACGGCACCCCCACCTACGTCCTGGACGAGGACGAGGTGCGCGCCCGCGCCAGAGCCTGGCGCCGGGCACTCCCGGACGCCGACGTCGTCTACGCCGCCAAGGCGTTCCTCTGCCGGGCCCTCGTGGACTGGATCGAGGAGGAGGGCCTCGGGCTCGACGTCTGTTCCGCCGGTGAGCTGGAGCTGGCCGCCACCCGGGGCTTCCCCGCCGAGCGGATCGTCCTGCACGGCAACGCCAAGTCCCCGCAGGACCTGCGGACGGCGCTGCGCCTCGGCATCGGCCGTATCGTCGTCGACTCGGCCTGCGAGATCGCCAGGATCGCCGCGCAGGTGCCCGGCCCCGGCCCGCAGAAGGTGCTGGTCAGGGTGTTGCCCGGCATCGAGGCGGGCGCGCACCCGAAGATCCGTACCGGAGCCGAGGGGCAGAAGTTCGGCCTGTCCATCGCGGACGGCGACGCCGCCGACGCGGTGGCCCGTATCCTCGGCCAGCCCTCCCTCGAACTGGTCGGCCTGCACTGCCACCTCGGCTCCCAGATCACCGACGCGGAGCCGTACGCGGAAGCGGTACGGCGGCTCGTGGCCTTCCTCGCCGCCCTCAGGGACCGGCACGGCGTGACCCTGCCCGAGCTGGACCTGGGCGGCGGTTTCGCGGTCGCGTACCTGCCGGGCGATCCGGCCCCCGCGCCCGGCGTGTACGGGCGGTTGATCACCGACACGCTGGCGGAGGAGTGTGCCCGGTACGGCCTGCCGGTCCCCCGGCCGACCGTCGAGCCCGGCCGCTCGATCGTCGCGCAGGCCGGGGTCGCGCTCTACCGCGTCCTGGCGGTGAAGCGCACCGGGGGCCGGGTGTTCGTGGCCGTGGACGGCGGGATGAGCGACAACCCCCGGCCCGCGCTGTACGGCGCGCGGTACACGGTCCGCAGGGTGGGGCGCGCCTCGGCGGCCCCGATGCGTACAGCGACGGTCGTGGGCCGGCACTGCGAGGCGGGCGACGTCCTCGCGGAGGCGGTGGAGCTGCCGGACGACATCCGCGCGGGCGACGTCCTGGCGGTCCCGGCCTCGGGGGCGTACCACGTGTCGATGGCGTCCGGCTACAACATGACGGGCCGGCCGCCGGTCATCGCGGTGTCGTCGGGGCGGTCGCGGCTGCTGGTGCGCCGGGAGACCTTCGAGGATCTGCGTCAGCGGGACGTGGGGCTCTGAGACGTGGGGCTCTGAGCCTGAGCCGTCGGGTCCGTCGACACGTCCGCGAACCGGATGTCGTACGCGTCGGCCGGCGCCATCGTCGTGAGCAACCGCTCGCCCTCCTCCGCGATGTCGGCGCGCTGCTGCCGGGTGGGCCGCGCGAAGAGCTGGACGGTGAGGGTCGTACGGGACGGGGCCGTCCTTGTTGACGTACTTGACGTACCCCTTCCTGACGTTCCGGCCCGGCTCTCCTCCAGCCGCCAGATACCGGCGAGGAATCCGTCCACGAGCAGCGCCCGGTGGGCGATGTTGCCGTGCGAGGCGCGCCCCTTGTACGCGGGCGGGACGACCCGGCTCCGGTCCGCGTGCGACAACAGCAGGTTGTCGAACTCGGGCAGGAAGCGCGGCGGCGCCGGGGTGTCCCCGTCGGGCCTCGGCGCGTCGGGCAGGTCGAACAGCTCGACCCCGTACGCGTCCCGAAAGGTGAGCAGACGGGGCCGCAGCTGCTCGAACACGGCCCTCAGCCGGGTCAGGCCCGACCAGACCTGCATGTCCTTGAACGAGGCGGGACCGAAGGCGCCGAGATAGCGCAGGACGGTGTCGTCGGGCGCGGGCGCGGGCTCCGAGGGCCGGCCGAACCACTGCTCGGCGGTGGTGAGCGTGACCTGCCCGGCGCGGCCCCACAGCCCGCGCGGGGTGGTCTGCACGAGCGGCAGCAGCCCGCGGGCGGCGACGGCCAGCGCGAACGGGTCGGCGTCGGGCCACCGCGCGGCCAGCGCGTCCCGCAGCTCCTTCACGGGCCGCGGCCGCTCCTCGACCAGGTCGCGGCTGAAGGCGGTGAGGTGGTCCAGGTCCACACCGGCCAGCCCGGCCCGGAACAGCCGCAGCTCCTTCTCGCGCGCCTCCTGGAGGAGGGGGCGCAGGGTCAGGCAGTCGTCGGCGGTGTGGGTGTGGATGGTCGACCGCATCGTGACGAGCCGGGCGACCTCCCGGGACTCCATCAGACCCGACAGATCCCCGGGCACGAACCCGGCCAGCCGGGCGGCGAGCTGGAAGTAGGGCGGCTTGACGTTCTGCGCCTGAAGCCCGAGGAGGTGCCCGACGGCGTCCTTGGCGGACACCCCGGCGGCCCGGTGAAGCAGGAACTGCCGCTCCAGGGTGGCGCGATTGAGCGCGCGGGTGCCGAGGACGGGGTGGTCAGCCTTCAGAGCCACGCGGCAATTCAGGCCCGTCCGGCGTTTGAGGACAACAGTGACCCGCACAGACCACGGCCCGCGCGGACCCACCGGCCGGACAAACCAAGCCCGTCCGGCGATTGAGGACAACGGTGACCCGCACGGGTCACGGCCCGCGCGGACCCACCGGCGAAAACCAAGCCCGTCCGGCGCTTGAGGACAACAGTGACCGCAGCGGTCACGGCCCGCGCAGGCCCACCGCCCTAACTCACCCGCGCCCCCCGAGACGGCCGCGCCAGCGAATACCCCCCGATACCCGCAAGCGCCCCCAGCACACCCCCCACCGCCGTCCAGATCCAACGATCCGACCACCAGCCCGAGGCCCACCCTCCCTCCGGCTCACTCGCGACCGCCGCCGCCGACGGCTCGTCGTCCGACCCGTCCCCGTCCGCGTCGGCGAGCACCGCACTCGCCGTCAGCGGTACGGCGAGCGCGCCGCCCACCGCCACGGACCCGCCCTTGTCGGACAGAGACGCGCCGACCGAGGCCCGTACCGGCAGCCCCAGGTCCTCCTCCTGCGCGTTCACCACCGTCAGGCGTACGTAGTAGCTCCCCGGCAGCGGATCGTTCGACCAGGGCTCGGCCCAGGCCCGTACCGTCCGCAGGGTGCAGCGCAGCTCCAGCGTGTCCGCGTCGGCCGCGACCGCGCGGGTCCTGGCCCCGTAGACGCACGGCTGGTGGCGGCGCAGCCCGTCGTACACGTCGACCTGCCAGGTCGCGGAGCCCTTCCTGGTGGCGGAGTCGGGCAGGGTGACCTTCGCGGTGACGGTGGCGCGCTGCCCCGTGTCGACCGGGAAGACCCAGTACAGGTAGTCGCCCGTAGAAGCGTCGGCGGTGGCCTGCTGGCCAGCACGGAAAGCGGTGGCGGTACGAAACGACGTACCGGCCTCCGTAGGCCCGCCACCGGAACCGTCCGCACCGTCCGAACCGTCCGTGGACGACGAGGACGGGGCAGGGGTGTCGTCGGCCAGGGCAGGCCCCGCCGTCGTGAGCAGCGCCGTCACCGCCACCAGCAGCGACCCGGTGAGCGCGGACGTCTTGCGGATGCTTCGCATCAGTTGGTCCTCCATACGGCGACACGCCAGCGCGAGACCCAGCCCCACAGCAGCCCGGCCACCAGCCCGGTCAGTACGAGCAGGCCGAGCAGCCACCAGCCGCGGCCGAGACCGAACGCGGCGACGTCGGACGGCTCGTCGGGCGAGTCCACGACCTGGATGGTCAGTTCGACGGGCAGGCCCGGGGTGGTCTTCACGGAGTCGGGCGCCGAGAAGGAGTTGCTGACCTGGAGGCAGACGGCCTCGCCGGCGGACGCGGTGTCATCGTCGTCGTCCGCCTCCGGCTTCGGATAGCGCAATCCGGTCGAGATCACGTCCGTACGGCCGTCCCCCGCCTCGGAGCCGCGGACGATCTCCCTGCCGTGGACGGTCACCGCGCGCAGGAGCACGCCGTAGTCCCGGTCGACGGCACGGTCGGCGGCGACGCTCACCGAGGCGCGCAGCTCCTGGCCGGGCAGGACGTCCACGCGGTACCAGCGGTGCTCGGAGAACTCCTCGCGGTCGCTGTAGAGCCCGGCCTTCAGTACGGGCGCGTCGGCGCAGCGCGCGGCGCCGTCGGTCGCCACGGGGGTGACCACAGGATCGGCGGCGCGGTCCACCAACTGGGTGACGCGGCCCGAGAGTTCGTCGGTGTGCTGCACCGAGGTGTACGTACCGCCGGTGGCCTCGGCGATGCAGGTGAGCTGCCGCCTGGTCTTCGCGTCGGGCACCAGGCCCAGGGTGTCGATGACGAGGTGGATGCCCTTCGCGGCGATCTCCCGGGCCACCTCGCAGGGGTCGAGGGGGGCGCAGGTGTCCTCGCCGTCGGTGATGAGGACGATCCGGCGGGTCGCGTCACCGCCTTCGAGGTCCTTCGCCGCGCCGAGGAGGGCGGGGCCTATTGGTGTCCAGCCGGTGGGGGCGAGGGTGGCGACCGCGGTCTTCGCCTCGGTGCGGTCGAGCGGGCCGACGGGGTAGAGCTGCGCGGTGTCCTCGCAGCCGACCTTCTTGTCCTTCCCCGGATAGTTGGCGCCGAGGGTACGGATGCCCAGCTCGACCTCCTGGGGCACCGCGTCCAGCACCTCGTTGAAGGCCTGTTTCGCGGCCGCCATCCGGGACTGTCCGTCGATGTCCCGGGCCCGCATGGAGCCGCTCACATCGAGGACGAGGTCGACTTTGGGGGCCGGTTTTCCACTGGGTTCGTCCGCGGAGGCGGCGGGAGGGAAGAGCCCTACGGCCAGGGTGGCCACCAGACCGCACAGGGCGGCTGCCGACCGTTTACTTATGATCATCGCCGGATGATAGTGAGAATAACCCAGGGAGCCAAACGAGAACTGACACCTCGTCAATTGACATCTCGGACGCCGATGTGGGGAGGGTTCTCTTGCCGCGGGGGCCCGATCGGGTCACTGTAAGAGTCACGGACGCCCCATACGTCACAGCCCCACGTCACACCCTCACATCCCCACGCCACATCCCCACGCCACAGCCCGACGTCACAACCGCACACCCCCGCACCACAGCCGCACGTCACATCCCCACACCCCCACATCCCCCCACTCCTGACACCCGAGGTGACCGGTATGAGCAGCAGAAGCACGGGATCGGCAACGGACTCCGGGGGCGGGGGCGGCCTCAGCCGCCGCCGCTTCGTCGGTGTGCTCGCCGCGACCTCGGCGGTGGCGGTGGTGCCCGCGACGGCCGGAGCGGCCGCGCCGGTCCCCTCCCCGGGTACGCCCGCCGTCGCCACCCCGGCCCCATCCCCGGCACCCACCCCCGCCGCCGCCCCGCGCGCCGCCACCCGCCGGCTCTTCCTGGGGACGTACACCTCGTCCCCGGGCGGCGGCACCGGTGTGGGCCTGGCGACGTACGACTCGGCCACCGGCGCCATCACGGGCACCGGGACCGTCACGGGCGTCGCGGACCCCTCATACCTCGCGATCCACCCCGACGGGCGGACGCTGTTCGCCGTGGACGAGCAGCAGGCCGGGCAGGTCACGGCGATCGCCCTGGCGGACGACGGCCGGCACACAGTCCTCGGCAGCCGCTCCACCGGGGGCGCCGGGCCCGCCCATCTGTCCGTGCACCCGAGCGGGCAGTGGCTGCTGACCGCCAACTACACGTCCGGCAGCGTGGCCGTGCTGCCGATCCAGGCGTCGGGTGCGCTGGGCGAGCGTACGGCGCTGGTCACGCACTCCACGCCGCCGCCGGGACCGGGCCAGGGCGGACCGCACGCCCACCAGATCGTCACCTCACCGGACGGCGGCCATGTGCTCGCCGTCGACCTGGGGAACGACACGGTGTACACGTACCGCCTCGACGTACAGACCGGCGCGCTGACGCGTGTCTCGTACGCGCGGCTGCGGCCCGGGGCGGGCCCCCGGCATCTCACCTTCCACCCGTCGGGCGCCTTCGCCTACCTCGCCAACGAGCTGGACAACACCGTGGTCGTCTGTGCGTACGACTCCTCCACGGGCCAACTGACCCCCGGGGAGCCGCAGTCGACGGGCACCACCGGCAACACCCGCAGCTTTCCGGCGGAGTTGGCGGTCACGGACAACGGTGCCTTCGCCTATCTCGCCAACCGGGGTCACAACAGCCTGGCCCGGTACGCGATCGAGGCCGACGGCGCCGAGCTGCGGCTGCTGGACACCGTGCCGGTCGGGGGCGACTACCCGCGGCAGATCGCCCTCTCGCCGGGCGGGGAGCTGCTGTTCGCGGCGAACCAGCGGTCGAACTCGGTGACCGTCTTCGACGTCGACCAGGTGACCGGTGAACTGCGGTCCGCCGGCGCCCCGTTCACCGCGCCGGTCGCAGTGTGCGTCCTGCCGCTGTGACCGGTACGGGTGTCACGGGCCCGGTCGCCCGTGACACCCGTACCGCCGCCGGGTCCCCCGGGCGGGCCACCGCCGCCAGGTCGGGCGTCGTCAGCTCCAGGTAGGTGGCGGCCCAGACCAGCGGCGCGTTCCAGTTGACGGTGTTCTCCTTCGATCCCCAGGCGGCGGGGGCGGTGCCGGGACCCGCGTACGACTTGGCGGCGGGCCGGCCGGTGGGGGTCGCGGTGTCGTTGATGAGCGTGCTGTTCGGGCCGCCGGACAGCCAGCCCCGGGGGTACGGCGTCGCGGGGTAGCGCCCCCAGGCGAGGCGGTCGTGCAGGTCGGTCTCGTGGTAGGCGCCGTATCCGGTGACGTACGACAGGCGCATGGCGTTGGCGCCCATCAGGTAGTCCATGGAGCGGTGCATGGCCTTGAGCGCGCGGGGGTCGGCGGTGAGGTCGTAGTCGGTGCCGAGGAGCAACATCCGGTTGACGACGGAGGAGTTGGAGCCCCAGGGGTACGGTCCGCTCCCCGGGATCGGCGCCGGGTAGCCCTCGCCGTCCTGCACCGCGATCACCTCGTCGCAGAACGTCTTGAGGCGCCCGCGCATCGCCGCGAGATCGGCGGCGGGCAGGTCGCTGTCAACCGCGAGGAGGGAGAGCGTCCCGAGGGTGGCGACGTCGGCCCAGCTGAAGTCGGCGACGTGCCCGTAGTGGGGGGAGCGGATGACGGCCGTACGGTAATTCTCGCCGGTCTCCGCCCCTTCCGCTCGGCGCTGGGCGGTGAGGAAGAGCTCGGCGGCGGCCGCGTAACGGTCGTCGTCGTTGCCGGTGTCCGCGTAGTCGCCGCCGCCCTCGGCGTCGGGGGTCGTGTCGGTGTAGTCGACGTCCGGGGCGGCCTCGGCGCGCTTCCACGCCTCCTGGGCCGAGGCCCACAGCAGGTCGGCGCGGTCGGCGTCGAACGCCCCCAGGACGCGGGCGAGTTGGGCGTTGGTACGGGCCACGGCGTAGGTGGCGTTCGTGGAGGGCCCCATCGCGGAGCGGGGCAGAGTGTTCTCGGCGGCGACGTCCTCGACGGGGAAGGCGCTCCACCGGTGGTTGTGCACCTTGTGCGAGGCGAGCCCGGACGCGGGGAGCATCCCGGAGAGGAAGCGCGAACCGTACTCCACCTCGTCGAGAAGATCGGGGCGCCCGTTGCCCCGTTCGGGGATCAGGAGGGTGGAGTCGCCGTGGGCGGCGGGCCGGCGCTCGTAGAGGTTCATCAGGGTCCACGCGGCGATGGCGTGGTTGACGGGGTAGATCCCGAAGTCCCCGGCGTCGGCCCAGGATTGGGCCACGTCCAGCCGCTCCTTCCCGCACCAGTCCTGGTAACAGGGGACGGAACTGTCACCGGGGTGCAGCGCGTCGTGCGCGTGGGCGGGGCTCTGGAGGTAGCGGGCGGAAACGGGGGTGCCGAGGCGGTGAAAGTAGAAGTACTGCATGGCTTCGCGGGCGAGGTGGGGGTAGAGGGGGTTGCCGCCGATGGCGAAGGGAACGCTGCCGACGTCTCCGCCGGGGTCGCCAACGGTGAGCCGATACGTCCCTGGGGCGGTCACGGCGGAGAAGTCGACCCGATGGACGTGGTCGCCGGAGGCACGGTCCGCACCATGAATCCTGCTCGTACCGGTGGCCACGACCTTGGAACTGGTCGTATCGACGAGCCGCCACGCGAGCGGCGAGGTGTGCTCGGAGACGACGGTGGCGATCTTGTCGGCGCCGCTGAGGTAGCCAATCTGATTGACGCGCACGGGGCTGGGGTCGACGAGGGCGCTGCGCTTGGCGTGGGGGTTGCGTTGGGCGAGGGCGCTGCCTTGGGCTAGGGCGGCGCCCTTGGCGTGGGCGGCGCGTTGGGCGAGGGCGCTCCCTTGGACGTGGGCGTTGCCCTTGGCGAGGGCCTCGCCTTGGCCCGGGGCGGCGGCGCGGCCCTCGCCCGGGGCTGGCGGCAGCGCGGCGGCGACCGCGAGGGCGCCGAGCACGACGGGCGCGGCCAGGGCGACGCGAAGACGGGGGCGGGACGGGGACGGGGACGGCATGCGGCGGCTCCCTCGTACGGACCGGCGAGGGCACATAGTAGAACAAAACGATCACCTGCCCCGACAACCGACACGGTGTTCCGGTGCGGGGGCGCGGCTTCCCGATTGCCCTCACGCCGGACGAGCGCCCGCGCCCCGGTGGGCGGCGCGGCTTCCCACTTGTCCTCAATCGCCGGACGGGCTTGATGGCGCCCGCGCGCCCGGTGCCGGGTGCGGGTCACTGATGTCCTCAATCGCCGGACGGGCTTGATTTTGCCCGCTGCGGGCCGGTTGCGTATGCGCGGCTTGTCGCCGGGGGCCGGTCAGGGGTCGTGTCCTGCACTGCATGTTTTACGTCGCGTGCGGGCCCTTGTTTTGCGTAACGGTAGCCATGCGACACAAAACACGCTTTACGTTCCGGACACGACCCCTGCCCGTCCCCCTTCCAGGCCCGCGTCATAAACAACCCCGGC
This sequence comes from Streptomyces sp. NPDC088261, assembly GCF_044740805.1. Taxonomy (NCBI): domain Bacteria; kingdom Bacillati; phylum Actinomycetota; class Actinomycetes; order Kitasatosporales; family Streptomycetaceae; genus Streptomyces; species Streptomyces sp. NPDC088261. The sequence continues at coordinate 345,549 of NZ_JBIURL010000004.1, forward strand.
CCACCCCGGCGCGGGGCGGTAGCCAGCCAGGGCCCGCCCCGGGGCATTTCAAGCCCGTCCGGCGATTGAGGACATCGGTGACCCGCACCCGGCAACGGGCGCCAAGACCCAGCCCGCCCGGACGCACCCCCAGCCCGTCCGGCGTTTGAGGACATCAGTAAGCCGCGCTCGCAGGGCGGGCGGCAGGGGCCCCGGAGCGGGCGGGGTCGTTCACCTTCCCCGACGGCGTGAGGGGGGTGGGGTCGGAGGAGGTGCGTGTGGCCGGACGTAAAGCGTGTTTTGTGGCGCATGACTACCGTCAAACAAAACGAGACCGTGCACGCGCCGTAAAACATGCAGTCCGGACATACGTACCTCCGCAGGCCCCGCCCCCCGTCACCACGACACACCCAGCCCGTCCGGCGATTGAGGACATCAGTAAGCCGCGCCCGCGCAACGGGCAGACGCCACAACCAAGCCCGTCCGGCGATTGAGGACAAAGAAGGACGCCGCGCCCACCACCAGGGCGCAGACGCTCGTCCGGCATGGCGCGGTCAGGAGGCCGCGCCTACGCGCCGCGGCGGCGTTGGGTCGTGGAGCGTCAGGCGGGCGGGCCGCTCCGTTGGCGGGGCGTGGTGGATCGGGGTGTGCGTGTCCGTCAGGGGCACACCCGTGCCGCCTCGGCGTGATGCCACCACCTCCGCCACGATCGACAGCGCCGTCTCCTCGGGAGTACGCGCGCCGAGGTCGAGGCCGATCGGGGAATGGAGGCGGGCCAGTTCGAGTTCCGTCACGCCCACCTCGCGCAGGCGCGCGTCGCGGATCTCGTGGGTGCGGCGTGAGCCCATCGCGCCCACGAAGGCGACCGGCAGCCTCAACGCCCGTTCCAGCAGGGGGACGTCGAACTTGGCGTCGTGCGTGAGGACGCACAGCACCGTCCGCCCGTCGACCCGCGTCGACTCCAGGTAGCGGTGGGGCCACGCCACCACCACCTCGTCCGCGTCGGGAAAGCGCGCCGCCGTGGCGAAGACGGGGCGCGCGTCGCACACCGTCACGTGGTAGCCCAGGAACTTGGCCGCCCGCACCAGCGCCGACGCGAAGTCGATCGCGCCAAAGACGATCATGCGCGGCGGTGGCACGCTCGACTCCACGAGCAGCGTCAGCGGCCGGCCGCACCGGGAGCCGTCCTCGCCGACCACCAGCGTGGCGGTACGGCCCGCGTCCAGCAGGGCGCGCGCCTCCCCCGCCGCCGTACGGTCCAGCTCGGGGTGTCCGCCGAGGCCGCCCTCGTACGATCCGTCGGGGCGTACCAGCAGGGCCCGCCCGAGCAGTTCCGCCGGCCCCTCGGTGACCCGCGCGAGGGCCGTCGCCTCACCCCGCGCGGCGGCGGCCACGGCGGCCGCGTACACCTGCCGGCCGGCGGAGGCGGCCCGTACCGGCGTCACCAGGATGTCGATGACACCGCCGCAGGTCAGCCCGACGGCGAACGCGTCCTCGTCGTCGTACCCGAACCGCTCCAGGACGGTGACGCCGTCCAGGAGCGCCTGGACGCAGAGGTCGTACACCGCCCCCTCCACGCAGCCCCCGGAGACCGAGCCGATCGCCGTGCCCTCGCTGTCGACGGCGAGCGCGGCGCCCGGCAGCCGGGGCGCGCTGCCGCCGACCGCCACGACCGTGGCCACGGCGAAGTCGCGTCCCTGCTCGACCCATCGGGTCAGTTCTTCCGCGATGTCCAGCATGGGGATCTCCTCGCGTCTCGGGGGGAGGGGGAGTTACGCGCCCAGCCAGGATTCGATCGGGTGCAGCGCGTAGAACAGCACGAAGACCGCCGTCAGCCCCCACATGAAGGCCCCGATCTCCCGGGCCCTGCCCTGCGCCACCTTGAGCGCCGTGTACGAGATGACGCCCGCCGCGACCCCCGCGGTGATGGAGTACGTGAACGGCATCAGCACCACGGTCAGGAAGACCGGGACGGCGACGGCGCGGTCGCCCCAGTCGACGTGCCGGGCGTTCTGCGCCATCATCGCGCCGATCACCACCAGGGCCGCGGCGGCCACCTCGCCCGGCACCAGCCGGGTGAGCGGGGTGAAGAAGAGGCACGCCGCGAAGAGCAGGCCGGTGACGACGGACGCCAGGCCGGTACGTGCCCCCTCGCCGACGCCCGTCGCGGACTCGACGAAGACCGTCTGGCCCGAGCCGCCCGCCACTCCGCCGATCGCGCCGCCGGCCCCGTCGATGAACAGCGCCTTGGAGAGGCCCGGCATCCGGCCCCCGTCGTCGGCGAGTCGCGCCTCCGTGCCGACCCCGATGATGGTCGCCATCGCGTCGAAGAAGCCCGCCAGCACCAGAGTGAAGACGATCATCCCCACCGTCATCGCGCCGACGTCGCCCCAGCCGCCGAAGTCGACCTGCCCGAAGAGCGAGAAGTCGGGCAGGGAGACCGCACTCCCGGTCAGCTCCGGTGGCCCACTGCCCCACGACGTGGTGGCTATGACGCCCGTGGCGTCGAGGACCGCGGCGGCCACCGAGCCGATGACGATGCCCATCAGGATCGCGCCCGGCACCCGGCGCGCCTGGAGCATGAAGATCAGCAGCAGGGTCAGGCAGAAGAGCAGGACGGGCCACCCGGCGAGCTGGCCGGCCGGACCGAGGGTGACCGGGCCGCCGGCCTCCGAGGCGTGGACGAACCCGGCCTTCACCAGGCCGATGAGCGCGACGAACATGCCGATGCCGATGGTGATGGCGTGTTTCAGGGCGAGCGGGATCGCGTTCATGATCATCTCGCGGAGGCCGGTGACCACCAGGAGGCAGATCACCACCCCGTACAGCACGCACATCGCCATGGCCTGCGGCCACGTCATCACGGGCACGACCTGCCCGGCGAGCACCCCCGAGACGGAGAGCCCGGCGGCCAGGGCCAGCGGCACCTTCCCGACGAGGCCCATCAGGAGGGTGGTGAGCGCCGCGGCGAGGGCGGTCGCGGTGATCAGGGCGGACCGGGCGAGGGTGTCGCCCGCGACGTCCTCGCCGGACAGGATCAGGGGGTTGAGCAGCAGGATGTACGCCATGGCCATGAAGGTCGTGACGCCGCCCCGGATCTCGCGGGCGAGGGTCGAACCCCGGTGGGAGATCTCGAAGTATCTGTCCAGCCGGGTCCGGTTGGCCGGAGGACGCGCGCCGGCTTTCTCGGTGCCGGCGTCCTCGGCCGCGGTGTCCTCGGCTGTGGTGGTCCTGGGTTCCAGTGACGAATGGGTCATGTTGCCTGCTCCGGAGGGGAGATGGATGCGTGGGCTGCACGACCCGGGGGACGGCCCGAGACGAACGAAGAAGTGGTGGTGGTGTGTGGACGAGGGGTGGTGCGCGGGCCCTCACATGCCCGTCAGGTGTTCCGGTCGTACGGGCGTCCTGTTCAGCTCCAGCCCCGTCGCGTTCCTGATCGCCGCCAGAATCGCGGGAGTTGACGACAGAGTCGGCGCCTCGCCGACGCCCCGCAGCCCGTACGGCGCGTGCTCGTCGGCGAGTTCGAGCACGTCGACCGGGATGGTCGGGGTGTCGAGGAGGGTGGGGATCAGGTAGTCCGTGAAGGACGGGTTGCGTACCTTCGCGGTCACGGGATCGACGATGATCTCCTCCATCACCGCCACCCCGAGGCCCTGGAGGCTGCCGCCCTGGATCTGGCCGACGACGGAGAGCGGGTTGAGCGCCTTGCCGACGTCCTGCGCCACGGCCAGTTCGATGACCTTGACGAGGCCCAGTTCCGTGTCGACCTCGACCACCGCGCGATGGGCGGCGAACGAGTACTGGACATGGCCGTTGCCCTGTCCCGTACGGAGGTCGAAGGCCTCGGTCGGGCGGTGGCGCCACTCCAGCTCCAGGTCCACCACCTCGTCCTCCAGCACGTCCGCGAGATCGGCCAGCACCTCGCCGCCGTCGGTGACGACCTTGCCGCTTTCGAGCAGCAGCTCGGCGGTGGCCCAAGCGGGGTGGTACGTACCGAACTTGCGCCGCCCCAGCTCCAACACCCGCTCGCGCACGTGCTCGCAGGCGTTCTTGACCGCGCCGCCCGTGACATAGGTCTGGCGGGACGCGGAGGTCGATCCCGCGGAGCCGACCTGGGTGTCGGCGGGCTGGATGGTGACCTGGGTGACGCCCAGTTCGCTGCGGGCGATCTGCGCGTGGACGGTCACCCCGCCCTGGCCGACCTCGGCCATCGCGGTGTGCACGACGGCGACCGGCTCCCCCGCGACGACCTCCAGGCGGACCCGGGCGGTGGAGTAGTCGTCGAAGCCCTCGGAGAAGCCGACGTTCTTGATGCCGACCGCGTAGCCGACACCCCGTACGACCCCCTCGCCGTGCGTGGTGTTGGACAGCCCGCCCGGCAGGGCCCGTACGTCCGCCGCCTCGCCCGCCGTGAGCCACTGCCGCTCGGGCGGCAGCGGCCTGGCCTTCACGCGGCGGAGCAGCTCGGCGACGGGCGCGGGCGAGTCGACCCGCTGGCCCGTCGGCAGGAGCGTGCCCTGTTCCATGGCGTTGCGCTGCCGGAACTCCACGGGATCCAGGCCCAGTTCGGCGGCCAGCTTGTCCATCTGCGCCTCGTACGCGAAACACGCCTGGACCGCGCCGAAGCCGCGCATCGCCCCGCAGGGCGGGTTGTTGGTGTAGAGCGCGATCGCCTCGATGTCGACGTCCTCGACGACGTACGGGCCGACGGAGAGGGAGGCGGCGTTGCCGACGACGGCCGGGGACGCGGAGGCGTACGCACCGCCGTCGAGCACGATCCGGCACCTCATGTGGGTGAGTTTTCCGTCGCGCGTCGCGCCGTGCTCGTAGTGCAACTTCGCGGGGTGGCGGTGGACATGGCCGAAGAACGACTCGAAGCGGTTGTAGACCATCTTGACCGGTTTGCCGGTGCGCAGGGCCAGCAGGCAGGCGTGGATCTGCATCGACAGGTCCTCGCGCCCGCCGAAGGCGCCGCCGACGCCGGACAGGGTCATCCGGACCTTCTTCTCGGGCAGGCCGAGGACGGGGGCCATCTGGCGCAGGTCGGAGTGGAGCCACTGGGTGGCCACGTACAGGTCCACGCCGCCGTCCTCGGCGGGGACGGCGAGTCCCGACTCCGGGCCGAGGAAGGCCTGGTCCTGCATGCCGAAGACGTAGTCGCCGGTGACGATCACGTCCGCGCGGGCCGCCGCCGCGTCGGCGTCGCCGCGGACGATGGGCTGGCGGTGGACGATGTTCGGGTGCGGGACATGGCCGATGTGGTGGTCTTCGCGGCCTTCGTGGACCAGGGGGGCGCCGGGCGCGGTGGCCGACAACTCATCGGTGACGACGGGGAGTTCGGCGTAGTCGATCCGGATCCTGGCGGCGGCGCGGCGCGCGGTCTCGGGGTGGTCGGCGGCGACGATCGCGACGGGCTCGCCGTGGTGGCGGACCTTGCCGTGGGCGAGGACGGGGGTGTCCTGGATCTCCAGCCCGTAGTGCTTCACGGCGGTGGGCAGGTCGTCGTGGGTCAGGACGGCGTACACGCCGGGGACGGCGAGGGCCTCGGAGATGTCGATCGACCGGACCTCGGCGTGCGCGACGGTGGAGCGGAGGGTGTGCCCCCACAGCATGTCCTCGTGCCACATGTCGGAGGAGTACGCGAACTCGCCGGTGACCTTGAGGGTGCCGTCGGGGCGGAGGGTGGACTCGCCGATGCCGCCTTTGGTGCGGGAGCCTTGGGTGAGGCTGGCAGGGGTGCCGGTGGGGGTGCGGGGCGTGGAGGTTCCCGGTGTTGTGGAGGTACGGGGTGTCGAGGACGCCATCGTCAGATCGCCTCTTCCTGTCGCGCCGCGGCCAGCCGTACGGCGTCGAGAATCGCCTCGTACCCCGTGCAGCGGCACAGGTTCCCGGACAGCGCCTCGCGGATGTCCGCGTCGGTGGGGGACGGGTTGCGCTCCAGCATCTCGTCGGCGGCGACCAGCAGCCCCGGGGTGCAGAAGCCGCACTGCACGGCGCCCGCGTCCATGAACGCCTGCTGGACATGGGACAGTTCGCCCTCGCGGACCCGGCCCTGGCCCCCGTTCCGATCCTGGTCGCGCCGGCCCGCGTACTCCGCCAGCCCCTCGACCGTCAGTACCTCGCGGCCCTCCACCTGCCCGGCCGCGACCAGGCACGCGCAGACCGGAACGCCGTCGAGCCGTACCGTACAAGAACCGCATTCGCCCTGCTCGCAGGCGTTCTTGGAGCCGGGCAGGCCCAGCCGCTCCCGCAGGACGTACAGAAGGCTCTCGCCCTCCCAGACGTCATCGGCTTCCCGCCGGCGTCCGTTGACCGTGAAGTTCACACGCATGATCAGGCAGCTCCTCGGAGGGTTCGACCGGTGCCGCGGTACTGCTCCCACGTCCAGCCGAGCTGGCGGCGGGCCATGACGGCGACGGCGTGGCGGCGGTACGTCGCGGTGCCGCGCACGTCGTCGATGGGGTTGCAGGCGCCGGCGACGAGGTCCGCGAACTGCTTCGCGACCGACGGCGTGATGATCTTCCCGTTGTCCCAGAAGCCGCCCTCTTCGAGCGCCGCCCCGAGGAAGTCCTCGGCCGCCCGGGCCCGGACGGGCGTGGGGGCGGCGGAGCCGATGCCGGTCCGTACCGTACGGGTGCGGGGGTGCAGGGCCAGCCCGAACGCGCAGACGGCGATGACCATCGCGTTGCGGGTGCCGACCTTCGAGTACTGCTGGGGTCCGTCCGCCTTCTTGACGCGTACGGCCCTGATCAGCTCGTCGGGCGCGAGGGCGTTGCGCTTCACGCCGGTGTAGAACGCGTCGATGGGGATGAGGCGGGTGCCCCGTACCGACTCGGCCTCCACCTCGGCGCCCGCCGCGAGGAGCGCGGGGTGCGCGTCGCCGGCCGGGGACGCGGTGCCGAGGTTGCCGCCGACGCCGCCGCGGTTGCGGATCTGGGGCGAGGCGACGGTGTGGGAGGCGAGCGCGAGGCCGGGCAGCTCGGTCCGCAGGTTCTCCATGATGGCGGTGTACGGGACGGAGGCGCCGAGCCGGACGTGGTCGTCCTCGACCGTCCAGGTGGCCAGCTCGCCGACGCGGTTGAGGTCGAGCAGGTGCGTGGGGCGGCGGTGGTCGAAGTTGATCTCGACCATGACGTCCGTACCGCCCGCGAGGGGGACGGCGGAGGGGTGCTCGGCCTTGGCGGCGAGCGCGTCCTGCCAGGTGGCGGGGCGAAGGAAGTCCATGAATGGCTCTTCTCTCGATCGTTCGCTGTCGTGCGATCCGTGATCGTGCGTCGTGCGATTCGTGATCGGGCGGGGACGGGCGGCCCTGTCCATGAACTGTTCACGCGGTGTGGCACAAGTACACAAGCAGTGCGCCGCCTGGGGGCAGTCACGGAAACCATGAAGGGGTGGGCGGGGCGTGCGCGGGGTCTTGTAGATTCGAACAAAGGGGAACCGAAGGCGAGCCTCGCTTGAATCGACTCAACCGACTCAACCCACTCAACCGACTGAACCGACTGAATCGACGAGAAGGATCGGCGGCGAGAGATGCGGCTGCGCGCACTGCTGGAGACCGACGCGCTGGGCCTGCGGCTGCTGGGCGGCGCGGGGGAACTGGACCGTGGTGTCCGTGGCGTCATGACGACCGATCTGCGGGACCCGAGCCGCTATCTCTCGGGCGGTGAACTGGTCCTGACGGGCCTGGCGTGGCGGCGCTCCGCGGAGGACGCGGAGCCGTTCGTACGGATCCTCAACGCGGCCGGGGTCGCGGGGCTCGCGGCGGGCGAGGCGGAGCTGGGGCACATCCCGGAGGACCTGGTCACGGCGTGTGTCCGGCACCGGATGCCGTTGTTCGCGGTGCGGGAGGACGTGGCCTTCGCGACGATCACCGAGCACGTCGTACGGCAGGTGTCCGGGGAGCGGGCCGGGGATCTGGCGGCGGTCGTGGACCGGCACCGCAGGCTGATGACGTCGGGGCCGGCGGGCGGGGGCCCCGAGGTGGTGCTGGACCTGCTCACCTCCGACCTCGACCTGCGGGCGTGGGTCCTCACCCCCACCGGCCGGCAGATCGCGGGCGGCGGCGAGCGGCTGCCTGCGGGGCGGGCGGCGGCGCTGGCGGCGGAGCATCTGGCGGCCACTCGTTCGGGACGGAGGTCGCCCCATCGGGTGACGGCCGGGGGGACGGCGTACTCCCTGTTCCCGATTCACGACGGGGTCCACGTCCCCTACGACGACCGGGATCAGGGCCCGATCCGCGAACCGGGGGGCGGTACGGCGCCCGCCGCGTTCTTGGACGTACGGGATGTACGGGACGTACGGGAGACGGTGCTGTCGGACTGGTTCCTGGCGGTCGAGGCGGACGCGGGTGAGTGGCCGGCGGCGCGGCTTGACCTGCTGCGGGGGGTGACCCAGCTGATCTCGGTGGAACGGGACCGGCGCGACGCGTCGCGTACGGTACGGCGCCGGCTCGCCCAGGAGGTCGTGGACCTGGTCCAGGAGGGGGCGCCCCCGGCGGACATCGCGGCGCGGCTGCGGGTGGCGGCGCCGGTCCTGCTTCCCGGCGTGGGCGCGGCACCGCACTGGCAGGTGGTGGTGGCGCGACTGGAGTGGTCGGGGGACGACGCGGGTACGGCGGTCGCGTCGGGCCCGGCGGGTCAGGCGGCCCTGGAGGAGATCCTGGCGGCCCACACCCCACCGGGGACGGACCTGTCGGACCGGATCGCGGTGGCGCATTCGGACGGCGAGGCGATTGCGCTCGTACCGATCGCCATGGAGGTACGGGGGGACGGGCCGGGGGCTGGGGCGGCGGCGGCGCACACGGGGGCGGGGGTTGGGGCGGCGCCCCACAGCCCGGCTGGTGCCGGGGCCCACAGCCCGGCTGGCGCTGGGGCCGCGCCCCATGCCCCGGCCGGTGCCGGGGTAACGCCCCACAGCCCGGCCAGCGCTGGGGCAGCGTCCCAGACGGCCCACGGCCTGGCGTCCGGTGCTGGAACCGGTGCCGGGCCCGCCCCCGACACGGGCGCCGGGCTCCAGCCCGGCAACGGCAATCCGCTCGATCCCGGCTCAGGCTCCGGGGCCCGTATCGGCACGGGGTCTGCGGCCAGCACCGGGACCGGCACTGACGCCGGTGCTGGTGCCAGGCCCGCCCCCGGCAGCGGCAACCGGCTCCACCCCGGCTCCGGCAGCGGGGCCCGTACCGACACGGGGCCTGCGGCCAGCACTGAGACCGGCACCGGCATCGCCGCCGGAGCCAGTGCCGCACCCGCCAACGGGACCCCGTCCCACCCCGCGTCCGGCTCCGGGGCCCGTACCGGCACGGGGCCTGCGGCCACCACAGGGACCGACGCCGTTGCCGGAGCCGCCCTCGCCAACGGCAACGGCAACGGCACCCTGCTCCAACCCGGTTCAGGCTCCGGGGCCCGTGCCAGCACAGGGCCCGGCACCCACGCCGGAGCCGGGACCGGCAACGGGACCCCGCTCCACCCCGCGTCCGGCTCCGGGGCCCGTACCGGCACGGGGCCTGCGGCCACCACAGGGACCGGCACCGACGCCGTTGCGGGAGCCACCCCCGGCAACGGCACCCTGCTCCACCCCGGTTCAGGCTCCGGGGCCCGTGCCAACACAGGGCCCGGCACCCACGCCGGAGCCGGGACCGGGACCGGCAACGGGACCCCGCTCCACCCCGGCACCGGCTCCGGGGCCCGTACCGGCACTGGGTCTGCGGCCGGCACTGGGACCGGCCCCCGTACGGGCGCGACGGCCGCCGTCACCGGGACCGACACCGGCACCGGTAACCGCACCGGCGCCCCTACCGACCCGCCCGGGCAAGGGCTGCACGCCGACGTCCTGTTGGGCGCCGTACGTGGGACGCTCAGCGCTGGGCTCGGGGAGGATGGGCGGCTGACGTTCGGGGTGAGCGCCGCCGTGCACTCGGCCGAGGGATTGCGCGGCGCGCTGGAGGAGGCCCGGCACGCCCGCCGGGTCGCGGCGGCGCGGCCCGGGCGGGTCTGCGCGGCCGGGCACCACGAACTCGCCTCGCACGTCCTGCTGCTGCCCTTCGTCCCCGACGACGTCCGGCGCGCCTTCACGGCCCGGCTGCTGGACCCGCTGCGGGAGTACGACAAACGCCACCGCGCGGAGCTGATCCCCACCCTGGAGGCGTTCCTCGACTGCGACGGCTCCTGGACCCGCTGCGCGGCCAGGCTGCACCTTCATGTCAACACCCTGCGCTACCGGGTGGGCCGGATCGAGCAGTTGACCGGCCGCGACCTGGCCCGCCTGGAGGACAAGCTGGACTTCTTCCTCGCGCTGCGGATGGGCTGACCGCGCTGACGCGATCTGCCGGGCGCTCACGCCCAGCGCCACACCTGATTCGCGCGATTCCATTCCGTGCCCGAGGTGATGCAGTTCCACACCTGGAGAACCGACTGCTCACCCGGCTGGCCGGAGGGGGAATTGACTTCCATGCACCGTCCGCTCAGCCGGTTCCTGATGATCATGTAAGTAATGGGGAAGCACATGCACGGTTCCTGCGGCGGACGGATCTCCTGCGTGTACCACTCATTCGACCGGCCGTTGGCGTCACAGTACGGCTCCTGAATGATCGGTACACCATTCGCGGGATTGCCGCCGAGGACGGCCAGGCACTGGCCGGAATGGCGTGCCCTGAGGCGGAAGAATCCGTTTCCGCTGTCCAGCCGCTCGAACTCCTGCGACCAGCTCGCGTTGTTCGGCCAGAGGAATGCCCCCGTACCCGGGGCGGTGGAGGCCCACATGACGTCCGCGTGGAGTCCGGTCCACTGATTCGCGATCTCCACAAACGGGGGATCAGCGGCCGCCGCGGTTTCCCGGGCGGTCGCCGACGGAATGGCCACGAGACCCGCCACCGTGACCATCGCCGCCACCAGCGTCGTTCGTCTCAGTCTTCTTCTCCGTAAGAAATTCAACCCATTTCCCTTTCCTTGATGTCGTCGGTGTTCACCGGTGAGCCGATTTCCCGCCCCCGCGTCCATCGTGGAGGGCGCGGCTCCCACGCGACAGGTGCCCATTCCGCCACCTTGACGCCGAGAATGACCTGTGCATGACACTCTTTTAGGCTTATCCTCCCCAAAGGCCATGGGCCATGCGCCGGGGACAGCCGGGACGGGGGGACCGCCGTGAACGAGGCACATCTGTTACGGCACGCACTGCTCGCCGCCCACCGCATCGTCAACAACGAGCCCTACGCCGAGGACTTGGCCGAAGGGCTGCTCCGCGTCGTCGGCGCGGACTGTGTGTGCGTCGACATCTGCCCGGCCTGGCGGACCCGGACGCCCTCGGTGACGATGGCCGGAGAACCCAGCACCCTGTCGGCGGACGAGATCGACCACTGGATGGCCCTGTCCGCCGACGACCCGTACCTCGTGAACCTGCTCACCACCGGCGACCCGCACCCGTACCGTACGAGCGACTTCATGCCCTTCCACCGTTTCCGGCGGACCCTCGTCTACCGGGAGGTCTTCGCCCGGTACGGCATGCGTCATCTGCTGCTGATGGCACCGCACCTCAGCGACGAGAACCTGGTCCTCATCGGCCTGACGCGCAGGCTCCACGACTTCTCCGACCGCGAGACCCAGGCGCTCCACCCCCTCCGCGACCTCCTCGCCACCGCGCTGGACCACCGCGCCCAGGTCACCGCGATCCAGGCGAGGATCAAGGCCGGCCCGCCCGGCGCCCCACCGCACCGGCGCACCCTCACCGAACGCGAGACCCAGGTGATCGCCCTCGTCGCCGCCGGCCACACCAACGACCAGGCCGCCCGCGCGCTCGGCATCAGCTCACGGACCGTCCGCAAGCACCTCGAAGGGGTCTTCGGCAAGGCCGACGTCCCCAGCCGCGCCGCCGCCGTCGCCTGGTGGCTCCGCCAGCCCGGGAATCGCGCCCGGCGATGACCCGCCACCCGTGCGGTCGTGGTGGCCGGCGCCACCGGTGTCGTGTTGACCGCCGTCACCCCTCGACGGCGTCCCGGTCGTCCAGGTCGCCCGGAGATCCAACTCTCCCGCGCGGGCCGCCGGAAGCGATGATTCCGGCCTGCCCGACACCCGCCGTTTCCCCGGCGTCTTCCCAGGTGAAAGCCCTGCGAAGGGTGTCACCACCGGCACCAGGGCGCCCGTAACGCCCTTGTCCTGGGCGCCCCGCCGCCCCCATCGATGACCAAGGCATTGTGAATTTTTTCACCTGTCCTCTTGGCCCAGCGTGCCGATCCGTGCTGAGATGCGTCCACACCCAACAGCACAATGGCGCGCTCGGGGAGGGCAATGTGGCGCATACCGCCATGTCTGGTTCCGGAACCACTGCCGGTGACGACCCACTCCAGACCGCGGTATGGCGGCTGCGCTCGCGAGGGTGCTGGACCGACGCGGCCGCCCTGCTCGCACCGCACGCCGCCGACCCGGCCCCCGCGCTCCAGCGCGCGTCACTGCTCGTCGAGCGATGCCTGTTCACGGCGAACGGCTGGGCGGAGGCCGAGGACGCGCTGCGGGTCGCCGAGGCCACGGCGCGGGAGGACGACGAGCGCGGCGCCGCCGCCTGCGAACGCGGTCATCTCGCCTACGCCTCGACCGTCCTGCACGTCCGCGACCGCGCCGACGAGGCCCGCGCCGCGCTCAGCCGCGCGGCGGCGCTGATCCACCCCAGCGCCCCGGGCCGCGCCCTGCTCGACTTCCGCCGCGGGCTGTTCGCCGAGCACGTCGCCGACTCCCCCCAGTCGGCCCGCGCCGCGTACCGCAGGGCCCACGCCGCCGCCACCGCGCACGAGGAGACGCTGCTGCTCTCCTTCACCTGGCGCCACCTGGCCGGACTCGCCCTGCGCGAGGGCGAGTTGGCCGAGGCGAGACACGGCTTCGGCGAATCGCTGCGGATCCGCGAGGAGTTGGGCTATCTCGTCGGTACGGCCCCGGCCCTCGCGGCGCTCGCCGACGCCGAGCCGGAACCGGAGGCGACCAGGCTGCGCGCCGAGGCCGGGCGTCTCTTCCGTCTGCTGGGCGGAGTACCGACGTGGCTGGCCGACCAGTTGACGCCCCCGGCGCCGGTGTGAGCGGTCGGGCGGGCGGGGTGCGGTGGCGCTACGGACATCGCGACGTGCTGCTTCTCTCCGGCTCGAAGGCGGTCATCCCTGACGATCATCGTTGATGATCTTCGTACAGGGCCGCCGACTCCGGGCACAAGACGGCCCCGCGTTTTGTGATCACAGAGTGATCGAATCCGCCTGGTCGCCGGGGAGACGGGGGTGCGGGGCCCGCGCCGGCGGTTCGCCGCCGTGCCAGGAGCGCCAGAGACCCGCGTACGCCCCGCCGCGCGCCACCAGCTCGTCGTGCGTGCCCAGTTCGGTCAGCCGGCCGTCGTCGAGCACCGCCACCCGGTCCGCGTCGCGGGCCGTGTGGAGCCGGTGGGCGATGGCGATGACCGTACGGCCTTCGAGGACGGCGGCCAGCGCGCGTTCGGTGTGCCGCGCGGTCGCCGGGTCCAGCAGGGCGGTCGCCTCGTCGAGGATCAGGGTGTGCGGGTCGGCCAGGACCACCCGGGCCAGGGCCAGTTGCTGGGATCGCGCCCCGTCGGTGCGGGTCGCGCCCGCCCCGGTGCCGAGCTCCGTGTCGAGGCCCTGGGGCAGTTCGTCCACCCAGTCCGCGCCGACGGCGGCGAGCGCCGCGCGCAGGTCGTCGTCGGTGGCGGCCGGGGCGGCGATCCGCAGGTTGTCCCTGACCGTGTCGGCGAAGACGTGGTGCTCCTGGGTGACGAGGACGACCTGGCGGCGCAGTTCGTCCGGGCCGAGTGCGGCGACCGGCACCCCGCCGACCGTCACCGCGCCGGTGTGCGGCCGGTCGATGCCCGCCAGCAGCCGGCCGAGGGTGGACTTGCCGGCCCCCGACGGGCCGACCAGGGCGAGCCGTTCGCCGGGGCGGACGGTCAGGTCGACGCCGTGCAGGACGTCGCGCCCGCCGTCGTACGCGTACCGCGCGCCGGTCACCTCGATCAGGTCACCGGCGGGGACGCGTCCGGGTGCCGGGTCCGCCGGTGGTTCCTGGCCCAGCCCCTCCACCCTCGCGAACGAGGCCCCGCTGCTCTGGAGTTGGTCCACCCACCGCAGGATCGTGTCCATCGGGGTGTCCAGCTGGCGCAGATACAGGGCGCAGGAGACGACCGTACCGAGGGAGACGGCGCCCCGGTCGAGCAGTGCCCCGCCGACCAGCAGGACGGCGACAACCGGCACGACATACGAGACGTCCACGGCCGGGAAGAGCACGCTGCGCAGGAAGAGCGTGCGGGTGCGGGTGCGCCGGCAGCGCTCGACGGCGTCCTCGCAGGCCGCGATCCGCCGCTCCTGGAGGCCGAACGCCTCGACCGTACGGGCGCCGGACGCGGTCGCGGACAGCACCTCGGCCAGCGCGGAGTTGGCGGCGCCCTCGGCGAGGTAGTCACCGTGGGCGCGGCGCAGGTACCAGCGGGTGGCGCACCAGATGCCGAGCAGGCCGAGCACCCCGCACGCACCGAGCCGTACGTCGAGGGCGAAGACGGCGCCGAGGACGAACACGATCTGGACGGTCGCGATGAACACGTCGGGTCCGGCGTCCCGCAGGGTGGTGCTGACCTCGGGGACGTCGGCCGTGCCGCGGGCCGCGAGGTCGCCGGTGCCCGCGCGCTCGACCGCCGAGGCGGGCAGGGCGAGCGCGCGGTCGACCATCTGCTCGCGGATCCTGGCGGAGGTGCGTTCGCCGAAGCGGTGGCCGACGAACCGGGCCTGGCGGGTGAGGAGGAACTGCGCGAGCGCGCAGACCACGATGACGAGCGCGTACCGGTCGACGGTCCGCGTCCCCTCCCCCGCCGCGACGGCGTCGACGACGCGGCCGAGGAGCCAGGGGCTGACGAGCCCGGCCGCCGCCGCGAGGGCGTTGAGGACGATGAGGGTGGTGAAGGCGAGGGCGTCCTGGCGGATCAACCCGGCCGCCGCGCGCCGGACTTGGCGGGGTGAGGCGACGGGCAACTGCCGGGCGGTCATGGGGGATGGTCCTCTCGGCGGATCTGCGGATCGGCGGATCGATGAATCGGCGGACTCGGCGGACTCGGCAGATCAATGAATCGACGGGCTCGTCCTGATGTGTGCGCGTGCCGGGTCCGCGCCCTACGAGCCCCGCGACACGACCTCGCGGTATCCGCTGTCGCCGCGCAGGAGTTCCTGGTGGGTGCCGACGGCGCTCACCCGGCCGTCGGTCAGGAAGCAGACGGTGTCGGCCTGCGCGAGCAGCAGGGGTGAGGTGCTGGTGACCACGGTCGTACGCCCCTTCCTGGCGGCGCGCAGCCGGGCGGCGACGGCGGCCTCGGTGTGGGTGTCGACGGCCGAGGTCGGTTCGACGGCGAGCAGGACCTCCGGGTCGGCGAGCAACGCCCGGGCCAGCCGCACGCGTTGGCGCTGGCCGCCCGAGAGGTTACGGCCTCCGGCGTCGATCACGGAGTCGACGCCGTCGGGCAGTCCGAGGACGACGTCCTGCGCGGCGGCGGCGAACAGTGCCCGGGTGAGGGCCTGTTCGTCGCGCTCCTCGCGGCCGGCGAGGACGTCGCGCAGGGTTCCGGCGAAGAGGTCGGCCTCGTGGTCGGCGACGAGGATCCGGGCGCGGACCTCCGGCAGGGACATGGCGTCGAGCCGGGTGCCGTCCCAGGTGGCCGCCGAGGCGGTGAAGCGGCCGAGCCGGTCGACCACGGCGGCGCCGTCCTCGGGACGGGCGCCGGCCAGGACGGTCAGCGTGCCGGGCACCACCTCGACGCCGGAGGCGGGGTCGTGGAGCACGGCGGGCGCCCGGGGCGCGTCCACGGCCGCCGCCGGGTCCTCGATGTCGCGCTCCAGGCCGAGGAACCGTACGACGCGGCGGGCGGCCACCAGGCCCCGGGTGACCTCGTAGCCGCCTTCGACGAAGAACGCCACGGGCACGGCGAGGACGGCGACATACCCGTACACCGCCACCAACTCCCCCACCGAGATCGACCCTTGTACGGCCATCCTCGCCGCGAGCCAGGTCACGACGGCGAGGAAGAGGGCCGGCAGGCCGGGTCCGAGGGCGTCGATCCAGCTGGTGACCGCCCCGACCCGGTACCCCTCCTCCCGCAGCCGGCCGGAGTCGCGCCGGTAGCGGTCGGCGTGGACGTCCTTGCCGCCCAGCCCGCTCAGGACCCGCAGTCCGCCGACGATGTCCACGAACCGCCCGGCGAGGGCGCCCCGTTGCTCGCGGTACGCGCTCTCCGCGCCCTGCAACCGTCCCAGCAGCGGGCCCATGGCGACCGCGAGCAGGGGCACCCCCAGCAGGACGACGAGGGCGAGGAGCGGGGAGACGGCGAGGAGGAGCCCGGCCACGGTGACGTACGCGAGGACCGCCCCGACCCCGGGTCCGGTGACGGTCAACGCCCGGGAGATCGTCGCGACATCACCGATCCCGATGGTGACGACCTCCCCCGCCGTCGCCCGGCGGGGCAGCGCGGCGCCGAGCCGGGTCGCGTGCGCCACGACGACCCGTACGGTACGGAACGTGGCGTCCATCCGGACCCGGGTCATGGTCCGGTGCCGCATCGTGCCCACCCAGGCGTTGACCGCGCCCAGGGCGAACAGCGCCCCGGTCCAGCCGGCGAGCGCGGTCCGGTCGCCCGCCCGCAGCCCGTCGTCGACGGCGCGGGAGAGCAGGTACGGCGACAGGGCCAGGCACAGCATCCAGAGCGTGCCGTACGCGGCGCCGGCGAGGACCCGCCAGGGCTGGGCGCGCACCAGCCACCACAGATAGCGGAGCGGACCGCGTCGGTCGGGAGAACCGGGACCCCTGGGCGTGTCAGGCATGGCAGCACCCTAACGGCCGCCGTCCGGGCACCCAATGACCGCAAATGCGGACCGTTGCTGAAAATCCGTCAGATGGGTAAAAGGGGGCACAGAACGCCATGGACGACCTGCCCCGGCGTGGTGCTAAGATCGCCACGCTTGCCAAGCGGTAGGAAAACCTGCTAGGGCATAAAAGATATTCCGCGCACCGGCCCAGAATCCGCCACATCCGGGGGAGACCTATGCCATTAGCCGGGCCTTTCACGGCTGTCCGGCAGGCGAGCACGCGCGGCCGACCGTGCATTCATGTCCGCACCTGGTTGCCCATTCGCCCGAAGAGAGCCCTATGACGCAATACTTTCAGGATCCAGCGCTTTGGGGACTTATCGCTGGAACCCCCGTGGCCGCGACCGCGATCATTCGTGGACGCAAGTCGATCGCTGAGCTGCGGAAAGAGAAGGAAGAACTCAAGCGGCACTACGCGAATCTGGAGGAGCATTACGCAGAGGCCGTGGAAGAGGCCAAGGACCGCGCGGAGGAAGCCACCAAGACGGCTCTCAAGTCCGCCATGCGGACCCTTCAGGGTCTGGCGAGCGAGCAGCAGCTCGCGATCACGAAGATTCAGGACAAGTACGGCGAGCTCCAGATTCTTCAGGATCTCCTTGACATCGACCACATGAATTCACAGTTCGCCCGGCGTGCCCAGTCGATCGCCGTGCTCTGCGACGGATGGCTCGGCCGGCAGCGTGCCGCGGCCTCCCTGTACGACGTGGTCCGCAGTGCGAAGGGGCGTATTCGCCACTTCACCCGGGTGGAAATCCGGGCCCAGAGTAATTTCGCCATCGTCAGCCGTGCCGTGGAACCGGTCGCGCTCACCCTGGCCGAGCTGCTGGACAACGCGACCAGTTACTCGGCGCCGGAGACGATGATCGAGATCAACATCCGGCCCGTTCCCAAGGGCGTCTGCATCGTCGTCGACGACGCCGGTGTCGGCATGAACGAGGAGGAGAAGGCGAGGGCCGCCAAGCTCCTGTCGAGCGACCGCGCGCCCGGTGTCTCCGGTCTCGGCAACCCGCCGCAGTTCGGCTTCACGGTGATCGGTGTGCTCGCCGCCCGGTACGGCTTCAGTGTCTCCGTCGACTCCACGTCCCCGTACGGCGGGGTGCGCGCGGTGGTGCTGCTGCCCGACGAACTGCTCACGTCCATGCCAGAGCCCGAGGAGATTCCAGCCGTGGCCACCTCCTCACCGCTGCCGTCCGACGAGGACACGACGGGCGGCGTGAGCGCCGCCCCCGTGGCCGCCCCCGCTCCCGCCACCACGTTCGGCGGTCTGCCCAAGCGCCGCCGGCGCGGCGCGATCTCGATCGTGCCGACGGCGGGCGAGACGGCGGAGGCGCCCGTCCGTGACAGCGAGAAGGCCGCGTCCGTCATGGGCGCGTTCCAGCGGGGCACGCAATCGGGCCGTCGCTCCACCCACACAAGCAGTGAAGGGCATGAGACGCAGTGAACTACGATCTTTCGTGGATGCTTGACAGTGCTCTGGAAGTGCCCGAAGCACGCCATGCCATTCTGGTCTCTGCGGACGGCCTTCTCATGGCCCGTTCCAAGGATGTCGGAAAGGACCACGCCGACACCGTCGCCGCCGCGATGAGCGGAATGCAGTCGCTCAGCCGTACGGTCGCCGATTTCTGCGGCGGCCCCGATCAGCGGCCCCAGTGGCATCAGACTCTCGTCGAGTTCGACCACGGCTGGGTGTTTCTGATATCGGCCGGAGAGGGCGCCTATCTCGCCGTCTCCGCCTCGCCCGAAGTCGACATGGCTGAGATCACCTTCCGTATGCAGCAGCTGGTCGGCCAGCTCGGCAAGGCGCTCACCAGTCCCCCTCGGGAGGATGTGAAAGCATGACAACACCGGACGAGCCCGAGCTGGAACAAGAAGTCACTCCATTAGTGCGACCGTATGTGATCACCAACGGTCGCGAGCTGCTCGACGACAACGATTTCTCGCTGATCACATTGATCACGGTGTCCGAGAACGCCCCGCAGAACGGGTTTCTCGATCCCGAAAAGCGGCGTCTCATGGAGCTGTGTTCCGGCGGTTTTCTCTCGGTCGCCGAGATAGCCGGGCACACCCATCTGCCCGTGGGTGTCGTCAAAATCCTTCTGCACGATCTCACGGCGGACGGCTATCTCTACACCCGTGCGCCCATACCTCCGGCAAAACGCGTCGACAGGCAAATCCTCGAGGAGGTGCTGAATGGGCTCCAAGCTCGCTTTGGATGACGGCGTCTACCTGCGCGATTCGGTGCAGACCGCGGCCAAGATCCTGGTGGTCGGTCATTTCGCGGTGGGAAAGACGACCTTCATCGGGACCATGTCCGAGATTCCGCCGCTGCGGACCGAAGAGGTCATGACGCAGGCGGGCGAGGGGATCGACGACCTCAAGGGCACGCCGGGCAAGACCACGACCACCGTGGCCATGGACTTCGGCCGGCTCACGCTCAGCGAGAAGCTGGTGCTGTACCTGTTCGGCACCCCCGGACAGCAGCGGTTCGTCCAGGTCTGGGAGGACATGTCGCGGGGTGCCCTCGGCGCCCTGGTCCTGGTCGACCCGAACCGGCTCGAAGAGTCCTTCCCCGTGATGGACCTGGTCGAGCGGTACGGAATTCCGTACGCCATCGCCGTCAACCGGTTCGACGACGGCACGCCGGGCCACTCCGACGAGGAGATCCGGGAAGCTCTCGACCTGCTCCCGGAGACCCCGCTCGTCACCTGCGACGCGCGCGACCAGCGGTCGTCCGCCCATTCCCTCATCGTACTGGTCCGTTATCTCCAGTCGCGCCTCAACTAGGAGTCCAGGCATGCAATCTCATTCGGAATTCCTCGCTCCGCCGCCCGGCTGCCCCGCGCACAACAGCGGCAAGAGCGTGCCGCTGCACGGGCCGGAGTTCGCCGCGGACCCGGAGGGCTTCTACTCCTACCTGCGGCAGTTCGGACCGGCCGCCCCGGTCGAGCTGACGCCCGGGGTCGAGGCGTCGCTCATCACCGACTACGCCGCCGCGCTCCACGTCCTCCAGAACCCGGACACCTTCGCCAGGGACGCCCGCCGCTGGCGGGCCCTGAACGAGGGCCGGATACCGGACGACAGCCCCGTCCTGCCGATGATGATGTACCGGCCGAACCCGATGTTCTCGGACGGCGCCGACCACCTGCGGCTGCGCCAGGCCGTGACGGCCAGTCTGGCCCGCATCGACACCCACCGCCTGAGCCGGCACGTCGACCGGGTCGGTTCCTACCTCATCGACCAGTTCAGCGGGCGGGGCCGGGCCGATCTGGTCGCCGACTACGCGCAGTTGCTGCCCCTGCTCGTCTTCAACGATCTCTTCGGGTGCCCGGCCGAGATCGGTGACCGGCTCATCTTCGGCTTCTCCGGGATCTTCGACGGAGTCGACGCGGAGAAGGCGAACGAGGTGCTCAGCGAGTCCCTGTTCGAACTGGTCGCGCTCAAGCGCGCCCAGCCCGGCGACGACGTCACCTCGTGGCTGATGCAGCACGAAGCCGGCCTGAACGACGAGGAGATGATCCATCAGCTCGTCCTGCTGATCGGCGCGGGCACCGAGCCGACGCAGAACATCATCTCCAGCACCCTGCGTCTCCTGCTCTCCGAGGACAAGCGCGGGGACGGCATGCTGGTCGAGGACGCCATCAACGACGTGCTCTGGAACGGCCCCCCGATCGCCAACTACGCCGTGCACTACCCGGTGTTCGACGTGGACCTCTCGGGAAGCCGGCTGGACGCGGGGAACCCCGTCCTCATCAGCTTCGCGGCGGCCAACAGCGACCCGGGCCTCTCCGCGAGCCGCCAGACCCTCAGCAAGCGGGCGCACCTCGCCTGGGGCGCGGGTCCGCACGCGTGCCCGGCGAAGGACCCCGCGCTGCTGATCTCCGTACTGGCCGTCGAGAAGCTCCTCAACACGCTGCCGGACATCGAACTGGGCGTGCCCGCCCACTCGCTGACCTGGCGCCCCGGGCCGTTCCACCGCGCGCTCAACGCGCTGCCGTCCCGCTTCACGCCCGTACGGCACGAGAGGCGCGAGTCCTCCCCTCTGCCGACCTCGGGCCGCAATGCCGGAAATACTCCGGTACGGGATCAGCCGCAGCGGGCGCAGAAGGGTAACTTCTGGAGCGGATTCCTGTCGTGGTGGAAGGTGTGACATTCGCAACATGCCAGAGGCATTGTCGGTCGAATGAGTGTTCCACCATCGGGGTAGACAGGGTTGGCGAATCTTATGTGATGTCTTGAATAAAGGAGTCTCCGTGGAGCCGTCCCTGGCAGCGCCACTCATAGACCGACGCGCGGTGGTTTCACTGTTCTCCCGTCTGCGCACGGCCAACGGCCAGTCGAATCCACTGCCTTTCTACGCGGATCTCAGGTCCATGGGCAGCGTCGTGCCCGCCCCCTGGGGCGGCCACCTGGTGAACTCCTTCGAACTCTGCAACCAGGTATTAAGAGACCGGGCTTGGCAGGTTCCCGATAGCGCCTGGCGGCTACGCCAGGGCGAGAAAACCCGCTGGAATTCCATTTCTTCGCGGGAAATGGGCAGGACTCTGCCCGCACTCAACCCGCCGCATCACACCCGGGTGCGCCAGTCGATCGGCAATCTTTTCGACCGCAGTTCCCTGGAAGCCACCAAGGATTCGGTCGAGAGGACGACGGAACGGCTTTTCGACCGGCTGGCCGAAGAACTGCGGGAGAACGGCGAGGCCGATTTCAGCTCTCTGATCAGCGAGGAACTGCCCTCCCTCACCATTTGCGAATGGCTCGGTCTGCCGATCGAGGACTACGCGCTGATGCGTGATCTGACGCATCACCAGGTGTTCGCGCAGGAGCTGCTGCCCTCGCCGAGTCAGCTCGCGCTGTCCGACACCGCGACCCTCCGGCTCCAGGAGTACTTCATCGAGCTGGTGGCCAAGCGGCGTGCGGAGCCCGGGGACGACCCGATCTCCACGTGGCTCAGGACGTGGGACGGGATCGAGTCCGACCCGGCGAAGGCGGACGAGGCCGTCTACCTCCTCGCTCTCCTGGTCGTGCTGGCCGCGCCGGAGACCACGTCGACCCTGATCTCCACCATGGTGTGGCTGCTCCTGGAGCACCCCCTCCAGCTGGAGTGGCTGCGCGCGCACCCCCAGCACCTCCCCGACGCGGTCGAGGAGGTCCTGCGGTACGACTCCCCGAACCACATCATCAGCCGGGTCGCCGGCGAGGACACCACCCTCGGCGGGGTGCCGGTGTCCAAGGACCAGATGGTCCACCTCATGATCGGCGCCGCCAACCACGACCCGGCCCAGCACTCCGAGCCGGACGTCTTCAACATCCGCCGCCGCGCGACGCATTTGAGTTTCAGCGGCGGAATCCACTACTGCCTGGGCGCCCCGCTGGCCCGGCTGGAGGCGACGACGGTACTGAGCACGCTGCTCAGGCGGATGCCGTCCCTGCGCGTCAGTTCACCGCCGGTCTGGGCTCCCCGGGTGGGATTCCGGCGCATCGCCTCACTGGGAGTTGTCGCGGGCTGACGCGTTGTCGGCGACCGCGACTCCGTCCCCCATCGAGAAGAGCCCGCGCGACAGCGGACGACAAACGAGGAACAGCGTGGTGGATGCTTTCAAGGTTCTGCGTGTACGGCACGAAGGGCCGCTGCTGAAGGTCCAGTTGAACAGCCCCGAGACCGGGAACGCCATTTCCGGGCTGATGCTGGACGAGCTTCTCGCCGTTCTGGACACCGTGCACGACGACCCCGGCATTCGCGTGCTCATCCTGTCGGGTGCCGGGGACGACTTCTGCGTGGGCGGTGACCGGCGGGAGTTCGCCGAGTTCCTCCGTACGGACCCCAGCGGGGTCGCGTTGCGCACCCTCGGCACCAAGGCCCGCCGGGTCTGCGACGCCCTCGCGACGTCCGACGCGGTCACCGTCGCCCGGCTGCACGGCGGGGTGATCGGCGCGGGGGTGGCGCTCGCGGTCTACTGCGATCTGCGGGCCGGCGCGGACAACTGCCGTTTTCGGCTCCCCGAGTTGGCGCTCGGCATGCCCCCCGCGTGGGGCGGCTCGCTGCCCCGGCTCATCCAGGAGTCCGGCGCCGCCCGGATCCGTGAACTCATCATGACCGGCGAGAACTTCGACGCCGCCAGGGCCGCCGACCTGTCCCTGCTTCACAAAGTCGTTCCCGAGGAGGAGCTGGAGGACGCCATCAGCGCGTGGACCAGGCCGCTGGTGCGCAGATCCGCGTCGGCGCTGCGGACCACGAAGGTCATGATGAACGCGTACGCCTCCGCCAGCCGGCTCGCGGACGCCTCCCTGTTCGACGCGGAGCTGCTGACCGCCTCGGTGGCGGCGGGGCGGGCGGGACGAGGCTGAGGGTGGAGACAGGTGGCGGCCGTGCGTCCAGGAGCGCGGCCGCTACGCGCCCCTGAAGTGGTCCCGTACGAGTGACTGCACCAGGGCCAGGTCCGCGGCGGCCAGGGCGTCGAGCAGCGCGGTGTGTTCCGCCGCGTCGGCGACGAGGTCGGCGCGGCGCACGGCCGGGGCGCTGACCAGGGGCCACTGCGAGCGGCGGTGCAGGTCGTCCGCGACCGCGACCAGCTGCTGGTTCCCCGCGAGGGAGAGCACCGCGCGGTGGAAGGCGCGGTCACGGTCCGCGTAGGCGGCGTGGTCGCCGGAGGCGGCGGCCGCACCCGTCGCCTCGGCCAGCGGCCGCAGTTCGGCCCAGCGCTCGGCCGGTACGGTACGGGCCAGCCGGAGCATGACCGGCACCTCGATCAGGGCCCGTACCTCCGCCAGTTCGGCGAGTTCGGCGGCGCCGCGCTCGGCGACCCGGAAGCCGCGGTTCAGGACGACCTCGACCGCGCCCTCCCGCGCCAGCTGCTGCATCGCCTCGCGGACGGGGGTCGCGGACACGCCGTACCGCTCGCCGAGGGCGGGGGCCGAGTAGACCTCGCCGGGTACCAGGTCGCCACTCACGAGCGCGGAGCGCAGCGCGTCGAGGATCTGGCCCCGTACGGAATGGCGCCGTACCGGCCGGGGCACGGACGGTTCGGGGCCGCTGTACGTGTGCTCCCGGTCCTCCGGTGACGTACGCGACTGCTTCGGCACCCGGTCGGGGCGCGCGGAGGCGTACGGCGGGGGCGCGGTCCTCTCCCGCCCGCCGTCCTGTTCCAGGCTTCGCTCCACCCGGTCCCACCTCCGCTCCTCCCTGCACGATAGGCGGGCCGGGCCGCAGTTCAAAGAGCGGACGTGTCGGGTAAGGTAAGGCTTACCTGCAAACGATCGCGATTCGGTGGTCCCCTGCATGACCCTTCCCGCCCTGCTGCCCCGCTTCCCGGCCTCGCCGGTCACGGACGCCTACGCCCGGCTGACCGAGGTCTTCCCCGCGCTGCGCGTCGACGAGATCGCGGCCGGCGGGGAGCTGCCGCACGACGGCGGCTGGGTGAGCGCGGCCGGCCTCGCCGCCGGGGGCGCCGCCCTCGACACGTTCCTCGGCTGGGACGAGGCGCAGATCCTGCGGGACTACGGGCGGCCGGCCCGCCCCGACGTGGTGGCGAGCTTCGCGCTGCACCGCTACGCCTGGCCCGCCTGCCTCCTGGTCACGCTGCCGTGGTTCCTGCACCGGCGGGTGCCGCGGGTGCCCGTGGCGGACGTCGCCTTCCAGCGGGTGCGGGGCAGGATGGCCGTACGGACCGGGTCCTTCGCCTGCCTGCCGGACGACCCCGCCGCCGGGCACCCGGACGCCCGGGTCGTGCCGGACGAGGAGGCGCTGCGCGGCGAGGTGCGCGCGGCGGTCGCGGAACACCTCGGGCCGGTGCTGGAGGGCTTCGCCCCCCGGATGCGGCGGGGGCGGCGGGCGCTGTGGGGCATGGCGACCGACGAGATCGTCGAGGGCCTCTGGTACGTCGCCCACCTGCTGGGCGAGGAGCACCGGGCGATGGCCGAGCTGGAGCTGCTGCTGCCGGGCACGACGGGTCCGTACGTGGGCGCCGCGGGCTTCCGTGAGCTGACGGGACCCGACGGCGCGGCCCTCGCCACCCGCGACCGGGCGAGCTGCTGCCTCTACTACACACTGCGTCCCGATGACACGTGTGTCACCTGCCCGCGTACGTGTGACGCCGACCGTGTCGGTAAATTGACCGCGAACGTCTGATCCGGCTCTGACCTCGCACTCCGGCGGTCCTCGCCTGACTGCCCGTCACCCGGCGGCTCCACGCCACCCGCAGGGGTGATATTAATCGGACATGACAGCCGCTTTGCGCACGGCAGTTCGAGCCGAGCGTGCCTATTTGTGCGCCTCTCCGCCTCGTTGGCGTTGTCTTGGCCCAAAACCCCCTGAGGGACACCGCACTTCCGCCAATATGGCGCCCGATACGCCCTACTGCGATGCAAGGAACACCGCATGCGACTGACCGACATATCGCTGGACTGGCTGCTCCCCGGCGGCGTGCTGCTCGTCGGAATCCTGGTGGCGGTGGCGATCCTCGCGCGCGGCAAGCGCGCCGGTGAGAAGACCGCGACCGAGGACTCCTGGGAACGCACCGAGGAGCGCCGCAGGCGCAAGGAAGCGATCTACGGAACCGCCTCGTACGCCCTGCTCTTCTGCTGCGCCGCGGTCGCCGCGGCGCTCTCCTTCCACGGCCTGGTCGGCTTCGGCCAGGAGAACCTCAACCTGACCGGCGGCTGGGAGTACCTCGTCCCGTTCGGCCTCGACGGCGCGGCGATGTTCTGCTCCGTCCTGGCCGTGCGCGAGGCCAGCCACGGTGACGCCGCTCTCGGTTCACGGCTGCTGGTGTGGCTGTTCGCCGGCGCCGCCGCGTGGTTCAACTGGGTCCACGCTCCCCGGGGCCTCGGCCACGCGGGTGCGCCCCAGTTCTTCGCCGGCATGTCCCTCTCGGCCGCGGTGCTCTTCGACCGCGCGCTGAAGCAGACCCGCCGTGCGGCGCTGCGCGAGCAGGGCCTCGTGCCCCGCCCGCTGCCGCAGATCCGGATCGTACGGTGGCTGCGCGCGCCCCGCGAGACGTTCGGCGCCTGGTCGCTGATGCTGCTCGAAGGCGTCCGCACCCTGGACGAGGCGGTCGAGGAGGTCCGTGAGGACAAGCGGACGAAGGAGCAGAACCGGCACCGCAGGCGGGAGCAGCAGAAGCTGGACCGGGCGCAGATCAAGGCGCTCAACCGGCAGCACCGCGCCTGGGGCCGGGGACGCGGCGGCGGCCGCCAGATCCCGCTGCCCGCCGTGACCGCGCCAGGAGGGTCCGTGCCGGCCGTCGAGGCCGCCGCGGAGCCTGCCATACCCGAGCCGGGACAACTGCCCTATCACTCCCGGCTCTCCCTTCAGCCCGCGACGGGCAGTGAAGCCCCCCGTACCGTCGACCTCACCGCGGAGGACGACACCCAGGCATTGCCACGGCTCGACTCCCTGGAGCGCAAGCTCAAGGACCTGGAGCAGCAGTTCGGCTGAGGTTCAGGCTCAGACTGAGGCTGAGGTTCTGTACACGCGGCTCGCGGATTTCGCGGCTCGCGCGGGAGATTCGCACCCAACGGACCGGTGTGGCGGGACAACCGTCACGCCGGTCCGGCGTTTGCGGCCACCGCACCCGCCGCGCCCACTGCGCCTGTTGGCCGTACGGCTCGGTGTGTGCGCGCCCCTCGCGGGCTCAGGCGGCGGCCTCGCCGTTCATCTCGAACCAGACCACCTTTCCCAGTGGCCTCGTCCGTATCCCCCAGTCGTCCGCGAGACTGCGCACCAGCGCGAGCCCCCTGCCGTGCGTGGCGTCGTCGGCGGCGCGCACCGGCGCCAGGGGTGGGCCGGCGGGTGGCGCGGCGAAGTCCCGCACCTCCACGCGCAGTCGGGAGTCCGCGACGGTCGCCGTGACGACCGCGCCCCGCTCCGTGTGCACCAGCGCGTTGGTGACCAGCTCACTGATGAGCAGCTCCGCCACCTCCGCGCAGTCCCTCTCCTGCCAATGTCTCAGCATCTCCCGTAAGGCGTGACGCACCTCCGGGACGGCCGCGAGATCGGCGCCTCCCATTCGGCGCCGCAATCCAGCCATCCTTCTGTCCCCCCGCTCGTACCGGCTTCTACTCCTGTCTCGATATCTACAGGAGATGCATGCCCGACACGGGACCGCTCACGCATTCAGATCCGCATCCCGGGGGCGCACGGAATCAGGGACGGGGCACGTTCCGGAGGTTGGAGCGCGCCATCTGGACCATGCGCCCCACCCCGCCGTCCAGCACGACCTTGCTCGCCGAGAGCGCGAAGCCCGTGACCATGTCCGCCTTGATCTTGGGCGGGATGGAGAGCGCGTTCGGGTCGGTCACCACGTCGACCAGCGCGGGGCCCTTGTGCTTGAAGGCCTCCTTGAGCGCGGCGCCGAGCTGGCGGGGCTTCTCGACCCGTACGCCGAAGGCACCGGCCGCCCGCGCGATCGCCGCGAAGTCGGGGTTGTGGTTGGTGGTGCCGTACGACGGCAGTCCCGCCACCATCATCTCCAACTCCACCATGCCGAGGGCCGAGTTGTTGAACAGGACGATCTTCACCGGCAGGTCGTACTGCACGAGGGTGAGGAAGTCGCCCATCAGCATGGAGAATCCGCCGTCGCCCGACATGGCGACGACCTGGCGTCCCCGGTCGGTGAACTGCGCGCCGATCGCCTGCGGCAGGGCGTTGGCCATCGAGCCGTGGCTGAACGAACCGATCACGCGGCGGCGGCCGTTGGGGGTGAGGTAGCGGGCGGCCCAGACGTTGTTCATGCCGGTGTCGACGGTGAAGACGGCGTCGTCATCGGCCAGTTCGTCCAGGACGGACGCGACGTACTCGGGGTGGATCGGCGTGTGCTTCTGGACGTTGCGGGTGTAGGCCTTGACCACGCCTTCGAGGGCGTCCGAGTGCTTCTTCAGCATCTTGTCGAGGAACTTGCGGTCCGTCTTCACCTTCACCCGGGGGGTCAGGCACCGCAGCGTCTCGCGCACGTCGCCCCACACCGCGAGGTCCAGCTTGGAGCGGCGGCCGAGGTGCTCCGGCCGCACGTCGACCTGGGCGATCTTGACGTCGTCGGGGAGGAAGGCGTTGTACGGGAAGTCCGTGCCGAGCAGGATCAGCAGGTCGCACTCGTGGGTGGCCTCGTAGGCGGCGCCGTAGCCGAGGAGCCCGCTCATCCCGACGTCGTACGGGTTGTCGTACTGGATCCACTCCTTGCCGCGCAGGGCGTGGCCGACCGGGGACTTGACGCGTTCGGCGAACTCCATGACCTCGGCGTGGGCGCCGGCCGTGCCGCTGCCGCAGAAGAGGGTGACGCGCTTCGCCTCGTCGATCAGGCGGGCGAGCTTGTCGATCTCGGCGTCGGCGGGGCGTACGGAGGGGATGGAGGTGACCAGCGCGTGCTCGACCGCCCGTTCGGGGGCGGGCGCGTCGGCGATGTCGCCCGGGAGGGTGACGACGCTGACCCCGCCCTGGCCGATCGCGTGCTGGATCGCGGTCTGGAGGAGGCGGGGCATCTGCTTCGGGTTGGAGATCATTTCGCTGTAGTGACTGCACTCCCGGAACAGCTGGTCGGGGTGGGTCTCCTGGAAGTAGCCGAGGCCGATCTCGCTGGAGGGGATGTGCGAGGCGAGGGCGAGGACGGGGGCCATGGAGCGGTGCGCGTCGTACAGGCCGTTGATGAGGTGCAGGTTGCCGGGGCCGCAGGAGCCGGCGCAGGCGGCGAGCCTGCCGGTGATCTGGGCCTCGGCGCCGGCCGCGAAGGCGGCCGTCTCCTCGTGCCTGACCTGCACCCATTCGATGGCGGAGTTGCGGCGGATGGCGTCGACGACGGGGTTGAGGCTGTCGCCGACGACTCCGTACATCCGCTGGACACCGGCCCTGGCGAGGATGTCGACGAACTGCTCCGCCACGTTCTGCTTGGCCATGGGAAGGTGCCCTCTCTCGTCTCCGGTCGCCGGTGTCCGGCCGCCGCCCTGGGTCCATCAACCCACGCCGGGCGGGGTTACGCCTCCCAGACGGCGACGGCCGTGCGGTCGTCCGCGTAGCCCTTGACCCTGAGTTGGGTGTCCGCGAGATAGGACGCCAAACCTGGCGGTTCGTCGGAACTCCAGCGGTCGGCCAGCTCGGCCGCGAGGGCCGGGACGCCGCGCAGCGGTTCGGCGAGGCCGGGGCTGCACAGGAGGAGGGTGTCGCCCGGGAGGGCGACGGAGGCCCGGAAGCGGAACGGTTCGGCCTGCGGGGGCACCGGCTCCTCGACGTACGGGGCGGGGGGTGTCGGGATGCCGAGGTCCACGGTCAGCCGGTCGCGGCGGGGGGTCTCGGGGGGCCGGGAGCCGAAGCCGACGACGGGGTCGCCGGTGAGGGCGGCGGGGTCGGGGACCGCGGGTTCCAGGTCCTGCCAGGCGCCGTCCCTGAGACGGAAGAGGCCGCCGCCGCCGACTCCGAAGAAGACGCGGGTACGGCAGCCGGGGTCGGCGGAGAGCAGCAGGCAGCGCAGGCTCGCGGTGTACGCGTCGGGCGGGAGGCCCAGCTCGGTGGCGCGGGCGCGGAGCTTGCCGTAGCCGCGGTCGGTGAGCCGTTGCAGTCCGGCCTTGAGGTCGCCCCTGCGGCCGGCCCTTATGTCGTCGGAGAGCCGGCTGTGACTGCGGCCGACGGCACCGCCGATCCAGTGACAGGCGTCGGCGGCGGCGAGGTGGGCGCCCTCGGTGGCGCGGACGCCGGTGGCGACGGCGACGAGGATGAGCGCGGCGTCGCCCTCGCCGAAGCGGGCGGTGAGGAGCGTGTCGCGGCGGGGTTCGCCCCGGTAGCGCCCGGAATCGCCGCGTACGGAGGCGGCGCGCAGCGTGTACGTCCCGTAGCGGGCGCCGTCGAGCACGGTGTCGGCGACGAGCTCGCCGAGGCGGTCGGCGTGGGCGGGGGGCAGGGCGGTGGGCTCGGGGTCGTAGGTGGGCGGCCCCCCACCGAGATGGGCGACGCCGGGCCGCGCGGGGGCGGGAAAGTCCTCGGCACGGTCCCGCCCGGCAGCGGCGAGCGCCACCACGGACGCCCCGTCCTCGGCCCGGGGCCCGCCCTCCCCCCACCCCACGGCCGGCCCGGGCGCCCCGGGGCCGTCGTGGGCGGGGAGGCGGGGGTCGCTGCCGGGGGGCGGGGGCGCGGGGGCGCCTGGGGGCGCCGGGGGCGCGGGCTGGATCAGGGGCGGGGTGGAGGGGGCGGGCGGCCCCGGGGGCGCGGGGTGAACTGCGGGCGGTGCGGTTGGCCCTGGGGGCACGGGGGCGCCGGGTGGCGCCGGGGGCGTGGCGTGAACTGCGGGCGGTGCGGGCGGCCCCGCGGGCCTGTGGTTGACCACGGGCGGCGCGGGTGGCGCCGAGGGCCCACGGTCGACCACGGGCGGGGCTGGCGGCCCCGAGGAGGCAAGGGGGATCACAGGCGGGGCGGGCGGCCCGGAGGGCCCTCGGTCGACCACGGGCGGCTCCGGCTGCCCCAGGGGCGCAGGTTGGATCACGCGCGGCGTGGGCGACTCAGAGGGCGCAGGGGGGATCACAGGCGGCGCAGGGGGCGCAGGGGCCCTGCGGTTGGCCGGTGTGGGCGGCGTGGGCGGCGCTGAGGGCGCGGGGTTAGTCAGGTGCGGGACAGGCGGTCCCGGGGGCCTGCGGGGGGCCACGGGTGGGTCCGAGGGCCTCGGGGGTGGACTCACGCCTTTCTCGTCGTCGAAGGACTCCCCGGCCGGAGCGGCCGGCCCCCACGCGGCTCCCGGCACGGCCTGCGGATTCCTGGCGGACGGCAGTCCGCCGCCCGCCCAAGCGCCCTCACCCTCTCCGTCATCGCTACGGGCGTCCGGGCCCGGCACGGCCCGGTCGGCACCGTCCGACGCCTCGGCGTCCGCATCGCCCAGCCCCGGCGAGGTAGGCGCCCCGACTGCCGCGGTCCTGGGCCGGTGGCCCGGAGGCAGCGCCCCTGCCGAGGAGTCGGCGGCGGAGACAGCCGATGACTCGGGCTCCGCCGGAACCACATCCGGCCGTACGGAAGCCGCAGGAGCCGAACCGGACGGCTCCGAAGCCGACGCCCCGGGCGCCCCGGGCTCCGCCGGAACCGCGTCGGACCACTCCCAGGCCGAGGCCCCGGACGGCCCCGGCCCCACCTGAACGGTGTCCGAACGCTCCGGGGCCGAGGCCCAAGGCCCCCCGGGCTCCGCCCGAACGGCACCCGGACGTTCCGGGGCCGAGGCCCGAGGCGGCCCTGGCTCCGCCGGAACCACGTCGGACCACTCCTGCGCCGAGGGCCCGGCGGGTTCGGGCTCCGCCCGACCCGTGTCACTCCCCGCCACAGGCGGGGCCCAAGCCGCGCCGGACGCTCCCGGCCGCGCCGGGGCCCCAGAAGGTTCGGGCTCTGCCCCTGCGCCGTCCGGTCGCTCCGAGGCCGGAGCCTGAGTACGAGGAGGTTCCGACCCCGCCGGAACCGAACCAGCCGGCTCAGAGTCCGAGGCCCCAGGGGACTCGGACTCCGCACCGCCCGCGCCGGGCCGCGCCGCAGGTGAGGCCCAGGTCGGGCCAGGCTCTCCCGGCCGCGCCGGGGGCCCAGAAGGTTCGGGCTCCGCCCACACCAGGTCCGGCCGCCCCAGGGCCGGGGGCCGGGGCGGTTCGGGCTCTGCCCGTGCGCTGTCCGGGCGCGGCGAGGCCGGAGTGGGACGAGTTTCGGGCGCCGCTGGGGCCGCGTCCAGCTGCTCGCGGGACGAGGTGCCAGGAGGCTCGGGCTCTGCGGGCACCTCATCCGGACGCACCGAAGGCGAGGCCCAGGCAGGTCCGTCCGCTTCCGGGCGCACCGGAGCCGAGCCGGGCGGCTCTGGGGACGATGCCCGAGGGAGCCCGGACGCCTCCGGAATCGCGTCCGACCACTGCCGGGCCGGGGACCGAGGGGACTCGGAGTCTGCGCGGCTTGCGTCGGGCGGCACCGCAGGTGAGGTCCAAGCCCGTCCGGGCTTCCCCTGCCGCGCCGGGGCCTCGGGAGGATCGGGTTCGGGGCGGATCGTGTCCGGGGGCTCTGGGGACGACGGCTCGGGCTGCCTGGACTCTGCCGGGACCGCTGTCGGGCGCTCCCGGGGTGTGGTTCCACCGTCGTCGGGGGCTGGGTCGGCCCGCGTCGGGTGGGCCGGGGATGACGGCCAGGGGGCTCCTGGGGGTGGTGGGGTGTTGGTTGGGTGGGGGTGAGGGGCCGGTGGGGACGCATTCGCCGGGGTGGGGCGTGGGGGTTGTTGTTCCCACCACGCCCGCGGGCGCTGCGTCTCCGGGGACGCCACCGCGTCCACCGCCGAGGCGAAGTGGGCGTCGAGTGGGTCCCCCGTACCCATGTCCTGCGCGGACTCGTCGTACAGACGGTTCCACCAGTCGTCGGCGTCCGGCCGCTCCCCCTGCTCGCTCATGCCCCTATCTTCGACCGCGACGGGGAGGAGAAAACGGGGCGACCGGAAAAATTAAGTCCGCCGGGCGGCCCCACCCCCCACGGGAAGGACGCCCGGCAGACGTTCACAGTGTCAGCGCGGGGCAGATGCGCCGGCGCGGAGACCGGGGGCATCACCCTCCCCGAGCAAATCCAGGTCAGGCTGCCCAAGGGGCAGGTGACCGGGGTCTGTTGCTGCTGTGATGGCGCCACCTTCGCAGAGCACGCGGCCGAAAGGGGATGATGGGGGCGGCGGGTTTACGCCGTGGCTGGTTTCCGCCACGGATCACGGCGGAAACAGGATGCTCCCGGTGGTTGATCCGGGTTGGTCCCTCGGGTCTCCCAGGGGCTCCCAGGGGCGCCCAGGAGTACGGCGGTGTGTGGTGAGGACGGTGCAGGGTGCTGGGAGCGATAGGTCTTGACGAGAGACAGGAGTCCGCGTACCGCGCGCTCGTGGCCATCGGCGCCGCGGACGTCTCGGACCTGGCCCACCGTCTCGCCCTGCCCGAGGCGGACACGGAACGGGCCCTGCGCCGCCTGGAGCGCCAGGGACTGGCCGCCCAGTCCTCCGCCCGTACGGGACGCTGGGTCGCCGCTCCCCCCGCCGTCGCGCTGGGCGCGCTCCTCACCCAGCACCGCCACGAGCTGGAACAGGCCGAGCTGGCCGCCGTGCTCCTCGCCGAGGAGTACCGCGCCGAGGCCAGGGAACCCGCCGTGCACGACCTCGTGGAGGTGGTGACGGGCGCGAGCGCCGTCGCCCACCGGTTCGTGCAGTTGCAGCTCGGCGCCACCGCGGAGGTCTGCGCCCTGGTCACCGGCAAGCCCGTCGCCGTGACGGGCATGGACAACGAGGCCGAGGAACGGGCGGCGCGACGCGGGGTCGCGTACCGCGTCGTGATCGAGCGCGAGGTGCTCGCCCTGCCCGCCGGCATCAGCGAACTGTCCGCCGCCCTCGGCCGCGACGAGCAGGTCCGCGTCATCGAACGGGTCCCCACCAAGCTCGTGGTCGCCGACCGCGGTCTGGCCATGGTGCCGCTCACCGGGCGGGGCGCGGAGCCCGCCGCCCTGGTCGTCCACGCCAGTGGACTGCTGGAGTCGCTGCTGGGCCTGTTCGAGGCGGTGTGGCGCGATGCCCTGCCCCTGCGGCTCGGCTCCGGCGACGGCAAGGGCAACGGCGACGGCAACACCGGCAGCGCCGAGATCCTGGAGGACGCTCTGCCCGGCCCCGACTCCACCGACCTGGAGGTACTGTCGCTGCTGCTCGCCGGGATGACCGACGCGAGCGTCGCGAAACAGCTGGACCTGGGGCTGCGGACCGTACAGCGCCGGGTGAAGGGGCTGATGGAGCTGAGCGGGGTGACCACCCGGTTGCAGCTCGGCTGGCACGCGTACGAGAAGGGCTGGGTGGCGCGGGAGCCCCGGCGCTGAGCCGGGTCCACAGGCCGGGTCCACGGACCCGGTCCACGGGCCCGGCACGCCCGCCGCGCCACGCCCCCTCCGCGACCTGCGGGACCGCCCCCGTTCCGGCACGCTGGGCAGATGGACGTGTGGCAGCTGGTGCTGGTGGGCCTTGTCATGGTCCTCGGCCTGTTCGGCGTGCTGGTCCCGGGTGTGCCGGGTCAGGCCATCGTCTGGGCCGCCGTCCTGTGGTGGGCGCTGGCGGACACGTCCCGCGCCGCCTGGGTCGTCCTGATCGGCGCCACGGCCCTGCTGCTGCTCAACCAGGCGCTCAGACCGCTGCTGCCCTCCCGCCGGAGAACCAGGACCGGGGCACCCCGGCGCACCCTGCTGGTGGGCGGCACGACCGCGATCGTCGCCTTCTTCGTCGTACCGGTCCTGGGCGGGATCCTGGGGTTTGTCGGGGGCATCTACGGCGCCGAGCGGATCCGGCTCGGCAGTCACCGGGACGGCTGGGCCTCCACCCGTACGGTCATGCGCACCGCCGGATACCCCCTGCTGGTGGAGTTGTTCGCGTGCCTGCTGGTGGTGGGCGCCTGGCTGGGCGCACTCATCCTGGGCTGAGCCGCGACCCCGGAGCGCCGTCCGTGGGGCTGAGCCGCGACCGGAGCGCCGCCCGCGTGTGAGGCTGGGGCATGACCGAATTCAGTGACGCCGAGCGCGCGTACCTCAGGACCCAGCGGCTGGGGCGCATGGCCACCGTCGACCCCAAGGGGCAGCCGCAGGCCAACCCGGTCGGCTTCCACCCGCAGGACGACGGGACGATCCTCATCGGCGGTTACGCCCTCGGCACCACCAAGAAGTGGCGGAACCTCCTCACCCACCCCAAGGTCGCGCTGGTCGTCGACGACATCGTGAGCGTCACGCCGTGGAAGGTGCGCGGGGTGGACATCCGGGGTGAGGCCGAGCTGCTGACCGGCCCGCACGACCTCGGTCCGCACTTCAGCGAGGAGCTGATCCGTATCCACCCGCGGAAGATCCACAGCTGGGGCCTGGAGTGAGCCGGGTGAGGGGGCCGGCGGACCGGCCCCCTCACCCTCGCCCGGCGCCGCCTACCGGAACTTCCCCCGCTTCGCGTCCATCGCCGCCCGCCCCTCCGCGCCCATGCGCTTCCAGTCGCGCCGGATCTCGGCCCGGAGCCGCGCGTCCGTCTTGGCGACGATCCGCTTGTTCTCGCGCAGCAGCTTGCGATAGCTCTCCAGCCGCCGGTCGGAGAGCGAACCGTCCGCCACGGCGGCGAGCACCGCGCACCCCGGCTCCGCGCCGTGCGCGCAGTCGTGGAAGCGGCACCCGCCGGCCAGCGACTCGATCTCCGAGAAGACCTGTCCGACCCCGTTCTCCGCGTCCCACAGCCCGACCCCCCGCAGCCCGGGGGTGTCGATCAGCACGCCCCCCGAGGGCAGCACGATGAGGTTGCGGGTCGTGGTGGTGTGCCGGCCCTTCCCGTCGACGTCACGGATGGCCTGCACCTCCATCAGCGGCCCGCCGAAGAGCGCGTTGGCGAGGGTGGACTTCCCGGCGCCGGAGACGCCGAGCAGCACACTCGTACCGTCCGACACGACGGCCGAGAGCACGTCCACCCCCTCCCCCGTCTCCGCGCTGACGGCGAGCACCGGCACGCCGGGCGCGGCGGACTCGACGTCCTTGACGAGATGGGCGAGTACGGCGGGGTCCGCCACCAGATCGGCCTTGGTGAGGACGACCAGCGGCGCGGCCTCGCGCTCCCCGGCGGCCCCGCTCTCCCTCGCGGGAGCGTTCTCCCGCAGCAGCGCCGCGCCGGTGGAGCTGGACATCGCGAGGGCGAGGAAGCGCTCGACGCGCCCGAGGTCCAGCTCCGCCGCGAGCGACACGCAGATCACGATGTGGTCGACGTTGGTGGCGAGGACCTGGCCCTCGGAACGCTTCGACGAGGTGGACCGTACGAACGCGGTCCGCCGGGGCAGCAGCGTCCGGACGAACCGGGGGTCACCGCCCGCGTCGAGGGCGACCCAGTCACCGGTGCACACGACGCGCATCGGATCGCGCGGTACGACGTACTCGGTGTCCGCCCGGACCGGACCGGCCGGCGTCACGACGTCACACAGGCCGCGGTCGACGCGTACGACCCGGCCGGGCACCAGGCCCCGCTCGGCGTACGGGGTGAACTCCGCCTCCCAGCCCGCGTCCCAGCCGTAGGGGGCGAGCGGGTGCGACGGAGAAGCCTCGGGGGAGGCAGAAACCTCGGGGGAGGCGGAAGACGCAAAAGAGAAAGACAAGGGAAACCCTTCACAAGGGTGGCCCCGGCACGCGCCTCGGGCGCGGAAGCTCCGGATCGGCGAAAGCGACGCGGAGGTCAGGTCAGCCGCGGGCCACAGGAGTGTCTGTGACACACATCTGCTGGATGCGGGCAGCGCCCATCTCGACGGCAACCATCGGTCACACCTCCTGGTTCACACAGCTCACGGAACGAACGGACCCAACGTAACGCCCATGCCCGGACGAGCGCCAAGTGTTTTTCGCGGCGGGGACCGGCCAGGACCGGCGGCCTCCCACGCCCCGTGTTCCCCAGGTGCGCATCGTCCGGACACACGGGCGACACCGCCCCGTCCCTTTGGGTCGCTGGCCTGGAGACCTTCTCCCCGCCCGGTTCGCCTCACCCCCCAAGACACCCACGAGGTCACTGAACACATGCCTGAACTCAATCGGCGTCGTTTCCTCCAGGTCGCCGGCGCGACCGCGGGCTTCTCCGGCCTGTCGAACAGCATCGACCGGGCCGCGGCCATCCCGGCCAGCCGTCGCTCCGGCACCATCGAGGATGTCGAGCACATCGTCGTACTGATGCAGGAGAACCGTTCGTTCGACCACTACTTCGGCTCGCTGCGCGGTGTCCGCGGCTTCGGCGACCCCCGCCCCGTCACCCCGGTCGGCGGGAAGTCCGTCTGGCACCAGTCCGACGGGACGAGGGAGGTCCTGCCGTACCACCCGGACGCCGAGGACCTCGGCATGCAGTTCATCGAGGGGCTCGACCACGACTGGGCGGGCGGCCACCAGGCCTGGAACCAGGGCCGGTACGACCAGTGGATCCCCGCCAAGTCCGCGGGCACGATGGCGCACCTGACGCGTGAGGACATCCCGTTCCACTACGGGCTCGCGGATGCGTTCACGGTGTGCGACGCGTACCACTGCTCGTTCATCGGGGCCACCGACCCCAACCGGTACTACATGTGGACCGGCCACGTCGGGAACGACGGCAAGGGCGGCGGGCCCGTGCTCGGCAACGACGAGCTGGGGTACGACTGGACGACGTACCCGGAGCGGCTGGAGAAGGCCAGGATCTCCTGGAAGATCTACCAGGACATCGGGGACGGCCTGGACGCGGCCGGGAGCTGGGGCTGGATCGACGACGCCTACCGGGGCAACTACGGCGACAACTCGCTGCTCTACTTCAACCAGTACCGCGACGCGAAGCCCGGGGACCCGCTGTACGACAAGGCGCGGACGGGCACGAACGCGAAGGCCGGCGACGGGTTCTTCGACATCCTGCGGGCGGACGTCAAGGCGGACCGGCTGCCGCGCGTCTCCTGGATCGCGGCGCCCGAGGCGTTCTCCGAGCACCCCAACTGGCCCGCCAACTACGGCGCCTGGTACATCTCGCAGGTGCTCGACGCGCTCACCTCCAACCCGGAGGTGTGGAGCAGGACCGCGCTGTTCATCACGTACGACGAGAACGACGGCTACTTCGACCACGCCGTCCCGCCGTTCCCGCCCGCCTCGGCAGCGCAGGGCCGGTCGACGGTCGACACCACCCTCGACCACTTCCCGGGCGACAGCCGCCACGCCGCCGGACCGTACGGTCTCGGGCAGCGGGTGCCGATGCTGGTCGTGTCGCCGTGGAGCACCGGCGGGTACGTGTGCTCGGAGGTCTTCGACCACACGTCGATCATCCGGTTCATGGAGCGCCGCTTCGGGGTCTTTGAGCCGAACATCTCGCCCTGGCGGCGGGCGATCTGCGGCGACCTCACGTCCGCCTTCGACTTCTCGCTCAAGAACACGCGGCCCGCGCGCCTGCCCGGCACGGACGGGTACGAGCCGCCGGACCAGGAGCGGCACCCCAGTTACGTACCCGTGCCGCCGGACCGTCCCGTCCTGCCCAAGCAGGAGAAGGGGTCGAGGCCGACGCGCCCGCTGCCGTACGCCCCGTTCGCGGACGGGTCCGCGACCCCCGCGACCGGGCGGTTCACGCTCACCTTCAGCGGCGGGGAGGAGGCGGGGGCGGCCTTCACGGTCACTTCGGCGAACCGTACGGACGGGCCGTGGACGTACACGGCGGGGGCGGACCAGCAGCTCTCCGACACCTGGAACACCGCGTATTCGAAGGGCGCGTACGACCTCTCGGTCTTCGGGCCGAACGGGTTCCTGCGGACCTTCAAGGGCTCGGGCACGGTGGCGGGCCCCGAGGTGACGGCCCGGCACGACGGGCACCGGGGCCGGGTCGAGCTGACCCTGCGGAACGCGGGCACGCGCGACTGCCGGCTGACCCTCACCGACGCGTACGGCGGGAAGAGCGAGACGGTGAGGGTGCGCGCGGGCGGTCACGTGGTGCACACCGTCGACACGCGGCACGGCGAGCGGTGGTACGACGTGTCCGTGACGGCCGACACCGACCCGGCGTTCCTGCGGCGCCTCGCCGGCCATGTCGAGACCGGCGAGCCGGGCGTGAGCGATCCGGCGATCATCACCGGGTGACCCCTGGGGGGCGGCCGGCCGGACCGGCCGCCCCCGAGGTCACCCCGCGTCACCCCGCATCACCCCGCCTCGCTCCGCAGCCACACCGCCGTGTCCGGCGGGAGGTGGCCGTCGGGCAGGGGGTCGCTCGCCAGGAGGGGCTCCGCCCCGTCCGGTACGGACAGCGGTACGGGGTGGTCCGAGAGGTTGACCCGGCACACCAGGCCCGCGCCCTTCCGGAAGGCCAGTTCGCCCGGGGCCGACGGCAGCCACGTGAAGCGCTCGTCGCCGAGGAAGTCCCGGCGCAGCGAAAGCGCCGTACGGTACAGCTCCAGGAACGAACCGGCCCGGCCGGTCTGCGCCTCGACGGAGCGTTCGCCCCACCCGTCGGGCTGCGGCAGCCAGCTGCCGCCCGCGCCGAAGCCGTACGACGAACCCTCCCTGGTCCACGGCAGCGGCACCCGGCAGCCGTCGCGGCCCTTCTGGCCGTGGCCCGTGCGCTCCCACATCGGGTCGCGCAGCGCCTCCGCCGGCAGGTCGGCCACCTCGGGCAGGCCCAGTTCCTCGCCCTGGTAGAGGTACGTGGTCCCGGGCAGCGCGAGGGTCAGCAGCGCGGCGGCCCGGGCGCGCCGGTGGCCGCGCGTGTCGTCCACCGCCGGTTCGCGGCCGTCGCCGGTGACCCAGGCCCGCAGGTCGGTGCCCTCGGGGAGGCCATAGCGGGTGCGGTGGCGTACGACGTCGTGGTTGGAGAGCACCCACGTCGGCAGGGAGCCGGTGGTCGCCGCGTCGGCGAGCGAGGTGTCGATGACGTCGCGGAAGGCGCCGGACTCCCACGGGCAGCGCAGGTGGAAGAAGTTGAAGGCCTGGTGGAGTTCGTCGGGCCGGGTGTAGAGCGGCAGCCTCGCGGCGCTGACACCGGCTTCGGCGACCATGATCCGGGGCGGGGCGTACGCGTCGGTGATCTTCCGCCAGACGCGGTATATGTCGTGGACCTCGTCGCGGTCCCAGAACGGGTGGTTGAGGCCCGCTGGCGGCGAGTTGAGGGGTGCGGTGTCGCCGCCGTGGGTGTCGCGCAGCGGTGGTACGAGGTCCTTGCGCAGGCCGTGCGCGACGTCGACGCGGAAGCCGTCGACGCCGAGGTCGAGCCAGAACCGCAGGGTGTCCTCGAAGTCGGCGGCGACCTCGGGGTTGTCCCAGTTCAGGTCGGGCTGCTCGGAGGCGAAGATGTGCATGTACCACTGGCCGTCCGGGACGCGGGTCCAGGCGGGGCCGCCGAACTTGGACTGCCAGTCGGCGGGCGGCCGGGCGCCGTCGGGGCCGGTGCCCTCGCGGAAGATGAACCGGTCGCGGGCGGCGGAGCCGGGGGCCGCCGCGAGTGCTTCCTGGAACCAGGGGTGCTGGTCGGAGCAGTGGTTGGGGACGATGTCGACGAGGGTACGGAGGCCCAGTTCGCGGGCCCTGGCGAGGAGCGCGCGGAAGTCGTCCAGGGTGCCGTGGCGGGGGTCGACGCCCCGGTAGTCGGCGACGTCGTAGCCGCCGTCGGCGAGCGGGGACGGGTAGAACGGGGTGAGCCAGACGGCGTCCGCGCCGAGGTCCGCCACGTGCCCGAGGCGGTCGGTGATGCCCCGGAGGTCGCCCATGCCGTCACCGTCGGCGTCGGCGAAGCTGGGGACGTACACCTGGTAGACGACGGACTCGCGCCACCAGTCGGGGCGGGGCCCGCCGGGGGCGGCCCGCCGGTCCTGGGAGGTGGCCGGGGCGCGGCCGGAGCCGGTGCGGTCTTGGCCGTCGGCGCTGACGTCCGGGATCGCGTGCTGTGTCACTGAAACCTCTCGTGCCGTGCTCGGGGGACGCCTGGGTGGCGTGCGGTGCGATCATCCCCCAGGGGGCGCAAGAGGAGAGCAGGGCGGCGCGGGAGCGGTGGGGCGCGCGGGAGTGATGGGGCGCACGAGGGCGGTGGGTGGCCCGGCGGCGGACCGGCCGCGCGGGAGCGGTGGGCGGCCCGGTGGCGGCTCGGCCCCGCGGGACGCCGGGTCGGCGGGGCGTCAGCGAGGAGTCCGTACGTCCTTGGCGCGGCCGAGTCGCGCGGCGGCGCGGGCGGCCTGGACCGCGTAGTGCCCCTTCGCCTCGGACGAGCGGAGGGAGCGCAGCGCCAGCAGCAGGACGCCGATGTCGTCGAGATACACCGGGTCCGGCACCAGGTCGGTGGGGAGGATTAGGTAACCGATCGCGGCCCAGAACATCCACTTGCGCCGCTCCGGCACCCCCGCGGCGCGGAGCGCGCGCCGGGCGCGTACGAGACGGACGGCGAGGGTGATCGCGCCGGCGAGGGTGATCAGCGCCAGCACGACGCCGACGGCGATGAGGATCATGAGTTCGGTGCTCATTGCGGTCTCTTCCGCCGGGGTCCTGGTTCAGGTCTCCCTACCGGTACCCCGTGACGGGCCGTCCCACCACTAGGGCGGCACACCCGTCACCACGCACGCAAGGGGGCGCCTCCGGCCGAATCGGCGAGCCGCGTGGGGTCGTTCGGAGGGCCAGGAGGCCGCAACCGATCAGATTCAGCCAAGATCATCGTGCGGGCATATCGGTGATACAGGTCACAACGGGCCGCCGCACCCCCGGTGTTGATCTCGTATTCGGCCGCCCTTCGGCAGACCCGGCGGGTCCGCCGGACGCTACGCGCGTCACGTCCGGCGCGGCGGGCGCCCGCGCGGCCGTCCGGCGCACGGCCGGATGACGTCACCGGGACAACTGCGGTGCTCGGCGGGGGTACGTGCTGCGGGCACCCGGTTCGCTCCCGGTCGCGACACGAGTGCGCTCCCGCACCATCCGCCCCTCCCGTACTGGCCGCGCCCGGCCGCCGGACCGTGATCCTTCCGGCCGCCGCCGCCCGCCCCGGGCCGTACCGTCCCGGCGCGCCGGGCGGCGCGCTCCGGTGGTCCAGAAGTGGGCCTTGTCCAGAAAGGGAACTGGAGTCAACTATTCACTCCGTGCGATTGACAGGTTCACGGCCAAAACCGAATGGCGGTGGACAGTCGCACACCAGCGGTCCGCTTACCCGACGGGCCGCGCGTTTCCCCCATCAATGGAGGATGTTGTGACCTTCAAGCGCCTTTCCCCCCTCGGCTCGATCTCCAGACGCGTCCGTGTTCTCGCGGTCGCCTCCGGTCTGGTGACCGTCGCCGCGCTTGCGGCCCCGACTGCTATCGCCCAGCCCGCCCCCGTCGCCCCCCTGGCGACCCAGCTCGCCGCCGCGGACGCCGGTGTGCGCAGCGCCGCCGTCGTCGGCTCCGCCTGGTACACGGACGCCGCCTCCGGCAAGGTCGTCGTCACCGTGGACAGCACGGTCTCCGCCGCCGAGATATCGGAGATCAAGGGCTCCGTCCCGGACGACTCCAAGCTCACGATCAAGAAGACCCCCGGCACGTTCACCCCCCTCATCGCCGGCGGCCAGGCCATCTACGCCGGGGGCAGCCGCTGCTCCCTCGGCTTCAACGTCCGTAGCGGCAGCACGTACTACGCGCTGACCGCCGGGCACTGCACCAACATCAGCGCCAACTGGTACACCAACTCGGCGGGCACCGCGGCGCTCGGCACCCGCGCGGGGACCAGCTTCCCGGGCAACGACTACGGCATCATCCGTCTCTCCAACGCGTCGCTCGCCGACGGCCGGGTCTCCCTCTACAACGGCTCGTACCAGGAGATCTCGTCCGCCGGTAACGCCAGCGTCGGCCAGCGCGTGACCCGCAGTGGCTCCACCACCGGGGTCCACACCGGTACGGTCCAGGCCACCAACGCGACCGTCCAGTACTCCCAGGGCGCCGTCTCCGGTCTGATCCAGACCAACGTCTGCGCCGAGCCGGGCGACAGTGGCGGCGCGCTCTTCGCCGGCACCGTGGCGCTGGGCCTGACCTCTGGCGGCAGCGGCAACTGCTCCTCCGGCGGCACCACGTTCTTCCAGCCGGTCACGGAGGCGCTGAGCGTCTACGGGGTCAGCATCTTCTAAGCACGTCACGCGTCTTCCGGGCGCGTCAGCGCCCTCTGGACCGAACGTCCCCGGTCGCCGGGCGGGCATCGCGCCCGTCCGGCGGCCGGGGACACGTCCGTTCCGGGGCGCGGGCGGGGGCCTTCCCGCCCTCAGCCGAGAGCCGCCGCCGCGGGCAGCGTCACCTCGAAGCGGCAGCCGCCGGTGACGTTGTGGACGGCCGTACGGCCCGCGTGGGCCTCCACGATGCCCCGGACGATCGCCAGCCCGAGCCCCGCGCCCGCCGGGGGCGTACGGGCCTGGGTGCCGCGCCAGCCGGTGTCGAACACCCGGGGCAGATCCTCCGCCGGAATCCCCCCGCAGCCGTCCGTGACGGACAGCACGACCGAGTCCTCGCGCCGTACCGCCGCCACCGCGACCGTGCCGTCGGCGGGCGTCCGGTGGATGGCGTTGACGAGCAGGTTGGCGAGGACGCGGGTCATCTCCTTGCCGTCCACCTCGACCGGTACGGCCTCGATGCTCCCGCCGACCAGCCGGACCCCGTGCTCCCTGGCGAGCGGGTCCACGCCCGCCAGCGCCTCCCCCACCAGGTCGTAGACCGACATCCGGGTCGGTGCCAGGGCCAGCGCCCCGGCGTGGATACGGGACAGCTCGAAGAGGTCGCCGACCATCGAGTTCAGCCGCTCGACCTCGGCCCTGATCTGCCGGAAGTAGCGGTCCGGGTCCTGGACCATCCCGTCCTCCAGCGCCTCCGACATCGCGCGCAGCCCGGCGAGCGGGGTCCGCAGGTCGTGCGAGATCCAGGCGACCAGCTCACGGCGGGAGGTCTCCAGGGCGCGCTCGCGCTCCCGGGAGGCGGCGAGTTTGGCGCTGGTCGCGGCCAACTCCCTGCCCAGTGCGGACAGTTCGGCGGTGGAGTCCCCGTCGGGCGCGGCGAAGCTGCCCCCGTTCCCGAAGGAGCGGGCGGCGAGCGCCAGGTCGTGGCTCCGGGCCACCACCCAGCGGCCCAGCAGCATCGCGGTGGCGAGCGAGACGACCGCGGCCATCGCCGCGACCGTGGTGACGACCGACAGGTCGTGGGTCGACAGGAACATCGCCCAGGCGACCGCGAGCGTCCCCCCG
Organism: Streptomyces sp. NPDC088261; assembly: GCF_044740805.1. Lineage (NCBI taxonomy): Bacteria > Bacillati > Actinomycetota > Actinomycetes > Kitasatosporales > Streptomycetaceae > Streptomyces > Streptomyces sp. NPDC088261. The sequence continues at coordinate 389,073 of NZ_JBIURL010000004.1, forward strand.
AGCATCGCGGTCACCGCGACGGCGGCGACGACGGTCAGCGAGACGAGCACCGAGCGGTGGCGCAGCAGCCGCAGGACGAGGGCGCCGAGCAGTCCGGCGACCCCGGCACCGAGGAACGCGTACAGGGCGATGAGGAGCATGTCGGTCATCGTGCTCCCCGGCTCCCTTCGGACGGTACGGGGGCGGGCGTCGCGGCGTCGGGTGCTTCCACCGGTGCCTCCGCCTCCGCCGGCGCCTCCGCATCGGCCGGTACGTCGAAGCGGTAGCCGACCCCCCAGACCGTACGGATCAGCTTCGGGGCCGCCGGATCGTCCTCGACCTTGCCGCGCAGCCGCCGTACGTGCACGGTGACCGTCGACAGATCGCCGAACTCCCACCCCCACACGTCGTGCATCAGCCGCTCCCGGGCGATGGCCTGCCCCGGGTGGCGCATGAGGTGGGCGAGGAGGTCGAACTCCCGGAGGGTGAGCGAGAGCACCCGCCCGTCCTTGGTGACCCGGCGGGCCGCCGGATCCAGGGTGATCCCGGCGACGGTCAGCTCGGGCCCGGCCGGGGCGCCCCGGCCGGCGTGGCCGCGCCGCAGGACGGACTCGACGCGCAGCACCAGCTCCCGGGGGCTGAACGGCTTGGTGACGTAGTCGTCCGCGCCGATCTCCAGCCCGAGGATCCGGTCGTCCTCGTCACCGCGCGCGGTGAGCATGATCACCGGTACGGGCCCCGCCGCGCGCAGCCTGCGGCACACCTCCAGGCCGTCCATACCGGGCAGCATCAGGTCGAGCAGCACCAGCGAGGGCGACTTCCCGGCGGCGAGCCGCAGCGCCTGCGGCCCGTCGGCGGCCCGGTCGACGGCGAAGCCCGCGCGTTCCAGGTAGCCGGTGACGACCTCGGCGACGGTGGGATCGTCGTCGACGACCAGGATGGTGTGCATGACGGCAAGTCTCCTCGGACGGTGACCGGTGCACCGCCCCTCACCCCTTACGAAACCATGACGTCCGATGCGTACGAGCCCCACGTCCGATTCGTTCAAGACCGCGGGGCGGCGGGTCCCTACGGTGGGCGCATGACTCCTCGACTCGACGCGACCTCCCTGGTCGTCTCCGACATGGCGGCCTCGCTCGCCTTCTACCGCCTCCTCGGCCTGGACATCCCGGCCGGCGCGGACACCGCGCCCCATGTGGAGGTCCGGCTTCCGGGCGGTACGCGGGTCCTCTGGGACACGGAGGACACGGTCCGGTCCTTCGACCCGGGCTTCACGGCGCCGGAGGGGAGCGGGCGGATCGGGCTCGCCTTCCTCTGCGAGAGTCCGGCCGAGGTGGACGCCACGTACGCGGCGCTGACCGCCGCCGGGCACCGGGGGCACCTCAAGCCGTGGGACTCGGTCTGGGGGCAGCGTTACGCGATCGTCCTCGACCCGGACGGCTGCGAGGTCTCGCTCTTCGCCAGCGCGGCGTAGGCGCCCAGGGTGAGACCCGCCAGCTCGCGGGTCTCGCGCGCGAGATGCGCCTGGTCCGCGCACCCGGCGGCCGTGGCCGCCGCCGCGTACGGCATCCCCGCCCGTACGAAACCCAGCGCGCGCTGGAACCGGAGCACGCGCGCCAGGGTCTTGGGCCCGTACCCGAAGGCGTCCAGCGAGCGGCGGTGGAGCTGGCGGGCGCCGAGCCCGACGGCGTCGGCGGTCGCGGCCACACCGCGGCCCGCGTCGAGCCGGGCGACGACGGCCCGCAGCAGCGGGTCCGGCGCGGGGGCCGCGGCCGCGCGGCGCAGCGCGACGGCCTCCAGCGCGGCGGCCGGGTCCCGGGCGGCGTCGAGGCGCGCGGTGAGCCGCCGCACCTCCGCGGGGGACCACAGGTCGGCCAGGTCGACGCGGCGGTCGCGCAGTTCGTGCGCGGGCACCCCGAGCAGGGCGGGCGCGGTGCCGGGCGCGAACCGCACCCCGGCGCAGCCCGTCGCGGGAACGGTGGAGTGGTGGGCCCGGGTGTCGGGCCCGGCGACGAGCAGCCGGCCCCCGATCCAGAGCAGGTCCATGCAGCCGTCGGGGAGTACGGGGTACGGGGCGGTAGCGCCCGCGTCTGTCGCGGTCTGCGGGGTCTGCGCGGTCTGCGGGGCCCGCGTGACCTTCGTGGCCTCCGCCGTCTTCGTCCAGACGACCGCGCCGTCCAGCCGCGAGGCCCTTTCGTCGTACATACCGATGAGGCTAAACCGTCTCCTGCCCGGCGGCGCTGATCCACAATGGTCGCTCCTACGCATTTCCTACCGCGGGGGCGACGATGACGGCACTGATGGAGTTCACCACCGACAGCGGGGCGCGGGTGATGGTCGAGGTCGACCGTGACGCGCCGGGCGCGAGGCCCGTCAGCCGTGGCAACTCCCTGGCGCAGGCGGGCCGTACGTTCGACGAGGCGCTGACCGGGATCCGCGCGGCGGCCGAATCGGCGCTGGCGGTGTTCCGGGACGGCCCGCTGAATCCGGACTCCGTGGAGCTGGAGTTCGGGGTGAAGCTGATGGCGGAGGCCGGTGCGGTGATCGCCAAGAGCTCGGCCGAGGGCCATCTGACGGTGAAGCTGTCCTGGGCGCCGGGGTCGGGCGGAGCACCGGACGGCGGGGCCGCGCCGACCGCCGTCGCCGGATCGGCCGTTGCAGGACCGACCGTGCCCGGACCTGCCGGGCCCACCGGGCCGTGAGGGCCTCTCCCGCCTGGCACGCGCGGATCGACGTCGGGGGCGTGGTGGAGGGGTCCGGCTTCCTCGTCGCCGAGGACACGGTCCTGACCTGTGCCCATGTGGTGGGCCGGTGGCCGCGCGCGGAGGTGGTCTTCCCCGGTGCGCGGAGCCTCGGCCCGGTGGCGGCCGAGGTGGTCGCGCGCGGGGCGTGGGCCGGCGGTGACACGGACCCGGGCGATCTCGCGGTGCTGCGGCTCGACCGGCCGGTGGGCATCGTCCCCGCCGCCTTCGCCCCGCTCGTCGGGCCGTACGCCACGCCGCCGCCGAAGCTGGTCGCGTACGGCTTCCCCGACGGTTACGAGGAAGAGGGCGTGCAGACCGAACTGCGCGCCACCTCGCACCTGTTGATCCAGGACGAGTGGGCGCAGCTGGAGTACTGGCGGGGGTACGGGCAGCAGGCCGACCGGGGATTCAGCGGGGCCGCCGTGATGGTGGAGTCGAGCGGCGAGGTGGCCGGGATGGTCGTCACGCAGGACGCGGTCACCCGCAACTGCCGGATGATTCCGGCGCGGGTGCTCGCCCGCCACTGGGCGCCGCTGGCCGACCGGGTCCCGACGGGCAGTTACCGGGGAGAGGAGAAGCGGCGGCTGCGCGAGCTGATCGAGCGGGCCCGCGTGACGCGCGGCACGCCGGGGGCGCTCTTGCAGAAGGTGTCCGGTACGCAGGACTTCGTCCTGCCGGGGGTGGAGCCGGACACTCTGTGGGCGGCGGTCTGGTACTTGCTGACGGAGACGGAACCGCGGCCCGACCGGCTGCCCTTGGCGGACCTGGCCGTCCACCTGGTCTCGTACGTGGACGACGAGACGCTGGGGGACGAGCTGCGCGCCTGGGCGCGAAGCCACCGGAGCACCCACGATCACGCCTCCGCACCGGAAACGGTGTGGCCGGAACGGGAGCCGTCGGTACGGGAGTCATCGGTACACGAGTCGTCAGCCACAGGCGGTACGGCGGAGGGCGGACCGGCCGTGATGGCTCTCGGCTCCGGGGAGCTGCCCCCGGCACCGGCGCCCGAGGCGGCGGTGGCCGCCCCCGCCGTGCCGCTCGTCGCGCCGGCCGTCGTGCCGCCGCCCCAGGTCGCCCCGGATCCGGCCCCCGCCCCGTCGCTCCCCTTCGCCCCCTCGCCCTCCGCCCAGGCGGAAGCCGCGCCCGTACCCGTACCCGTACCGGCGCCTTCGCCCGCCCCCGACCCCGCCCCGCCTCCGGCCCCCCGGCTCCCCGCCCGCACCCGCCACTGGTCGCCGATCCTGGTCGAGATCCGCCGCAGCGGCGCCGACCGCAAGGCGCTGCTGGTCGAGGTGTCCGCGTACCGGCACGGCCACCGGCGGCTGGTCGGCGAGCAGCGGCTGACCAAACGGGACCTACAACCCTGGGTGCTGGACCGGATCGACGACGCCTTCGCCGAACTCGACACGACAGGGCGCGAGTTGATCGCGTTCGCCCTCCCCAGGGGCTGGCTCAACCACCCCGTGGACCAGTGGTCGGCCCGCAAGGGCACGCGCACGCCGCTCGGTTGTGTGGCGCCGGTGGTGGTGATGGACCACGACCGCAGGACCAACCCCCGGCTCCAGTTCCGGCTGAAGAAGATGTGGGACGTCCTGGACGAGCAGCGCGAGTCGCGGTTCCACCGGATCACCTGCGAGGGCGCCCCGGCGCCCGGCCTGCTCGCCGTCCAGCTCCAGGACGCGGCGGGCCCGGTGGCGCTGACCAGGCCGCCCACGGCGCCCGACGACCGGGCGACGCACCTCGCCGTCCTGGACGCGCCGGTCCCGATCGTGCTGTGGCCGCGCACCGGCTGCCCCGGAGGTGGCGGAGAGGCGTGCGGGGCCGCGTGCCGCGGCTCGGTGTTCCTGGACTCCCTGGCCGAGCGGCTGTCCCTGCTCGCCCCGGGCGAACTGCCCGAGCACGTCTTCGCCCTGCGCAAGCACGCCTTCGGCCACGAGGGGCCCGAGCCGCACTGGGCCGCCGACCTGTCCTTCGTCTGGGACGATCCACGGTGGTTCCCCGACGTCCCGCGGCTGAACCGGTCGCCCGTCGACTGACCTGGAGGTCCGACATGTCGTCCCTGTGGCCGGTGTACACCGGAACCGACGAACCGCACGACGGCGTCGGGCTGTTGCCCGCGCCGCCGCCCTGGCGCGCCTTCAACGGCGGGCCCGTGGTCGAACTGCCCGCGGACGACCCTTCCCCGTCACCCGACCGGGTGCACCGGGCCCAGGCGTACCGGGCGACGCCCGAGAGCGTGCAACTCGTCAACGCCGCGCTGTACTTGCGCCGACCGCTGCTGGTGACGGGGCCGCCGGGGAGCGGCAAGTCCAGCCTGGCGTACGCCGTGGCCCGGGAGTTACGGCTCGGGCCCGTCCTGCGGTGGAACATCACCAGCAGGACGGCGCTCGGCGACGGGCTCTACCAGTACGACCCGCTCTCCCGGCTCTACGCGGCGGGCCAGGCCCCGGGGAACGGCACCATCGAGGACCACCTGCGGCTCGGCCCGCTGGGTACGGCGCTCCTTCCGTACGAACGCCCGCGTGTCCTGCTGATCGACGAGATCGACAAGAGCGACCTGGACCTCCCGAACGACCTCCTGAACGTGATGGAGGAGGGGCAGTACGAGATCCCCGAACTGGTCCGCGCCGCCAGGACCCGGGCCTCGGCCGAGGTGCTGATGGCGGACTCCGACCGGCTGGTACGGGTGGAGCGCGGCCGGGTGCGCTGCCGGGCGTTCCCCTTCACCGTCCTTACCAGCAACGGCGAACGGGACTTTCCGCCCGCGTTTCTGCGGCGCTGTGTGACCCTGGAACTGAAGCAGCCGGCCGCCGACCACCTGGCCGCGATCGTCCGGGCGCATCTGGGCCCTCTCGACGGACCGGCGCGGGATTTGGTACGAACGTTTCTGACGCGGGGCAGGAACGGTGAGCTGGCGACCGACCAGCTGCTCAACGCGATCTATCTCACCAGGACTTCCGGACTGGCCGGCGAGTCCAGGACGGAGTTGGCGGACCATCTGATGCGCTATCTGAGCCGGACGCCGGAACCCGATGAATTCTGATCTGGCCCGGTTACGGGACGTGCTGACGGCGGCGGGCGACGACCCGCCGACCGGCCGCGAGCTGGCCGAACTGCTCTGGCTCGCCACCCAGTCACGCCCTGTCCCGACCCCCACCGGGGAAGCGCCGCCCCTGCCGCCGCCCGGCGGGCAGCCTCCTCCGGAGCGGCAAACCCCGCCCGGCGGGCAGCCTCCAGCAAGCGGCCAACCCCCGGCGGACGAACAGACCCCGTGGGGTGGGCCGACTCCGTGGAGCCCGCAGACCCTACCGGGCAGGGAGGCCCCGCCGGGTGAGCCGACTCACCCGAGCACGCGACCCCCTGCCGGCGAACAGGCACCGCCGGGCGGGCACACCCCTTGGGGCCCGCAGACCCCACCGGGCGGCCCGACCCCGCCCGTCCGGCGGACCCCGCCGGACGGGCAGTCCCCGCCCGGCACCCACGCCCCGCCGGGCGGGCGCACCCCCGACCCGCTCGGCCTCGAGCCTGGGACGGGGCGGCCCGTCGGGGTGCGTCCGCCGGAGGAGCCGCCCCAGGGCGCGCAGCCCGAGCACGCGCCCGATCCCGGCGGCGGTTCCGCCTCGTACCGGCTGCGCGCCGACGCGCCCCCCGAGGGCGGCCGGGCCGACTTCGACCCCCCGGGGGAGTACGCCCGGTACAGCCGGGCCACGGTCCGCCCCCTGACGGCCCGGGACCGGGACGACACGCCCGCGATACTCGCGCCCACTCCCCCGACGATCGCCCGCCCGCTCGCCCTCCAGCGGGCCCTGCGCCCGCTCCGCGGCACCGCGCCCCCCGCCCGGCCCACGGAGTGGGACAAGGACGGCACCGCCCACCGCATGGCCGCGCTCGGGGCCGGGCGGGGCCGGTGGCTGCCCCGGCTCTGGCCGGCGCCCGAGCGGCGGCTCCATCTGCGGCTGGTGGTCGACTCGGGCCCCACGATGGCGATGTGGCAGCCGCTCGCCCGCGATCTGCACAAGGCGTTCGGCCAGTTGGGCGCGTTCCGTACGGTGGAGCTGGTGCGGCTCGGCGCGGACGGCTCCGTGGCGGTACGGAAGTGGCCGGCGGGCCGGACCGTCGCGCTGGTCATCAGCGACACGATGGGCCCGCAGTGGCGTGAGGGGGCGGCCGGCCGGCGCTGGTACAGGACCCTGCGCGGCTGGGCCCGTACGCTCCCCGTCGCCGTCGTGCAGCCCCTGCCGGAACGGATGTGGCAGGACACCCCGCTGGCCCCCGTCCCCGGCCTGTTCACCGCCCCCGGCCCCGGCGCGCCCAACGCGTCGCTGCACTTCGCGCCGTACGACAGCCTGGCCCGGGGCATTCCGGTGCCGGTCCTCGAACCGAACGCCGAGTGGTTCGGCAACTGGGCGGGCCTGCTGGCCTCGCCGGGCGGGACGGTGTTCCCCGGGTCCGCCGCGCAGCTCACGGCCGGCCCGCCGCCGGCCGCCCGGGACGGCGAGGACGGACTCTCCCCCCGGGAGACCCCGGCCGAGGAGCTGGTCCAGCGCTTCCGTTCCGCCGCCTCCCAACAGGCGGTACGGCTGGCGGCGCACCTGGCCGTGGGGCTCGCCTATCTGCCGGTGATGCGGATCGTACAGACGTCGGTGGAGAAGCAGCCGCGCGCGCAGCACCTCGCGGAGGTGGTGCTGAGCGGCCTCCTCACCGTCGCGCCCGGTCCGGCCGGGTCGTACGAATTCCGGCCGGGGGTACGGGAGTTGCTGCTGGCGACCCTGCCGTCCCACGAACTGGGCACGACGGCCGCGCTGCTGCACCGGGTGGCGACGGAGATCTCGCTGCTGGGTGGGTCGGTGCCGGGCGAGTTCCGCCGACTGCTCGACGGCGCGCGCGGGAACGGGTGGGAGGCGGGCGGGCGCGTCACGCTGCTGAGCCCCGAGAGCATCCCGGTCACGGGCGACCTCCTCGGGTCCGGGCGGGCGCCCCGCGCCTCCGACGGGCCGTCGGTGGGGTCGTACCGGCTGCTGGACCGCGTCGGCCCCGGCGCGTACGAGCGGTGGCGGGCGCGGGACGAGACGGGCCGCGAGGTGGTCGTACGGTACGCGGGCGCCGTACCGTACGGCGCGAAGGCGGCGGCGCGGCGGCAGGCGCAGGCGGTCGTGGCGCTGCGGCATCCCGGCATCGTCACGACCCACGACTTCGGGTGGGACGACGGGGTCCTCTACTTCGTCGAGGAGCCGGTGGCGGGCGAGCCGCTCGCGAGGCCGGGGTGGACGGAGCCGGGCCGGTCCTCCGCGACGTCCGTGCCGGATCTGGTGAGCGTGGGACGGCAGGTCCTCGACGCGCTCGCGCACGCCCATCAGCACGGGGTGACCAACCGTCACCTGACGGGAGAAGAGATCGTGCGGCTGCCGGACGGCCGCGTGAAGGTGGGCGGCTTCGGCCTGCCGGACGCGGCGCGGTCCGGCCCGGATCCGGCGGCACGGACGGAGAGGGTGGCCCAGACGGAGGCGGTGGCCGACGCCGACGCGGCGGAGGATCTCCGCGGCCTCGGCCGGGTGCTGTACGAACTCGCCACCGGCAACGCCCCCTTCGCCCCGCGACGGCTCGACGCGCCGGGCCCCGGCGGCGAACAGGTCGTCCCGCCACGACAGTTGCGTCCCGACCTGCCGCCGCGCCTGGAGACCGTGATCCTGGACCTGCTGGCCCCGCACCCCGAGCGCCGCGCGCGGGGCGCCGCGACGCTGCGCGCGGAGCCCGTACTGTCCCCGGACGCCTGGCAGTACAGCGTCCTCGGACCGCTCCGCGCGGTACGCGGCCGGCAGGACGGCACCCCGGCCGACCCCACGGAACGGGCCCTGCTCGCCCACCTCCTCCTGTCCTACGGGCACGGCGCGTCCACCGCCGAACTGGCCGGTGCGCTCGGAGTCACGGCGCGGGACAGGACCCCGGAGGAGGCGGTGGCCCTGGCCGCCGCCGCGCTGCGGATGCGGGGGCATCCGGTCGAGGACACCGGTACGGGCTACCGACTGCGCCTCGACGCGCACGAATTGGACGTCCGTACGGCACAACAGCGCGCCGAACAAGCCGCCCTGGCGGCTCGGTCCGGCCACCACGACACCGCAGCCGGGCTGTACGACTCCGCCCTCGCCCTCTGGTCCGCCACTCCGCTGACCGGCATCGACGGCCCCTGGGCGGACGGCCAGCGGGGCGCGCTGCGGAAGTGGCGGCTGTCCCTGGAGGGCGGCCGCACCGCCGCGTCGACGCGGGGCCGGTCCGCGGGCCGGGTCCCCCAGGATCCGGGCACGGGCCCGTCCTTCCCGGCACCGGCGCCGGACGGCACCGGCAAGCGGGGCGACGTCCCGGGGAAGGGCGTCGCTAACCGGGAGCGCCCCGCTCCCCGTCTGGTGTCCACGGCATACGGTTCGTTCAGACCCCCCTGGGACGAGGTCGACCCCGACGACCTTCTCGTCGTCGTCCAGGTGGTGGTCCTCGGCGGTACGGCCCCCGGTCCCGGGGGCGGGCCCGCGTACCGTCCGGGTGTCCGCCGGGCGCTGCGGCGCAGCGTGGGCGGGGCCGGACGGCCGGACGCGGACGGGACGATCCGGGTGACGGCGAGACGCGGGCAGACCGCGGCCAGGGTGGTGGGACGGCTGCGCCGCCGGTTCGCGGCCCTCGCCGACGCGCGGTTCACAGGCTCGGGCGGACCGCTCGTGGTCCTCGCCCACCTCGGAGCGTCACCCGGCGAGACGCTCGCGATGACGCGGTTGCTGGCGCCGGGAGGACCGGCGGTGGGCGGCGGTGCCGTGGTCATCGGCCTGTCGGACCCGCTGTACCGGCTGGCCGGGAGGCCGTCCCCGTACCGGCGGGCCGAGACGACGGAGACCGGCGCCGCGGTGACAGTCTGGTACCGCACGCTCAGGCCACCGCCCCGGCGCCGGCGCTCCCCCCGCCCCTGGTTCGGCTGACCGCGCCCCCGACCGGCCGGGCGGAACGAACCCGCCCCCGGCCGGTCCACCGGAACCGCCACCCGCGCCCCCGCACCCCGCACCCCGCCCGTCAGGGCCGTTCGTCCTTCTCCCTGCTCTCCCTGCTCTCCCTCAGTTCCTTGTTCTCGCGGCTCTCGCGCCCCGCGTGGAGCCGCGACCGCAGGTCGTCCGGGGGCAGGAAGCGGGACCAGCGCTCCGGGAACTCCGACGGCATGACCAGGTCACCGCCCTCGTCGCCCTCGTCGTCCGGGTCGTCGGGGTCGTCGAAGTCGCCCCGGGCTCGGCGCAGTTCCGTCTCGGCCGCCGCGCGGGCCAGCAGTTCCGCCGCGTGGGCGGTGCGCAGCCGTTCGTTGGCCGCGCGGGCCGCCGCCGTGGCCAGCGAGGGCCAGACGCGGTCGATCGCCGCGTTGACGGCCGCGCCGACCAGGACCGCGAAGGCCGAGATGCCGATCCAGAGCAGCACGGCGATGGGCGCCGCGAGGGACCCGTAGATCGTCGGGCCCTCGACCGTACTGGTCAGGTAGATGCGGAGCAGGAAGCTCCCCAGGACCCACATGCCCAGCGCGACCAGCGCGCCCGGCACGTCCTCGATCCAGCGCGACCTGGCCGGCACCGACACGTGGTAGAGCGTGGTCAGGAAGGCGATCGAGAGGATGCTCACCACCGGCCAGTAGAGGACGGAGACCACTTCCGTGCCCCACGGGATGAGCTCCACGACCCGGTCGGGGCCGACCACCGCGAGCGGCAGCACCACCGCGCCGATCAGCAGCGCCACGAGGTAGAGCAGAAAGGCGAGGAGCCGGGTCGCGACGATGCCGCGCCGCCCGTCCAGGCCGTACATCACGGTGATCGTGTCCACGAAGACGTTCACCGCCCGCGAGCCCGACCAGAGCGCGATCGCGAAGCCCAGCGAGATGACGTCGGGCCGCCCCCCGTGGGTGACGCTCGCCAGCAGCGGCTTGGCGATCTGGTTGACGCCCCGGTCGGAGAGGACCGTGCCGACCGCCGACAGGATGTTCTTCTCGATCGAGGCGACGGTGGTGGTGCTGGTCCAGTCGTCCACGTAACCGAGCAGCCCGATCAGCCCGAGCAGCAGCGGCGGCAGGGACAGCAGGGTGAAGAACGCCGCCTCGGCCGCGAGTCCGAGGATGCGGTACTCGATGCACGAATTGACGGTGTCCTTCAGCAGCAACCAGGCCATCCTCCGCATGGAGACGTCGCGATAGAGGACTCGGGCCCGGTGAAGTCGGCCCGCCGGCCGCTCGGGTGTTTCATTTGCTGCCTGCACGTCCTTACCGTAGCGGCATGGCAGCCACCACCCACACAGTGACCAACCAGGTTCCGCCCCTGGTGGGGTACGACGTCTTCAGCGCCGACCCGGCCCTCACCGAGGGGGTGGAACGGCACATTCCAGCCGCTCTCCTCGACGAGGCCCGGGCGGAACTGACGGCGCTCGGCCGCTCCGCCGGGTCCGCGGAGGTACAACTCCTGGGCACGCTGGCCAACGAGAACCCGCCGAAGCTCCGGACGCACGACCGGTACGGCGACCGGATCGACGAGGTCGACTTCCACCCGGCCTGGCACCAGCTGCTCGGACAGGCCGTCACGGCCGGGCTGACCGACGCCTGGGGCCGCCCGGCGGGCCACGTCCGGCGCGCCGCCGCGTTCCTCGTGTGGGGGCAGGTGGAGGCCGGGCACACCTGCCCGCTGTCGATGACCCACGCGGCGGTCCCGGCGCTGCGGGTGGAGCCGGCGCTCGCCGCCGACTGGGAGCCGCGCCTCACCTCCCGGGTGTACGAGCCGGGGCTGCGGCCCGCCGGGGAGAAGGCCGGGGTGCTCTTCGGGATGGGCATGACGGAGAAGCAGGGCGGCAGCGACGTCCGTACCAACACCACGAGCGCCCGGCGGCTGGACAGCGAGACGGGCGCGGGCGACGAGTACCTGCTCACCGGGCACAAGTGGTTCTGTTCCGCGCCGATGTGCGACGGATTCCTCGTCCTGGCGCAGGCGCCGGGCGGGCTGACCTGCTTTCTCGTCCCGCGGGTGCTGCCGGACGGCACGCGCAACGTCTTCGCGATCCAGCGCCTCAAGGACAAGCTGGGCAACCGCTCCAACGCGTCGAGCGAGGTCGAGTTCGACGAGACCTGGGGGCGCCGGGTCGGCGAGGAGGGGCAGGGGGTGCGCACCATCATCGAGATGGTGGCGGCGACCCGGCTGGACTGCGTGGCCGGTTCGGCCGCGCTGATGCGGCAGTCGGTGGCGCAGGCGGTGCATCACGCCACGTACCGGCGGGCGTTCGGCGCCGAGTTGATCGACCAGCCGTTGATGGTGAACGTCCTGGCCGATCTGGCCCTGGAGTCGGAGGCGGCGACGACGCTCGCGCTGCGGCTGGCGGCGGCGTACGACACGGTCCAGGGCGGTCCCGGGGAGGAGCGTGACCGGGAGAAGGCGTTCCTGCGGCTCGCGGTGCCCGTCGCCAAGTACTGGGTGACCAAGCGGTGCACCCCGGCCGTGGCGGAGGCCCTGGAGTGCCTGGGCGGCAACGGGTACGTGGAGGAGTCCGGGATGCCCCGGCTGCTGCGCGAGGCGCCGCTGAACTCGATCTGGGAGGGCTCGGGGAACGTACAGGCACTGGACGTGCTGCGGGCGCTCCAGCGGGAGCCCGGCGCGCTGAACGCCTTCCTCCAGGAGGTGGGCCTGGCGCGCGGCGCCGACCACCGGCTGGACCGGGCCATCAAGGACCTGCTCACCGAACTGGCCGACCTGACCGGCATCGAGGCACGGGCGCGGCGGCTGGTGGAGCGGATGGCGCTGGTGCTCCAGGGTTCGCTGCTGGTGCGGTGGGCGCCGCCGGAGGTGGCGGACGCGTTCTGCGCCTCACGGCTCGGCGGGGACTGGGGTACGGCCTTCGGCACCCTGCCGCACACGCTGGACCTGGCGTCGGTCGTGGACCGGGCGAGGCCGGTGGGGTGAGGCCGTCACGGGAGAGCTGGGCCGGCCACCGAAGGGGTGGTGGGGCCATCAGAGGTGGTGCTGCGCCGACACGGCACCACCTCTGATTCCCCGTCACTCTCCGGCACCCGCGCCCGGGATGCCAGAGTTGCAACCCGTTGCAGCAGAATCCGGAACTGCCCCTCCGGGGGATGGGCGGAACGGCACGATGGGCTGATGAAGGACATACCGCTCGACCTCGCCCGGCTCTCCACCGTGGACGGCGCGCAGGCCACCCGGCTCCTCCACCGGGTCAGGGAGGCGGCCCTGGCCGGCGAGCGGCCCCCGGTCGCGCCGCGCCCGGTGATCGACGCGTCGTGGCGGCGGATGTCCCGGATGGGGCTCGATCCCGACAGGACCACGCGCACGGTGCTGCTGGAGCGGGACGAGCTGGAGCACCGGCGGCGTACGTCCGTGCTCGGCGAGGCGCTGCGGACCCTCGTCGACTCGCTGGCCGACGTGGCGGACGCGTCCCTCCAGATCACGGTCGTCACGGACGACGAGGGGCGGGTGCTGTGGCGGGACGGCAGCCCGTCCGTGCTGCGGCAGGCGGGCGGGATCTGGCTCGAAGAGGGGGCGACCTGGACGGAGGGGGCCACGGGCACCAACGCGATCGGTACGGCTCTGGCGGTGGGGCGGCCGGTACGGGTCCACTCGGCGGAGCACTTCGTCCGGACGCTGCACTCGTGGACGTGCGCCGCCGCGCCGGTGCACGATCCCCGCGACGGGCGACTGCTGGGGGTGGTCGACGTGAGCGGCCCGGCGGCCGGCTTCCATCCGGCGACCCTGGCGCTGGTCAGGTCGGTGGCCCGGCTCGCCGAGAGCGACATGCGGGAGCGGCACCGGGGGAACGTGGAGCGGCTGCGGTCGGTGGCGGCGCCGATCATGTGCCGGATCAGGGGGCGGGCGCTGGCGGTCGACAGCCACGGCTGGACGGCGGCGGTGACGGGCATGCCTCCCCTGGACCGGCTCCCGCTGCCCAAGTCGTTCGGGGCGGGCCGGGTCTGGCACCCCTCGCTCGGCCTGTGCGCGGTCGAGCCGCTGCCCGGCGGCTGGCTGATCCGGGTGGTGGACGATCCCGACACGGCCTCGGCGGGGACGGTGAGCCGCGTCGTCCTGGACCTGAGCCGGCCCCGGCGCTGGTCGGTGGCGGTGTCGGGGGCAGCGGGCGGCTGGGTGCAGGAGCTGACCCCGCGCCACGCGGAGCTGCTGTACGTGCTGGCCGTGCACCGGGACGGGCGCAGCGCGGCGGAGCTGGCGGCGGACGTGTTCGGGGACGCGACGCGGACGGTGACCGTACGGGCGGAGATGTCGCGGGTGCGGCGGCACCTGTCGGGGGTGCTGGCGCACCGGCCGTACCGCTTCCGCGAGGAGGTCGAGGTGGAGGTGGTCACGCCGGAGGACCCGGAGGAGCTGCTGCCGCACTCGACGGCCCCGGCGGTGCTGAGCACCCGGAGCCTGCCGTGTCCGTGAGGAGCGGCGTCCGGGGCGGGCTTCCCGCGAGGTGACAGGCCCCGAGGTGACAGGTCCCGAGGTCATCGGCTCCGAGGTGGCCGGTCCTGGTGTGACCGGCCCTGGTGTGACCGTACGGACCCCCGCGTGATTCTCTGGCGGGCATGACCCTCACCGTGACCACGTGGTCCCTGGAGCAGACCTCGCCGTCCGATCTGCGCCCCGCCGCCCCGCCGCCGGGCGACGTGCGGATCGTACGGGCCGAGGTGCCGTCCCCCGAGTTCAGCCGGTTCCTGTACACGGCCGTCGGCGGGGACGTCCGCTGGACGGACCGGCTGCCGTACACGTACGGGCAGTGGCGGGAGTACCTGGACCGGCCCGGTGTGGAGACCTGGGTCGCGTACGAGAAGGGCACCCCGGCCGGCTTCCTGGAGCTGGCGGCGCAGGACGGCGGCACGGTCGAGATCGTGTACTTCGGGCTGATCCCTGCCTTCCGCGGCCGCCGGATCGGCGGCCACCTGCTGTCGTACGGCACCGCCAGGGCGTGGGACCTGGCCGAGCGCCACCCCGGGCTCAAGCCGACCGGGCGGGTGTGGCTGCACACGTGCACCAAGGACGGCCAGCACGCGATGGCCAACTACCAGCGGCGCGGCTTCACCCTCTTCGACACGAAGACGTCCGAGGAGGAGGAGACGGCGACCCCGGGACCCTGGCCCGGCGCGCTGGCGTGATCGCCCGTACCGCCTCACCCAGGCGCGTACACCCCACCCCGTCTCATATAGCGAGACACTGTCGTCCACATAGTGGATAGTGGTGGACTGCCCCGAGATCCGCGTGACACGCTTCCGTCATGTCGAGAGCTGGAATTGCCTTGGTAGGTCGGCGGCACGTCGACCTCGGCCGCATGTCCAGCGCCATCTGTCCGACAAACTGAGATCTCGCGCGCCGCCGCGACTCCGCACCACCCGCCCCTGACCTCTGCACCTGCCGCGCACCGCCGCGCCTTCGCGCGGGTGTGCGGCTGAGAGCCGCCCTCACGCAGTCTCGAAGGACGTAACGCCATGGCCGCCACCCCGGACCAGCCGACTCCCGCCACCCCGCGCCGCAAGGTGAGCCGCCACCGCGGCGAGGGCCAGTGGGCCGTCGGCCACTTCACTCCGCTCAACGGCAATGAGCAGTTCAAGAAGGACGACGACGGTCTCAATGTGCGGGCGCGCATCGAGAACATCTACTCCAAGGCGGGCTTCGACTCGATCGACCCGAACGACCTGCGCGGCCGGATGCGCTGGTGGGGGCTGTACACCCAGCGCAAGCCCGGGATCGACGGCGGCAAGACCGCGATCCTGGAGCCGGAGGAGCTGGACGACAAGTACTTCATGCTGCGGGTCCGGATCGACGGCGGGCGGCTGACCACCGAGCAGCTGCGCGTGATCGGCGAGATCTCGCACGAGTTCGGCCGGGACACCGCCGACCTCACCGACCGGCAGAACATCCAGCTGCACTGGATCAGGATCGAGGACGTGCCGGAGATCTGGCGGCGTCTGGAGGCGGTCGGCCTGTCGACCACCGAGGCCTGCGGTGACACGCCCCGCGTGATCCTCGGTTCGCCGGTCGCCGGGGTCGCCGAGAACGAGATCATCGACGGCACCCCGGCCATCGACGCGATCAACGCCCGGTTCATCGGCACCAAGGAGTTCTCGAACCTCCCCCGCAAGTTCAAGACGGCGATCTCCGGGTCGCCGCTGCTGGATGTGGCGCACGAGATCAACGACATCGCCTTCGTCGGCGTCGAACACCCCGAGCACGGCCCCGGCTTCGACCTGTGGGTCGGCGGCGGCCTGTCGACCAACCCGAAGATCGGCCAGCGCCTCGGCGCCTGGGTGCCGCTGGACGAGGTGCCGGACGTGTGGGCGGGGGTCATCGGGATCTTCCGCGACTACGGCTACCGGCGGCTGCGCACCCGCGCCCGCCTGAAGTTCCTGGTCGCGGACTGGGGCGTGGAGAAGTTCCGCCAGATCCTCCAGGACGAGTACCTCAAGCGGGAGTTGACCGACGGCCCGGCGCCCGCGCAGCCCCTCCAGGCGTGGCGCGACCACGTCGGGGTGCACCGGCAGAAGGACGGCCGGTTCTACGTCGGGTTCGCGCCGCGCGTCGGCCGGGTCGACGGCCCCAAGCTCGTCCGCATCGCCGAGGTGGCGGCGGAGCACGGCTCGGGCCGGCTGCGTACCACCGTCGAGCAGAAGATGATCGTGCTCGACGTCGAGGAGGACCGGGTCGACTCGCTGGTGGCCGGGCTCGAAGCGCTGGACCTGCGGGTCAAGCCGTCGCCGTTCCGGCGCGGGACGATGGCGTGCACCGGCATCGAGTACTGCAAGCTGGCGATCGTCGAGACGAAGCAGCGCGGCGCCACGCTGATCGACGAACTGGAGCGCCGTATCCCCGAGTTCGACCAGCCGCTCACCATCAACATCAACGGCTGCCCGAACGCCTGCGCGCGCATCCAGACCGCCGACATCGGCCTCAAGGGGCAGCTGATGCTGGACAAGGACGGTCAGCAGGTCGAGGGCTTCCAGGTGCACCTGGGCGGCGCCCTGGGCCTGGAGGCCGGTTTCGGCCGCAAGGTCCGCGGCCTCAAGGTCACCTCGGACGACCTGCCCGACTACGTCGAGCGGGTGCTCGGCCGCTTCCAGAAGGAGCGCGAGGAGGGCGAGCGGTTCGCCACGTGGGCGGCCCGCGCGTCGGAGGAGGCCCTCTCATGAGCGAGCGCGCCGCCCCCTTCTACTGCCCCTACTGCGGCGACGAGGACCTGCGCCCGAACGAGCAGGGCCACGGCGCCTGGGAATGCGCGGCCTGCAACCGCGCCTTCCAGCTGAAGTTCCTCGGGCTGCTGACCCGGGGGCTCCAGGCACCCGACGGAGGGGAATCGACATGACCACGCTGGCCGGGACGGACGACCCGAAGGCCCTCGCCGAGCACGCGGGCCGCGCGCTCGAGGACGCTTCGGCGACGGAGATCCTGCGGTGGGCCGCCGACACGTTCGGCGACACGTTCTGCGTGACGTCGTCCATGGAGGACGCGGTGGTCGCCCACCTCGCCTCCGCCGTCCTTCCCGGCGTGGACGTGGTCTTCCTCGACACCGGCTACCACTTCCCCGAGACGATCGGCACCCGTGACGCCGTGGAGGCCGTGATGGACGTCCACGTCATCACGCTGACCCCGCGCCAGAGCGTCGCCGAGCAGGACGCCCAGTACGGGCCGAAGCTGCACGACCGCGACCCCGACCTGTGCTGTTCCCTGCGCAAGGTCAAGCCGCTCGAAGAGGGGCTGGCCGGCTACGCGGCCTGGGCCACCGGGCTGCGCCGCGACGAGTCCCCGACCCGGGCGAACACCCCCGTGGTCGGCTGGGACGAGCGGCGCGGCAAGGTCAAGGTCTCGCCGATCGCCCGCTGGTCGCAGGAGGACGTGGACCGGTACGTCGCCGAGCACGGCGTCCTCACCAACCCGCTCCTCATGGACGGTTACGCCTCCGTGGGCTGCGCCCCCTGCACCCGCAGGGTGCTGGGGGGCGAGGACGCCCGCGCGGGCCGCTGGGCGGGCCGGGGCAAGACCGAGTGCGGGCTGCACGGCTGACGGCGGGGCGGCGAACGGCGGGGGCGGCGAACGCCACAGAAGCAACGAGCACATCGGTGACGGGCAGTCAGGAATCTCATGAGGAGGGACAGTTGAGCATGACGGAGCAGGGCGCCACCGTCTGGCTCACCGGTCTGCCCAGCGCGGGCAAGACCACGATCGCGCGGGAGCTGGCCGAGCGGCTGCGCACGGAGGGCCACCGCGTCGAGATCCTGGACGGCGACGAGATCCGCGAATTCCTCTCCGCGGGCCTCGGGTTCAGCCGCGAGGACCGGCACACCAACGTCCAGCGCATCGGCTTCGTCGCCGAACTGCTGGCGTCCCACGGCGTCAAGGCGCTGGTGCCGGTGATCGCGCCGTACGCGGACAGCCGCGAGGCCGTGCGCAAACGCCACCAGGGCGTGGGCACCGCCTACCTGGAGGTGCACGTCGCGACCCCCGTCGAGGTGTGCTCCGTACGGGATGTGAAGGGGCTGTACGCCAAGCAGGCGGCCGGCGAGATATCCGGGCTGACCGGGGTCGACGACCCGTACGAGGCCCCGGAGGCCCCGGACCTGCGGATCGAGTCGCACACCCAGTCCGTACGGGAGTCCGCCGACGCGCTCCACGCGCTCCTCACCGAAAGGGGACTCGCGTGAGCACGACCGTCGCGTCCGTCACCGGGGGCACGGATGCCCCCTACGCCCTGAGCCACCTGGACGCCCTGGAGTCCGAGGCGGTCCACATCTTCCGTGAGGTGGCGGGGGAGTTCGAGCGGCCGGTGATCCTCTTCTCCGGCGGCAAGGACTCGATCGTGATGCTGCACCTGGCGCTCAAGGCGTTCGCGCCCGCGCCGGTGCCGTTCACCCTGCTGCACGTGGATACCGGGCACAACTTCCCCGAGGTGCTGGACTACCGGGACCGTACGGTCGCCGCGCACGGCCTGCGCCTGCACGTCGCCTCCGTACAGGAGTACATCGACGCGGGGAAGCTGCGCGAGCGCCCCGACGGGACCCGCAACCCCCTCCAGACCGTCCCGCTCACCGAGAAGATCCAGGCCGAGCGGTTCGACGCGGTCTTCGGCGGCGGGCGGCGGGACGAGGAGAAGGCCCGGGCCAAGGAGCGGGTGTTCTCGCTGCGGGACGAGTTCTCCCAGTGGGACCCGCGCCGCCAGCGGCCCGAGCTGTGGAACCTGTACAACGGCCGGCACGCCCCCGGGGAGCACGTCCGGGTCTTCCCGCTCTCCAACTGGACGGAGCTGGACGTCTGGCAGTACATCGCCCGCGAGGGCATCGAGCTGCCGGGCATCTACTTCGCCCACGAGCGCGAGGTGTTCCCGCGGGCCGGGATGTGGCTGACGGCGGGCGACTGGGGCGGCCCCAAGGAGAACGAGCGCGTCGAGAAGCGCCTGGTGCGCTACCGCACGGTCGGCGACATGTCCTGCACCGGCGCCGTCGACTCCGACGCCACCACGCTCGACGCGGTGATCGCCGAGATCGCCGCCTCCCGGCTCACCGAGCGCGGCGCGACCCGCGCCGACGACAAGATGTCCGAGGCCGCGATGGAAGACCGCAAGCGCGAAGGGTACTTCTAGCCATGACGAGCGCCACCGAGCCGTACGCCGAGTTCGCCGAGCGGCTGGCCACCACCACCCTGCTGCGCTTCGCGACCGCCGGTTCCGTCGACGACGGCAAGTCCACCCTGGTGGGGCGGCTGCTGCACGACTCGAAGTCGGTGCTCACCGACCAGCTGGAGGCCGTGGAGCGGGTCTCGCTGAGCCGGGGCCAGGACACCCCCGACCTGGCGCTGCTCACCGACGGGCTGCGCGCCGAGCGCGAGCAGGGCATCACCATCGACGTCGCCTACCGCTACTTCGCCACGCCCCGGCGGCGGTTCATCCTCGCCGACACCCCCGGGCACGTGCAGTACACCCGGAACATGGTCACCGGCGCCTCCACCGCCGAGCTGGCGGTCGTCCTGGTCGACGCGCGCAACGGCGTGGTCGAGCAGACCCGCCGCCATGCCGCCGTCGCCGCCCTGCTGCGGGTCCCGCACGTGGTGCTGGCCGTCAACAAGATGGACCTCGTCGCGTACGCGGAGCCCGTATTCGCGGCCATAGCCGAGGAGTTCACGTCGTACGCGGCCTCCCTCGGCGTCCCGGAGATCACCGCGATCCCGATCTCGGCCCTCGCCGGGGACAACGTCGTGGAGCCGTCCGCGCACATGGACTGGTACGGCGGCCCGACGGTGCTGGAGCACCTGGAGACGGTGCCGTCCAGCCACGACCTGGCGCACTGCCCGGCGCGTTTCCCCGTGCAGTACGTGATCCGCCCGCAGTCGGCGAGCCACCCGGACTACCGCGGCTACGCCGGGCAGATCTCGTCCGGTGTGCTGCGGGTCGGCGACGCCGTGACGGTCCTGCCGTCCGGCCGTACGAGCACGATCGAGGGCATCGACGCGCTCGGCGAGAGCGTGGACATCGCCTGGGCCCCGCAGTCCGTGACGCTGCGCCTCGCGGACGACATCGACGTCTCGCGCGGCGACCTGATCGCCCCCAGCGCGCAGCTGCCCGCCTCGACGCAGGACGTGGAGGCGACCGTCTGCCATGTCGCGGACCGGCCGCTGACCGTCGGTCAGCGGGTGCTGCTCAAGCACACGACCCGTACGGTCAAGGCGATCGTGAAGGACATCCCGTCCCGGCTCACCCTGGACGACCTGTCCCAGCACCCGGCCCCCGGGCAGCTCGTCGCCAACGACATCGGACGCGTGAGGATCCGTACGGCCGAACCGCTCGCGCTCGACCCGTACGCCGAGTCCCGCAGGACCGGATCGTTTCTGCTGATCGACCCCGCCGACGGTACGACGCTGAGCGCCGGCATGGCGGGCGACGCCTTCGCCGAGGGCGCGGGCGCGCCGGCCGTACCCGCGCACGAAGAGGGCTGGGACTTCTGATGGCCATCGACATGTACGCGACCTTCGCGAAGGAGGGCGGCCGCGTCGGCAGCGGCCTCCTCGGCGCGGGAACGGGCGGGGTGGCGCGATGTGCGTGATGACGTACGCGCACTGCCTGCGCGCCCGCACCCCCCACCTCCCGCACCACCCGCCCCACCCGCACCGTCGAAGACCTGCCGATCTCCCGGTCACGCCCGCGTTCCCGTAGGGCGTGCGCACCGGGCCGACGAGAGGAACCCCTCCCGTGCCTGCCACGCGCATCCTGTCGCGCCGCCGTATCACCACGCTCGCCGCAGTGCCCCTTCTCGCCGTCGTCGTCACCTCCTGCGGGTACGGCTCCGACGCGAAGAAGGACGACGACAAGAAGCCGGCGGTCGCCGCCGGAGCGAAGAAGCTGTCGGCCGACACCGTGAAGATCGGCTACTTCCCGAACCTCACGCACGCCACGGCCCTGGTGGGTATCCAGGACGGTCTGTTCCAGAAGGAGCTGGGCGGCACGAAGGTCGCCGCCGCCACCTTCAACGCCGGGCCCTCCGAGATCGAGGCGCTCAACGCGGGCAGCATCGACATCGGCTTCATCGGCCCCTCCCCCGCGATCAACGGCTACGTCCAGACCAAGGGCAAGAGCCTGCGGATCATCGGCGGTTCCGCCTCCGGCGGCGTGAAGCTGGTGGTCAACCCGAAGAAGATCAAGACCCTGGACGACCTCAAGGGCAAGAAGATAGCCACCCCGCAGCTGGGCAACACGCAGGACGTGGCGTTCCTCAACTGGATCTCGGAGAAGGGCTGGAAGGTCGACGCCCAGTCCGGCAAGGGTGACGTCTCCGTCGTCCGTACGGACAACAAGATCACCCCCGACGCCTACAAGGCCGGCTCGATCGACGGCGCCTGGGTGCCGGAGCCGACCGCGTCCAAGCTGGTGGCCGAGGGCGCGAAGGTGCTGCTCAACGAGTCGGACCTGTGGCCGGACAAGCAGTTCGTGATCACGAACATCATCGTGTCGCAGAAGTTCCTCTCCGCGCACCCGGACGTCGTCGAGGCCGTGCTGCGCGGCTCGGTGAAGACGAACGCCTGGATCAACGCCAACGAGGACCAGGCGAAGGCGTCGGCCAACGAGGCGCTCAAGACCCTGTCGGGCAAGGCGCTGCCGCCCGAGGTCCTGGACCCGGCGTGGGAGTCCATCAAGGTCACCAACGACCCGCTGGCCTCCACGCTCCAGTCCGAGGCCGACCACGCGGTGAAGGCCGGTCTGCTGGAGAAGCCCGACCTGGCCGGCATCTACGACCTGGGGCCGCTGAACAAGGTGCTCAAGGCCGCCGGTGAGCCCGAGGTCGCCGACGCCGGTCTCGGCGTCAAGTAACCAGCCGCCACGACCGATCTGTTCGCGTCTGTTCGCAGGATTCGCAGGATTCCCAGGAGGTGACGACCATGGCATCGACGCTCACCAAGGCCGCCGACGGCACCACGTCGGTGGACCACGCCGCGCGCATCGCGCACGTCTCCAAGACCTTCGCGACCCCGGCGGGGCGGCAGCTCGTGCTGGACGACATCACGCTCGATGTCGCTCCGGGTGAGTTCGTCACCCTCCTGGGAGCCTCGGGCTGCGGCAAGTCCACCCTGCTCAACCTGGTGGCCGGGCTCGACCGCCCGACCGCCGGGTCCATCGAGACCCCGGGCGGGCGCCCGGCCCTGATGTTCCAGGAGCACGCGCTGTTCCCGTGGCTGACCGCGGGCAAGAACATCGAACTGGCCCTGCGGCTGCGCGGGGTGCCCAAGCAGGACCGCCGGGGCGAGGCGGAGCGGCTGCTCGGGCTCGTACGGCTCGAAGGGGCGTACGGGAAGCGGGTGCACGAGCTGTCCGGCGGGATGCGGCAGCGGGTCGCGCTGGCGCGCGCGCTCGCCCAGGACAGCCAACTGCTGTTGATGGACGAGCCGTTCGCGGCGCTCGACGCCATCACCCGTGACGTGCTGCACGACGAGCTGACGCGGATCTGGCGCGAGACGAGCCTGTCGGTGCTGTTCGTCACCCACAACGTCCGGGAGGCGGTACGGCTCGCCGAGCGTGTCGTCCTGCTGTCCTCGCGCCCCGGCCGGATCGCCCGCGAGTGGCGGGTGGACATCCCGCAGCCGCGCCGGATCGAGGACGCCGAGGTGGCGGAGCTGTCCGTCGAGATCACCGAAGAACTGCGTGGGGAGATCCGCCGACATGGCCAGCACTGACACGACCCCGCAGAAGGACCCGGCGCCGGGGAACGCGGCGGCGGACGGCTCCCTCCGGTCCGAGGGCCCGGACGCGCGGCCCGCGTCCGGCGGCGGTCACGGTGACCTGGCCGGTCTGGAGGCCGGGCTCGACGCCCTGGACTCCGTACCGACGGGCCGGACGCCCCTGCGCCAGACCCTGGTCCAGAAGGTGCTGCCGCCCACGGTCGCCGTCCTCCTCGTGCTCTTCGTGTGGCAGATCCTCATCTGGGCGAAGGTCACCGACGAGTACAAGCTGCCCTCGCCGGGCGCGGTGTGGGACGAGCTGTCCGACGCCTGGTCGCAGGGCACCCTGCTCGGCTACATCTGGACCAGCGTCTCGCGCGGCCTGCTGGGCTTCCTGCTGGCGCTGCTGATCGGCACCCCGCTGGGCCTGCTGGTGGCGCGGGTGAAGTTCGTACGGGCGGCGATCGGGCCGATCCTGTCGGGGCTCCAGTCGCTCCCGTCGGTGGCGTGGGTGCCGCCGGCCGTGATCTGGCTCGGGCTCAACGACACGATGATGTACGCGGTGATCCTGCTGGGCGCGGTCCCCTCGATCGCCAACGGGCTGGTGTCCGGGGTCGACCAGGTACCGCCGCTCTTCCTGCGGGCCGGGCGCACGCTGGGCGCGACCGGGCTGAGGAACACCTGGCACATCATCATGCCGGCCGCGCTGCCCGGGTACCTGGCGGGGCTGAAGCAGGGGTGGGCGTTCTCCTGGCGCTCCCTGATGGCCGCCGAGATCATCGCGTCGTCGCCCGATCTCGGCGTGGGGCTGGGCCAGCTGCTGGAGAACGGGCGTACGGTCGGCAGCATGCCCATGGTGTTCCTCGCCATCCTCCTGATCCTGATCGTCGGCATCGCGATCGACCTGCTGATCTTCAGTCCGCTGGAGCGGTGGGTCCTGCGCAACCGCGGTCTCCTCGTGAAGAGCTGATTCCCGTGCGCCCCCTCCACCGCTCCCCGCTCATGCCTCCTCCCGTGTCCCCGGTCCTGCTCGTGGTCGCGCACGGCAGCCGGGACCCCCGGCACGCGGCGACCGTGCACGCCCTCGCCCGGCGGGTGCGGGCGCTGCGGCCCGGGCTGCGGGTGGAGACCGGCTTCCTGGACTTCAACACGCCTTCCGTACCGGAGGTGTTGGGCCAGTTGGCCCGGGAGGGTGCGCCGCACGTGGTGGAGGTGGTGGCCCAACCGCTGCTGCTCACCCGGGCGTTCCACGCGAAGGCCGACATCCCGGCCGTCCTGCGGGAGGCGTCGGAGCGCCTGCCGGGTCTGCGGATCCGCCAGGCCGGCGTCCTCGGCCCTTCGCCGCTGCTCGTGGAAGCGCTGGAGCGGCGCCTGTACGAGGCGGGTCTGGCGCGCGCCGACCGGCCGTCGACGGGTGTGGTGCTGGCCTCGGCGGGCTCCTCCGACCCGGAGGCGGTGGCGGTGATCGCCGGGATCGCCGCGGAGTGGGAGCGCCGGGCGGGCTGGTACGCGGTACGGCCCGCGTTCGCGTCGGCGTCCCCGCCCCGCACCGAGGACGCGGTACGCGCGCTGCGCGCGGAGGGCGTACGCCGCGTCGCGGTCGCCCCGTACGTGATCGCCCCGGGCCGTCTGCCGGACCGCATCGCGGCGGGCGCGGCGGAGGCGGGAGCCGACGTCCTGGCGGAGGTGCTGGGCCCGGCGCCGGAACTGGCCAGGCTGCTGCTGGCGCGCTACGACGAGGAGCCCGCGATACCGTCCCCCGCACCGGCCCTGCACGGCCGGGCACGTTGAGGCCGGGCGCCGTCCCGGGGGGCCACTTCGCCGCTACTCGGCGGTCGCGCCCGACGCCGCTTCGATGAGCGCGGTCAGTTCGGCGACGGGCATCGAGCCCGGCCGGCGGTGTTCGCGGGCGAAGGTGTTGGCCACGCGTGCCAGGGTCTCGTTGACCGGGGTCGGGACGGCGTGCAGCCGCCCCAACAGGACGATCTCGCCGTTGAGATGGTCCGCCTCGATCGAGCCGGTGCCCCGGCTGAGGCTCTGCCAGGACGAACTCCCGTCGCGCCCGGAAGCCAGGTGGGGATCGAGGCCGAGGTGGTCGCCCCGTACCTCTGCCGCCTTCTCCGGGCTCACCGAGTCGATCCCGGCGGCCGCGAGGACCGCCCGCCCCTCGTCGTACGCGCGCCGCTGGATCAGCCGCGCCTCCTCCGTGTCGAGCGGCCCGGTGACGGCCCCGAGGGAGTTGGAGAGATTGGCGAGGAGCTTGGTGTACTTCCAGCGCATCACGTCCGGGACGAGCGGCGCGAGGAGCGCGCCCTTCTCCAGGCTCGCGGAGATCCGGCGGGCGGTGGCGTCGATTCCGGAGGGGTACCGGCCGACGTGCAGCATGCCGGTGTACGGCGCGCAGGGCGCCACGACCTCGCCGGGGTCGACGTGCGACGAGGGCAGCCAGACGCACATCCCGTAGACGTGCCGGAAGCGCCGCAGGGCGAGCCGTTCGTTCTCCACGCCGTTCTGCGCGCAGACCAGGGGCAGCAGGTCGCCCGCCGTACCGCCGCCCTCGACCGGCCGGCCGGACCAGGCGTCCAGGGCCGCCGCGCTGTCCTGGGTCTTCACGGAGAGCAGCAGCACGTCGTCGGGGCGCAGAGCGAGCGCCTCGGGGCGGTCGACGACCGGGAGCCGGTGGACGCGGGTGCCGTCGGGGGTGGTGAGCCGCAGGCCGTGGGTGCGCAGCGCCTCGTAGTGGGCGCCCCGGGCGACGAGGACCACGTCCTGCCCGGTCTCGGCGAGCCGTCCGCCGATGCTGCCACCGACCGCTCCCGACCCGATGACGATGTGGCGCATCCTGACTCCGTTCGGTGGTGCCGCGGGTCGGAACCGCACCGACCCGAGAGGTCCCCCGCGCGTCGAGCATAGGCGAGGCCCCCGTCCCCGTGTGCGCCTGCTCGCCCTCACTCTGGGGGCGTGCGCCCTCAGCGTGGGGGCGTGCCCCAGGGGGCGTCGTCCTCCGTCTCGTGGCCGAAGACCGTGCCCTGGTGGAAGTAGAGCTTCCAGGTGCCGTCGGTCAGCCGCCACAGGGAGCTGCGGTGGGCGAGACGGCCGTTGGAGTCGGTGTCGAAGGTCAGGTGCACCAGGTCGGGGGCGAGTTGGGTGCCGCGCATCGCGGAGGCGGTGACCGGGCGGACCGGGCTGCGGGTGCGCAGGACGTCGATGAACGAGTCCCGGTCCCAGATCCGCCCCGAGGAGCCGAAGGCCCTGAAGTCGGGGTGGAGCAGTTCCGCGAGCAGTTCGGGGGACGAATTCACCGCCGGGTCGAGGAAGCGCAGTTCGGCCTCGACGGCGCCGGTGACGGCGGACGTCAGCTCAGTCACGGGTCAGCTCCACCAGTTTGACGACGGTGTTCCAGTTGCGGCTGGTGGCGGTGACGCCCTTGGAGAGGGCCGGTCTGCCGAGGGCCTCGGCGAGTTTGGAGCGGCCGAGCCCGTGGGGGGCGTACAGGTAGAGCGCCCGGTCGCCGAGCCGGAACTCCTCCGGGAGGTAGGCGGACCGGTCCACGGACGAGAAGCGTTCCGGGTCCACCCGCTCGGAGAAGAAGGTGACATGGAGCTGCTTGCCCTCCAGCGTGTCGGCGGGGAAGGGGCAGGCGTCGGCGACGGCACGGAGGTATCCGCCGTCGCGCACCACGCAGTCCACGGTGAATCCGAAGCGGTCCTCGATGGCCTGTTCCAGCTCGCGGGCGACGGCGTTCTCGTCGTCGGAGGCGCTGGTGAAGACGGCGTTGCCGCTCTGGAGATGGGTGACCACGTGGTCGTGGCCGAGCCTCGAGAGCAGGGTGCGCAGGTCGGCCATGGGGACGCGCTTGTGGCCGCTCACGTTGATGCCGCGCAGGAGAGCCGCGTACGTCGTGGTCATCAGGCCACGATAGAGGCGGCCGGGGCGCCCGGCGGGGCAACGTGCCCGGCGGGGCCCGACACCAGGTGCGGGAGGGGGCGCGCGGGGTGTTGCGGAGGTCGGTGTAAGGGGCCCGTATCACGCGGGTCAGGGGTGAAGCCCGTGCGCAGGGAGGAGACCGCCCCCGCCCCGCTCACCGGAGAGCAGGAGGAGACGGCCGGAACGCGCCCCTAGCGTGGAAACGAGAGGACGGCGGCGCTGTGCCGCCTTCCCGCACGAGGGGGCTGGCCCGTCATGGCGAGAAGTGGGGAGGGTCCGCGCGGCATCGCCGCCCGGGCCGGGAGTTGGAGCGCACGCCACCGCTGGGCGGCGGTGGGCATCTGGGTGCTGTTCGTGGTGATCGCCATGGGGCTGGGCTCGGCGGCGGGCCGGGTGGACGTCAAGGAGAGCGAGCAGCTCTCGGGCGAGGTCGGGCAGGCGCAGCGGATCATCGAGGACGCGGGACTCAAGGAGCCGGTGGGCGAGTCGGTGCTCGTCCGGGCCACTGACAGGTCAACGACCTCGAAGGCGCCGGAGTTCCGCGAGGCCGTCGCCGCGGTGGTCGACGCGGTGGGCCGTACCGGCCGGGTGGCCGAGGTGACCTCGCCGTACGACTCCGGGACGATATCCAAGGACGGCCGCAGCGCCCTGGTGCGCTTCGACATCCGCGGGGACCCGGACACGGCGAGCGAGCGGGTCGAGCCGGTCGTCGAGGCGGTCGCGGGGGTCCAGGAGAAGTACGAGGACCACCTGCTGATCGCCGAGATCGGCGGGGCCAGCATGGGCAAGACCTTCGACGACGCGTTCGGGGACGACTTCAAGCAGGCGGAGTTGTCGGCGGTGCCGGTGGCGCTGGGCATCCTGCTGATCGCGTTCGGCGCGCTCGTCGCGGCGCTGCTGCCGGTGGCGCTGGCGCTGACGGCGATCCTGGCGACGACGGGGCTGATGGCGATCGTCAGCCACTACCAGCCGATGAGCGACACCGCGGACTCGGTGATGCTGCTGGTGGGGCTGGCGGTCGGGGTCGACTACTGCCTGTTCTACCTGCGGCGCGAGCGCGAGGAGCGGGAGGCGGGGCGCGACCCGGAGACGGCGCTGCGGATCGCGGCGGCGACGAGCGGGCGCGCGATCGTGGTGTCCGGGGTGACGGTGTGCGTCGCGATGGCGGGGATGCTCTTCACGGGTCTCGCGGAGTTCCAGGCGATGGGCCTGGCCTCGCTCATGGTCGTCGCGGTCGCGATGGTCGGGTCCGTGACGGTCCTTCCGGCGCTGCTGTCGCTGCTCGGGCACCGGGTGGAGCGGGGCAGGGTGCCGTTCCTGAACCGCGCGAAGCGGCGGGGCGGTCACGCGGGTGGGTCGCGTGGCGCTGATGGCTCCGGCGGCTCCGGGGAGAGCCGCTTCTGGCGGGCGGTCCTGGACCGGGTGCTGCGCAGGCCGAAGGTCTCGCTGGTGATCGCGGCCGGCGCGCTCGCGGCGATCGCGCTGCCCGCCGTGGGCATGAACACCCAGAACCTCACGCTGGACCAGGAGTTCGGCGACCGGCTGCCCATCGTCCGTACGTACGAGCTGGTCAACGAGGCGTTCCCCGGGGGCGCCGAGCCGGCGGAGGTGGTGGTCGAGGCCACCGACATCAACGCGGAGCCGGTCCGCAGGGCCATCGCGGACTTCCGCTCCCGGGCGGTGAGTTCCGGCGCGTCGCGGGGGCCCGTGGAGGTCGTGACGCACGACGCGCAGAACGTCGCGATCATCACCGTGCCGCTGGTCGGCGGGTCCGACCAGGACCGGGCGGAGAAGAGCCTGGCGCTGCTGCGGGACACGGTCCGCCCCGACACGTTCGGCGAGGTGTCGGGCGTCTCGGCGCCGGTGACCGGTCAGGTCGCGGGCTCGAAGGACTTCAACGACCAGATCGTGGGGGCGGTCACCCCGGTGTTCGCCTTCGTGGTGGTCTTCGCGTTCCTGCTGATGCTGCTCTGCTTCCGGTCGCTGACGATCGCGGTGACGTCGATCGTGCTCAACCTGCTGTCGGTGGGGGCCGCGTACGGGATCCTGACGATCGTCTTCCAGCACGGCTGGGGGGCCTCGCTGGTGGGCGCCGAGGGGGTGGGCGCGATCATCTCGTGGCTGCCGCTGTTCCTTTTCGTGATCCTGTTCGGGCTCTCGATGGACTACCACGTCTTCGTGGTCTCCCGGATCCGCGAAGCCCGCATGCAGGGCCGTACGACCCGGGACGCCATCACGCACGGCGTGGTGACGACGGCGGGGGTGGTGACCAGCGCGGCGGTCATCATGGTGGCGGTCTTCGCGATCTTCGGCACGCTGTCGATGCAGTCCATGAAGCAGATGGGCGTGGGCCTGGCGGCGGCGGTCCTGATCGACGCGACGATCATCCGCGGGGTGCTGCTGCCGGCGGTGATGGCGCTGCTGGACGACCGGAACTGGTACTTCCCCCGGTGGCTGTCCTGGCTCCCCGACCTGACGCACGACGAGGTCGCGGCGCCGGAGGGCCCGGCACGGGAGGAGACGGGGACGGGCCCGCGGGGCACGGACACCCAGGTCCCGGCCCGGACCTGACGGACCGTTCGTACGGCGGGGGCGGGGACGCGTCCCCGCCCCCGCCGTGACCGTACACGCGTCACACCTCCCCGCCGCCGGGCGCGCCCTCGGGCCCGCCCGGCGGCAGCATGTCCTCGATCAGGTCGGCGGCCCGGCGCGCGCCGCCCTCCGCCGCCATCTCCGCCGCGATCTCCCCCAGCCTGCGCGCCACTTCCGGGTCCGAGGCCACGGCGAGGACCGCCTCCCGCAGCGCCTCCGGCGTCACGTCCGCCGTGTCGAGGCGCCGGGCCACCCCCAGGGCGACCAGCGTGTCGGCGTTGCCGAACTGGTCCACCGCCTGCGGGACCGCGACCATCGGCGTGCCCGTCGCCAGCCCCTCCTGGCTGCCCCCCGCGCCCGCGTGTGTCACGAACGCGTCGGCCTGCCGCAGCACGGACAGCTGCGGCACCCAGCGGTGCACCTCGACGTTCGCCGGTACGTCACCCAGCTCGGCCTCGTCCACGAACGCGCCGATCTGGAGGACGACGTGCCACTCCGGAAGTCCCCCGAACGCCTCCGCACACGCCCGGTAGAAGGCCGGCTGCTTGGTGAACGCCGAGCCGAGCGACACCAGAAGCACCTTCCCGGCCCCCTCGGGCCGCCGCCACTCCCCCTGGTCCGTACGGTCCCCCTGGCAGGCGCCGACGAAGGTGAAGACGGACGCGTCCACCTTCTCCGCGTACGGCTGGAGCACCCGGGGGATCAGGACGAGGGAGCGGGCGGGCCGGGCGACCAGCCGGTCCCGGTCGGTGTGGTCCATGTGGTGCGCGTCGAGCCACGCCGTGAACCGGGCCAGGTACGCCCGCCCCCGTTCCGTCGACTCCAGCTCGGCGGTCATGGGCGCGGCGACCTCCTCGTACCCGTCCCAGGCCACCATGTTCGGCGAGAGCTGGACGTACGGCACGCCCCAGCGGTGCGCGAGGACCGGCGCGGGGTAGGACGTGATGTCGCTCAGGACCAGGTCGGGGCGGTCGTCCTCGAACGCCTCGGCCAGCTGCGGCAGCGCCTGGATCGCGTCGTCCAGGAACGGTTCGACGTGGTCGATCAGTTCCGTGCCCCAGGCCCCGGGGTCCGCGTCGGGCGGGGGCAGGAGGGACGTGTAGATCACCGGCCGGGCACCGGTCGCGGCGACCTTGCCGGCGAAGACGGCGGGGATCGCGTAACTGACCCGGTGTCCCCGGGCGACCAGCTCACGGATCACCTCCAGACTCGGGTTCACGTGTCCGTGGGCGGCGATGGAGAACATGGCGATGTGGGCGGGCCTGGGTGCGGTCACGGGTGCGGTCATGGCCCGGACCCTAGGCGAGACGAGACGTCTCGTACAACTCAATTCCGCGCACTCGCCCCACCTCTGGCGGTGTCTCACCTCTGATAGCGCGCCAGCACCAGATTCCCGTCCTCCACCAGCCGCTTCTCCAGCTCCTCCCGGTCGATCGCCCCGCTGTAGTACTCCTGGAGCGCCGGCGTCGCCACCTTGTCCTTCCACTCCGGATACCCGCGCACCGACTGGGCCGGGGCGGACCGCAGACCGCGCGCCAGCGCCGCGCCCGTCGCCCAGCCGTCCTTCGCGGTGTGCAGCGAGGGGTCCGCGAGCGCGCGGGTCCCCGTCGGCAGCATCCAGTCGCCCTTCGCCAGCCGCACCATGTTCGGCGGCTGGAGCAGGAAGTCGATGAACCGCACCGCCTCCTTCTTGTACGGGCTGTCCTCGGCGACCGAGAGCGTCTGCGGGCTCACCCCCTGGGCCAGGCCCCCGCTGTCCCCCGCCGGGGCGGGCAGCACCGTCCACTCGAAGCCCTCGGGCGCCTGCTGGATGATCTGCTGACGGTACGAGAACCCCAGCGGGACCATCGCGTAGACACCGCCGAACAGCCCCGGCAGGGTGTCGGACCCGCCCATCCCGAGCGTCGCCCCCGACGCGCTGCCGTCGGTGTTCACCTGGGCGCGGACGGTCTCGGGGACCACCGCGTCGCCGTCGGTGAAACGGACCGTCACCTTCCCGTCCGCGCCCCGGTGGAAGAGCCGGCCCCCGGTCGACAGCCCCAGGTTGAGCGTCGCGGACACCGGGTCCTTGAGCGGCCACGCCACGGCGTACTTCCCCGGGCCCATCCGCGCGGTCAGCTCCTTGCCGATCCGCCGGAACTCGGGCCAGCTCCACGGCTTCTCCGGCGTCGGCACCCGCACCCCGGACGCGTCGAGGACCTTCTTGTCGGCGATCAGGACCCGTGGCTCCTGGAGGAACGGCACGCCGTACACCCCGTCCCCGAACGTCGTCGTGTCCCAGCTGCTCCCGGGGATGTCCTCCCGCAGCCGCGCGGGCAGCAGCTCGCCCAGATCGGCGAGATAGCCGCCGTACGCGAAGTCCGCGAGGTCGTCCGAGGCGTCATGGATGATGTCCGGCGCCTCCCCGCCCTCGAAGGAGGTGAGGAGCTGGTCGTGGACGCTGTCCCAGCTGCCCTGCACGTACTCGACCCGGATGTCCGGGTGGGCGGCGTTCCACTCCGCCACCAGCTCCTTGTTGACCTGGACCGACTCGTCCTGCCAGGCCAGGGACTGGAAGCGCAGGGTGATCCGGCCGTCGCGGGAGCCGTCCCCGCCGGAACAGCCGGTGAGGAGCAGGATCAGGACCATGACGGCGACCGCCGCTCTGCGCATCGGCGTCGGCATCGGCGTCGGCATCAGCTCTTCACCGCCCCGGCGAGCATGCCGCCCGTGATCCGCCGCTGGATGACGGCGAAGATGACGAGCGAGGGGAGGGTCGCGAGGAACGCGGCGGCGGCGAGCGGGCCGAGATCGGCCACCCCTTCCGCGCCCAGGAAGTGGGTCAGGACCACCGGGAGGGTCTGTTTCTCCGGGGACTTGAGCAGGACGAGCGCGAAGAAGAACTCGTTCCACGCGGTGATGAACGCGAACAGTGCCGTGGCGACGATGCCGGGGAGCAGCAGGGGCGCGGTGACCGAGACGAGCGTACGGAGGCGGCCCGCGCCGTCCACCGACGCGGCCTCCTCCAGCTCGGCCGGTACGGCCCTGACGTACCCGACCAGCATCCAGAGGGCGAACGGCAGCGACCACACGACGTACACCATGACGAGGCCGGGCACGGAGTTGATCAGGTGCAGGTTCTTGAGGACCAGGAACAGCGGGATGATCAGCAGGACGAACGGGAACGCCTGGCTGACGACCACCCAGCCCGTCGCCGCCGCCGCGAGCCTGCCGCGGGTGCGGGCCATCACGTACGCCATCGGGGTCGCGACCACCACGGCGATCACGGCGGCGGACAGCGCGGCGACCAGGCTGTTGCCTGCGGCCCGGACGAGCGGCTGTTCGTCGAAGGCCTGGCGGAAGTTGTCGAGGGTCGGGTGCTCGGGGATCCAGGTGGGGTGGAGACTCGCCAGCTCCCGGGCCGGTTTGAACGCGGTGGAGATCAGCCAGAGGAACGGGAAGGCGAGAAAGACGAGATAGCAGAGGAGCGCGGCGTACTGCCCGGCGCGCGCGGGCCCACGGGTGCGGACGTTCATCCGTTCTCCCCTTCCCGGAGCCGGCCGACCAGGTGGAACGCGAGGATCACCGAGATCACAGCGACCATGACGCAGCCCATGGCGGCGGCGTAGCCGAACTGGCCGTAGCGGAACGCCTCCTCGTACGCGAAGAGCATCGGCAGCCGGGTGCGACCGCCGGGTCCGCCGCTGGTGAGCACGTACACCAGGGCGAAGGAATTGAAGTTCCAAATAAAATTGAGCGCGGTGATGGCCAGCGCCACCGGGCGCAGGGCGGGCCAGGTGACGGTACGGAACCGGCGCCACGCGCCCGCGCCGTCGAGCGCGGCGGCCTCGTGCAGTTCGTGCGGAGTGTTCTGGAGTCCGGCGATCAGCGCGACCGTGGTCTGGGGCATCCCGGCCCAGATCCCGACGACGATCACGGCGGGCAGGGCGGTGGCCAGGCCGGTCAGCCAGTCCCGGCCGTCGCCCAGGCCGGTGTCGCGGAGGGTCTCGTTGAGGATGCCCGCGTCGGCGTTGTAGACGAGCCGCCACATGATGCCGACGACGACCTCGGGCATGGCCCAGGGGATGATCGCGAGGGCGCGGGCCAGCCAGCGGAAGCGGAGGTTCTGGTTGAGCAGCAGGGCCAGCCCGAGGGCGAGCACGAACTGCGGCACGGTGACGCCGACCGCCCATAACAGCCCGATCCGGAACGAGTCCCAGAACAGCGTGTCGTGCAGGAGGTCCTGGAAGTTCAGCGTCCCGATCCACTGGGTGGGTGCGGTGCGGCCGGACTGCGCGTCGGTGAAGGCGAGCGCGATCCCGTACAGGAGCGGTCCCACGCTCAGCACCAGGATCGGGATCAGCGCGGGCAGGACCAGGAACCAGGCTCCGTGGTCGACTCGGGGGTCGGCTCCGGGCGCGGGGCTCTTCCTGCCGGTCTTCTTACCGTTCCTCTTGCCGGACCGCGCCGTCGCGGTCGCCGTTGTCACGGATTCGACTCCTTCGGGCGGCTCGGGAGTGCGGTGGGGGGTGCCCCGGCAGCCCTCGTCATCGTGCTGACGGGCCTTCCGTTCGTCAAGGTGGCCTGCGCGGATGCGAGACTTGCCGGTCGGACGGACCGTAACGGCGGCCGGAGCGAGGAGATCGAAGGATTCATGGACGAGGCACGGGCACGGGACCTCCTGGCCGCGGCGGGGCTGCCCCGCGACGCGGAGCTGCTGGCCTTCGGCGAGAACGCGGTGTTCGCGACCGGTGACCTGGTCGTCAAGGTCGGCCGGGACGCCGCGCGCGAGCCCGAACTCCTGGACCGGGCGCGGCGGGAGGTCTCTCTCGCGTCCTGGCTCGCGGAGTCCGGCATTCCGGCGGTACGGGCGGCGGAGCCGGAGGCCCGTACCGTCGACGGCCACCCCGTGACCCTCTGGCACCGGCTGCCCGACGCCGTACGACCGGCGGGCCCCGCCGATCTGGCGTCCCTGTTGCGCGCGGTCCACGCTCTGCCCGCGCCCGCCTTCGCCCTTCCCCGCCGGGAGTTGCTCGGCGGGGTGGAGCGGTGGCTGCGGCTCGCGGGCGACGCCGTCGACCCGGCCGACGCCGCCTTCCTGCGGGAGCGCAGGGACGGCTTCGCCGGCGCGGCGGCGGCTCTCGTCCCGCGTCTCCCGCCGGGCCC
The DNA here is from genome assembly GCF_044740805.1 of Streptomyces sp. NPDC088261. NCBI lineage: Bacteria > Bacillati > Actinomycetota > Actinomycetes > Kitasatosporales > Streptomycetaceae > Streptomyces > Streptomyces sp. NPDC088261. The sequence goes on from NZ_JBIURL010000004.1 coordinate 423,652, forward strand.
GATCCACGGCGACGCGCTGCCGCGCAACGTCCATGTCGGCCCGGAAGGCCCTGTCCTGGTCGACCTGGAGACCTTCTCGGCGGACCTGCGGGAGCACGACCTGGTGGTCATGGCCCTGTCCAGGGACCGGTACGGGCTGGCGCCCGACGCATACGACACCTTCACCTCCACGTACGGCTGGGACGTGCGCGACTGGCCGGGCTGGACGGTCCTGCGCGGTGCCCGCGAGACCGCCAGCTGCGCGTGGGTGGCCCAGCACGCCCCGGCCAACCCCAAGGCGGCACTGGAGTTCCGCCGCCGGGTCGCCTCGCTGCGGGACGGGGACTCCGAGGTCCGCTGGTACCCCTTCTGACGGCAGGTCAGCCCACGCGCGCGCCGTGCGGGACGAGGGGCCAGGCCGGCTCGATGTACGCCGACGGGTTCGACGTACGCCGCAGATAGCTCTGGAGCGAGGCGGACTGCTCGGCCGCCGCGCGCACCTGGAGCGCGTGCAGGTCCGCGAGCGGAACGCTTCCTATGGAGGGGTGCCGCTCGCCCATGCGGCGGGCCGCGCGCGCCGCCGCCACGGCGTCCGCCCGGGCGTCGTGCGCGTCCGCCAACTCCACGCCGTAGTGCGCGCAGAGCGCCTGGAGCGTGCGCCTGCCCTTGCGGTACTGGTCCGCGTGCTTGTCGAGCACCAGCGGGTCGATGACCGGCGAGGGGTCCACGCCCAGCCGCGCCACGAGCGGCTCGATCCCGTACCTCCGGCACTCCCGGTCCAGCAGCGACAGGTCGTACCGCGCGTTCATCACCACCAGCGGCACGCCCGAGCGGAACACCCGCGCCAGCGCCTCCGTGATCTCCTCGACCGCCGGCGCCGCCGGCACCCCGTGCGTACGCGCCCGGTCCGTGGAGATGCCGTGGATCGCCGACGCCTGCTCGGGGATGGAGACCCCCGGGTCGAGCAGCCACGTCCGCTCCTCGCCGACGCGCCCGTCCGTCTCCAGCCTCACCAGCGCGGCGGTGACAATGCGATCACTCTCGATGTCCGTGCCGGTGGTCTCCAGGTCGAACGCGACCAGCGGCTCCCCATGCCAAGTCATCGTGATCCCTCCCTCGTCAAGCGGTGGCGCTTCCCCCATGTCGGCGCTTTCCCCGTCGAACCACCACCCTGCCACCCGCCACTGACAACGTCCCACCGGCCGGGCCGCGTACGACCGGTGACGCCTCTCAGGTGCGGGCCATCACCGTTGCCCAGGCCGGGCAAACCTCTGCGCATGCCCGTGTGGGGGAGCGTCATGCGTGTCGTGTACATCACGCCTGACAGCCCCTCCTGCACACATGCCGTCCCGGCGCCGATCAGGCTGGGGATACGAGGCCGGGCCGGGCCGTTACCGTCGAAATGAAGGAGGGCGCTCTGGGAATCCGTCGGGTGATCGTGCGTCAAAATGCTTGCGGGGCGTAGCGGTTGCAATGGAATGTGCCGTTCCGGTGGGGCGTGTGGTGAGGATGAGAAGGCGCGCCGGTTGGTGCGCCTTCACATGTGCGCACACCTGGATACCCGTTCGGGCTGTCGGGGTTGCGCGCTTCTTCAAGGGGGTTGTGCACGTGAGACGTGTGCATAGGACGCTGATGGCGACGGTCGCGGGGGCGGCGTTGTCGTTGCTGGGTACGGGGGTGGCTTCGGCGGGCACCGGTCCGGGGGCGACTGCCGAGCAGCAGGCCGCGAACGCCGCGGCGGGTGCGGCGGGTACGGAGGCCGGTAATCCCCGCAGTGCGGTGGCGACGGCGGCGGGGGTGTGCGCGGACGCCGCGCAGATCGGCACGACGGAGTACATCTACCGGGGTACGGAGACGATCGCCTCGGTCAAGCAGTTCTACTCGCCCGGCTGCGACGAGAACTACGGCTACGTCTGGGCGTGGAAGTCCTTCCTGGACCAGAACATCAACTTCAACCTGACGGTCGGTGTGTGGGCCTACGACCGCGGCACCCTGGTCGGTAAGCGGGTGGAGTTCAACACCCACGCACAGGAGTTCTGGAGCAACGCGGCCGACACGGCCGACGAGTGCACCTCGGCCGACGGAGCGATCAGCGTCCCCGGCGACCCGGAGCCGTTCAGCACCCGCACGTCCAAGCGCTGCTGACGAGAGCTCACCCCGCGTCCCGTACCACTTCTCCCACCTCATTTCCCGCGGCGAACAGGGCGGGGCGGCATCCGTGCAGGGATGCCGCCCCAGCAGGTTCTGTTCCTCCGCCATCTGACGCATCGGAGAGACCTTCGTGAATCCTCGCATGCCCGCAACGCGCCGGCGCAGACACTGGTGGCCGTTGTCCGTCCTGGCCGTGGCCACCGCGACGGCCACCATGACCGCCGCCCTCCCGGCGAACGCCCAGCCCCACCCGGCCGCCCGTCCTGGCGGAGCGCCGGCCTCCGCGGCGGAGCCGAAGCCTTCGCCGCTGGGGGTGACGAAGGCGCCGGCGAGCACCCCGCTGAAGACGGCGGGCACCGCCGGGCGGCCGCTGGTGGAGTCCGCCGCGGCCGATCCGGGTTTCTACGCCTTCGGTATCGGCCAGGTCCCGTGGTCGGAGTTCTTCTCCGCCCAGCTCTCGGACGGGGTCAGCGCCCAGGTGAACTACGGCAACGGCAACCTGCTGCTGACCGTGGAAGGGTTCGACATCGCCGACGCCGGCCCGGGCCTGTCGTACGGCGACACCTTCAACAGCCTCAACAGCGTGGGCTGGAGTGCCACGTCCGGCGCCGACTACGTCGTCGAGGAGACCACCCCCTTCGGCGTCTCGGTCGAGGGCCCGTCGCGCACCGTCGCGATCTTCGCCCGGGACGGCTCGGGGTTCACCCCGGCCAAGGGGTACAAGCAGGACCTGACCGAGGCCTCGGACAAGAAGTCCTTCACTCTCACGAGCCGTCGTACCGGGGAGAAGACCACCTTCACCCGCCCGGGCACCACCGGGCTGGCGCGGGTGTCGAAGGTGGAGGACAAGAACGGCAACGCCACCACGATCACGTACTCCGGCGACTTCACGTCCAAGATCACCTCGGCGTCGGGCCGCACGCTGACCTTCACCAACGACGGTACGCACGTCACGAAGGTCACCGACAACACCGGCCGGTCGACCGGCTACACGTACTCCGGTGACCTCATCAAGACCTTCACCGACACCGAGGGCAGGACCACCACCTTCGACTACGACACCTCCGGCCGCCTGGCCAAGGTCACGACGGCGGAAGGGCGGCAGACGAAGTTCACCTGGGACAGCGCCAAGGTCGCCTCCCTCACCCGGGTGGTCGACAACGCGACCGGAGCGGGCAACACCACCGTCTTCAACTGGGCGCTGGGCCAGGAGAACACCAACAGCGAGGGCTTCGTCCAGATCACCGACCCACGGGGGAAGAACACCCTCAAGACGGTCGACGGATTCTGGCGCACCAAGGAGACCGAGGACCCGCTCGGGCACACGCGCTCGAAGTCCTGGGGCCCGGACAACAACATCGCGACGGCCACCGACGCGATGGGCGCCTCCCCCCAGGACGGCAACGTCACCAGCTATGCGTACGACTCGGCCTTCAACCCCACCTCGGCCACCATCCCGACCGGCGCCTCCGCCACGGCGACGTGGGTGAAGAAGGGCAGCGGCTACTTCCCCGAGACGGCCACCTCCGCCTCGGCGGAGAAGACCACCCACGGCTACGACACCTCCGGCAACCTGCTGACCTCCGAGGACTCCACCTCCGGCGGCACCGCCGCGAAGTGGACGTACACCTACAACCCCAAGACCGGGACGATGACCTGCGGCGGCCTGCCCGGCCAGCGCTGCACGGCCACCGACCCGAGGGAGAAGAAGACCAGCTACACGTACGACGCGGACGGCAACCTGACCAAGGTCACCCCGCCGGGCCCGCTCAACCCGATCACCTACACCTACGACGACCTCGGCCGCCAGAGGACGACGACCGACGGCCGCGGCATCACCACGACCTACACGTACGACAACCGCGACCGGATCAAGACGCAGACCGCCGGCAGCTCCACCGTCACGTACACCTATGACGCGGACGGCAACCTCAAGACCCGTACCACCCCGAGCGGCACCTCGACGTTCACCTACGACGAGCAGAACCGCGAACGCACCCGCACCCTGCCCGGCACCCCGGCCACCTCGATCACCTACGACGCCACCGGCAACCTGGCCACCGCGACCGACTCCGGCGGAACGGTGACCTACGGCTACGACGACGCCAACCAGCTGACCTCCGTCACCGAGCCGGGCGGCGCGAAGACCACCTACAGCTACAACAACAACGGCGAGCGGACCAAGACCACCTTCCCCGGCGGCACCACCCAGACCGTCACCCCCGACAACTCCGGCCGGCCCACGAAGATCGAAGCCAAGTCGGGTACGACGACCCTGTCCTCGATCTCCTACGACTACGCGAACGCGGGCAACGACACCGACAAGATCCGCAAGCGCACCGCGGACGGTGCCGCCACCGCCTACACCTACGACACCGCGGGCCGCCCCACCAAGGCCGTGGAGACCAAGAGCGGGGCCACCACCGCGGGTTGGGCCTACTGCTACGACAAGGCCGGCAACCGTACCGGCCGCTCCTCGGGTACGTCACTCCCGGGCAGCTGCGACGACGCCACCCAGAAGGCCACCTACAACGACGCCGGCGAGCTGACCGCCTTCAACGGCAACACCGGCTTCTCCTACGACGGCGCCGGCAACGAGACGAGCGCCGCCAGTCCCACCGGCACCCGCACCGGCGGAACGTGGACCCCCCTCACCCAGCTCAGCGCCTACACCCAGGCCGGTGCCACCACCCAGCAGACCTACGCCGGCACCGACAACACCCAGCGCCTGACCCGCGACACCACCACCTTCACCAACGCGGCAGTCGGCCTGAGCAACCAGAACGCCGCAGGCACCACCACCGGTTTCGTCCGCGAACCCTCGGGCACCCTGGTGTCCATGAGGACCGGGGGGAGCAGCCAGTACTACCTCAGCGACGCCCAGGGCTCGGTCATCGGCCTGGTCAACGCCACAGGTACGCGCACCGCCACCTACTCCTACGGCCCCTACGGCGAACCGCGCACCACCACCGGCACCGCCCAGCCCTACCGCTACACCGGCACCTATCTCGACCCCACGGGCCTGTACAAGATGGGCGCCCGCTACTACGACCCCAACCTCGGCCGCTTCACCCAGCCCGACCCCTCCGGCAAAGAAAACAACACCTACTTCTACGCGGCAGGCGACCCCATCAACCACGTCGACCCCTCAGGCCTTGCGGCATGGGATGCGCTGGGAATGGTGGGTGATGTGGTTCAGGGAACGACACACCTGCTGGAGGGAGATACCAAAGCTCTGTGGGGTGACGTCGCAGGCTTCGTCGCAGGCGCCGTGATTGGGGGGGCCTGCGAGGCAATCATGCTCGGAGGTTCAATTCCTACAGCAGGGGCCTCTCTCGTAGGGGGACAAGCCGTCTGCTTCGCAGGAGCCTGGGGGGCAAGGCAGGTCGCTTCCAATCTCGTAGGCGGATAACCGAATGAGGTGGGACGGCTGCGCGCGTCGCCCGCAGCCGTCCCACCTCATTCCCGACAAAAGAGAGTGATTGTTCATGAACCGCTTGGGATGGACGCTCGAACAAAAGGCGGGCGTGAAGCGCTACTTTGCCTTCACATCCTTTTTCGCCATTATCGGCGTGATATTTTCTGCCTTTCTGATCGCTACGGGAAACCAAGGAGGTTGGGGCCTTCTCGCGATTGTCGTCATTGGCTGGGGAGGAATGTACGCCTTCCTGAGGAACGTTCGCAGAAGCCAGCCTTAGTCCACCGTCCGATCGCCGCGTAATGCTGATCTGAAAGCAGGTGGGCGATGCCTATCCCCCACCCGGGGCGCCGACCTCCTCGTCCTCCGGCCGCCGGACGGTGAGAAACGCTTGGGCGGGCAGGCTCCACAACGAGCCTGCCCGGGGGCGGAACTACGACCCCAACCTCGGCCGCGTCACCAACCCGACCCCTCCGGTAAGGCAAACAACGCCTACCTCTACGCCGGAGGCGATCCCGTCAACCGGATCGATCCTTCCGGACTCAGCTGGCTGAGCACCATAGCTGACGGTGCGAGCGATGCGACCGAGGCTGTCTCCAGCGATCTGCAAGGTGATACGGACGCCCTTCTTGGGGAGGTGGCCGGTCTAGCAACCGGCATTGCAATCGACTCTGCCTGTGCCTTCGTCGCGGGATTCACCGCGTTGTCCTATTCGTTGTGGCGCTCGTCGTTGTCCTGAGCATCTTCACGTACTACGGAATGAAAAACAAGCGAAGGGGATCGTCCAACGGGGATGAGTAGGCAGTCGGCTGATCGCCGAGTTCCCGGAAGAAATCCCGGCATCGCCCGGACGGTGGGCGGCGAGTCGGCCGCCCACTTTCCGCGTCGAGAACTACGGGAGGGTGGCTCCACCATGGGTCGTCTTGGACGGTCAGTTGAACAGCAGGCGAAAGTCCGCATGTATTACGTCATGGCCTCCGTCGCTTCTGTCGTCCTTCTCATATCCGGTGTCGCGATCGGAATCATGGGAAACCCTGCGGGGTGGGTCCTGTGCGTGGTCGCCCCAGCCCTGTACGGCCGGGGCGCTTCGAAACGCAACTTCATTCTGCTGGTGGCCTCGTCCGGGTTTCTCTACGCGCTTGCTGTCGTTCTCGGCCACGCTTCCCGGCGCCGCCGGACTGCGCGGCCCGAGACCAGGGTGACCCTTCGGGAACACTTGCGCGGTGGCTTTCATCGCCCCGGGCATGACTGCCCGTCCGGGCGCCTGTCCTCTCGCCTCAAGACACTGGACGTCCCGCACGCCCGGGAGATCATGGACTGGAAAGTCAAGGCTTTCCGGGAAATCCTCGGTGCCGCCGGGTTCGCCATCACCGACGCGGTCGCCGTGAGGGCGGCGTGACGCCCCGGAGGCCCGGGGGCCGGGGGGGGCCGGGGCGCCGGCGGCCCGGGCTCAGGACACCGGGCGGGAGTCCGTCCAGACCGACTCGAACTCCTCGCGGTACGTCTGGAAGAGGCCGTGTTCCTGTTCCTGGCCCGCGCGGACCACCTCGCGGCCGCCGCCCCGCAGGACCAGGACCGGGGCCTCCATGCCGCGGGCGCGGCGCAGGTACGACTGGACCACGGCGAGCCCGTCGGGGCCGTCGCCGTCGACCAGATAGGCGGTGAAGCGCGGGGTCTCGTCGAAGACGTGGATCTCGAAGGCGCCCGGGTCGCGGAGCTTGGAGCGCACCCGCCGCATGTGCAGGATGTTCATCTCGACCGTGCGGCTCAGCTCGCCCTTCCGCAGGCCCAGTTCGCGCTCGCGCCGCTTGACCGCGCTGCTCGCCGGGTTGAGGAAGACCAGCCGTATCCGGCAGCCCGACTCGGCGAGCCGGATCAGCCGGCGCCCGGAGAAGTTCTGCACCAGCAGGTTCAGGCCTATACCGATGGCGTCGACGCGCCGGGCCCCGCCGAACAGGTCCTCCGCCGGGATCTGGCGCTGGAGCCGCACCCGGTCGGGATGGACGGAGACGACGTCCGCGTACCGGTCGCCGACCAGGTCCTCCACCGCGTCGACCCGCAGCCGCGCCGTCGAGGGGATCCCGGCGCCCCCGCCGAGGATCTCCAGCAGCCGGGCCGAGGCCCGCTCCGCCTGCGCGAGGACCGTCTCGGAGAGCGCCCGGTTGCGCGAGACGACGTTCCGCGCGACCTCCAGCTCGTCCAGGGCCAGTTCCACGTCGCGCCGGTCGTCGAAGTACGGCCCGAAGCAGGGCCAGTGCTGGACCATCAGCTCCCGCAGCTGCGGAAGCGTCAGGAAGCTCAGCACGTTGTCGTCGGCCGGGTCCAGGAGATAGCCCTTGCGCCGCGACACCTCCCGTACCGCCACGGCCCGCTGCACCCACTCCTGCCCGGCGGGTCCGGCGGCGGCGACCACCCACTCCTCGCCGTGCACCGGTTCGTAGATGGGTCTCAGCACGGCGGCCACGACGGACCGCAGCCGCTGCTCGACCAGGTTCAGCCAGATGTAGGCGCGCCCCGCCCGCTGCGCGCGGGTGCGGACCTCACTCCAGGCCTCCGCGCCCCAGTCCAGCTCCGCCCCGATCTCCATCGGTCTCGCGAGGGAGACCGCCCCGGGCGGGATGTCGCCGGACTCCCCCTCGTGACTCGCGTCACCGGGGGGTAGCTCCAGGCCTCCCGAGCTCACCCGCGCACCCGCCTTCATCTCCCCTTCAACGATCAAGGAAGGTTACTCCGCCGATGGGAGCCGGTGCAGCCCGATGGACAGGCCGGTTTGCCAACTCCCTTGATCAGGTGGGCCGTTCCCACCGGCAAGATCGGACGGAGTGAGATGATTCATAGGCATTGCGCCCGGTGCGCACCTCCCCCGTCCCCGCCCCGGCGGGACGGCGGCGGCCCGGAACCGGGGTCCGCGATCCGGGCGACGGCGCGGAACGTCACGTTGACTCGGGCAAGAATCCACCCGGTTCCTAGGTGGTAACGCGAGTTTCGGGGAAGATCTGTCTTCAAGTGACCCGCAGCACCCGGATCAGAAATGGAAGAGTCGTATCTATGCAGGTCTGGCCGGGACAGACGTATCCCCTCGGCGCCACGTACGACGGCGCCGGCACCAACTTCGCGGTCTACTCCGAGGCCGCCGACCGGATCGAGTTGTGCCTGCTGCACGACGACGGTTCAGAAACGGCGGTGGAACTGCGCGAGAGCGACGCCTTCGTCCGGCACGCCTACCTGCCGGGCATCATGCCCGGCCAGCGGTACGGCTTCCGGGTGCACGGACCGTACGAACCGGAGCGGGGGCAGCGCTGCAACTCCGCCAAGCTGCTCCTCGATCCGTACGCCCGTGCGATCAGCGGGGCCGTCGAGTGGGACGAGTCGGTGTACGGCTACCACTTCGGCAAGCCCGACTCGCGCAACGACATGGACTCCGCGCCCCACACGATGACCTCCGTCGTCGTCAACCCGTACTTCGACTGGGGCGACGACCGGCTCCCGAGGACCGAGTACCACAAGACGGTCCTGTACGAGGCCCACGTCAAGGGCCTCACGATGCTCCACCCGGAGCTGCCCGAGGAACTGCGCGGCACGTACGCGGGGCTCGCCCACCCGGCGGTGATCAAGCACCTGACGGACCTGGGGGTGACGGCGCTGGAGCTGATGCCGGTCCACCAGTTCGTCAACGACCACCGTCTCGTGGACGCCGGTCTCGCGAACTACTGGGGCTACAACACGATCGGCTTCTTCGCCCCGCACAACACCTATGCCTCCTGGGGCGACCGGGGCGAACAGGTCCTGGAGTTCAAGCAGGCGGTCAAGGCGCTGCACCAGGCGGGCATCGAGGTCATCCTCGACGTCGTCTACAACCACACGGCGGAAGGCAACCACCTCGGCCCGACGCTCTCCTTCCGGGGCCTGGACAACGCGCAGTACTACCGGCTCGCCGAGGACCAGCGCTACTACACGGACACCACGGGGACCGGTAACTCCCTGCTGATGCGCAGTCCGCACGTGCTCCAGCTGATCATGGACTCGCTGCGGTACTGGGTGACCGAGATGCACGTCGACGGGTTCCGCTTCGACCTGGCGGCGACCCTGGCCCGCCAGTTCCACGAGGTGGACCGGCTGTCGTCGTTCTTCGACCTGGTGCAGCAGGACCCGGTGGTGAGCCAGGTGAAGCTGATCGCCGAGCCCTGGGACGTCGGCGAGGGCGGCTACCAGGTGGGGAACTTCCCGCCGCTGTGGACGGAGTGGAACGGCAAGTACCGCGACACCGTACGGGACCTGTGGCGGGGCGAGCCGAGGACGCTGGCGGAGTTCGCCGGCCGGCTCACCGGTTCGTCGGACCTCTACCAGGACGACGGGCGCCGGCCGCTCGCCTCGATCAACTTCACCACCTGCCACGACGGCTTCACCCTGCACGACATGGTCTCGTACAACGACAAGCACAACGAGGCCAACGGTGAGGACAACCGGGACGGCGAGAGCCACAACCGGTCGTGGAACTGCGGGGTGGAGGGCGAGACCGACGACCCGGAGATCATCGAGCTGCGCAACCGCCAGATGCGCAACTTCATCGCGACCCTGATGCTGTCGCAGGGCGTGCCGATGCTGAGCCACGGTGACGAGTTCTCGCGGACGCAGGGCGGCAACAACAACGCGTACTGCCAGGACAACGAGGTCTCCTGGGTCCGCTGGCCGGAGCCGGGCGCGGAGACCGACCGGACGATGCTCGAATTCACCCAGGCCATGGTGTGGCTGCGGCGCGACCATCCGGTCTTCCGGCGGCGGCGCTTCTTCCACGGCCGTCCGGTGGAGGGCACGCACGACGACCTCTCCGACATCTCGTGGTTCACGCCGGAGGGCGGCGAGATGACGCAGGAGGACTGGCAGGCGGCCCACGCCAAGGCCATGACGGTCTTCCTGAACGGGCACGCGATCTCCGAGCCGGGGCCGCGCGGTGAGCGGATCTCGGACGACTCGTTCCTGCTGATGTTCAACGCGAGCGCGGAGGAGCTGGAGTTCGTGGTTCCGGTGAACCACGGGCGGCAGTGGCAGGTCATGGTCGACACCGGCCGGCCGGAGGGTGTGCCTCCGGGGCAGGGCGAGAAGGTCGACGGCGGTGAGCGGATCACGATGATCGGCCGCAGCCTGACGGTCCTGATGCGCCCGGCGTGAGGGTGGCCGGGCGGTGAGCGGGGCGGTGGGGGCGAAATGCGGTTGCCCCCACCGCCCCGCGGTGTTCTCGTGGCCGGATGAATCACGACGACGTCCTCACCCTGTTCGACCGGCGCATGCGCCGGGACGCGGCGCCCGACCACTCCGGCGCCGTCGTCGAGCACACCGGAGGGGTGGTACGGCAGAGCGGCGGCCCGCACGACTGGAACGGGATCCTCTGGTCGGACCTGGACGAGGAGTCGGCCCCGGCGGCCGTCGCCGCGCAGGTGGCGCACTTCGGCGCGCTGGGGCGCGAGTTCGAGTGGAAGCACTACCGCCACGACCGCCCGGCCACGCTCCCCGGCCTTCTCCTGGCGGCCGGTTTTGTCCCCGAGCCCGCCGAGGCCCTGATGGTGGCGGAGACGGCGGCTCTGACCGCCCCGGTGGAGCTGCCCGAAGGCGTACGGCTCGTCCCCGTGACCGACGCGGCCGGGGTGGAGCTGATGGCGGCCGTCCACGAGCGGGCGTTCGGCTCGGACGGTGGGTGGCTCAGGCAACGGCTCCTCACCCAGCTCACCGAGACCCCCGACGAGGTGGTCGCGGTGGTCGCCCTGGCGGGGGACGTACCGGTCAGCGCGGCGCGCATGGAGCTGCCGCCCGGCAAGGAGTTCGCCGGGCTGTGGGGCGGCGGGACGGTGAAGGAGTGGCGCGGAAAGGGCGTCTACCGGGCGCTGGTGGCCCACCGGGCCCGGATCGCCGCCGCGCGCGGCTACCCCTTCCTCCAGGTCGACGCCTCCGACGACAGCCGCCCGATCCTCCACAGGTTGGGATTCGTACAGCTGAGCATCACCACGCCGTACGTCCACAAGCCGTAGGCTCTACGGCGGCCGGGTGATCGCGGAGACCCCACCGGGCCCGTCGTCCGGCCGTACGCATGAGCCGGTGGCGGTGATGACACAGAAGCCCAGAACCGGGGTACGTACGACCGTATGACGCCCACCGCGACCTACCGGCTCCAGCTCCAGCCGGACTTCCCCTTCTCGGCGGCGGCCAAAGCCGTGCCCTACCTCGCCGCGCTCGGCGTCTCGCACCTGCATCTCTCGCCGGTGCTGGAGGCCGTACCCGGCTCGGGGCACGGCTACGACGTCGTCGACCACTCGACCGTACGCGCGGAGCTGGGCGGTGAGGACGGTCTGCGGAGGCTGGCCGACCGGGCCCACGAGTACGGCCTGGGGATCGTCCTCGACATCGTCCCCAACCACATGGCGACCGCGCCCCGCCACAACAAGGCCCTGTGGGAGGTGTTGCGCGAGGGCCGCGACTCGCCGTACGCCCGCTGGTTCGACATCGACTGGGACGCCGGCGACGGCAAGGTATTGATGCCCGTCCTGCCGGGCCCGGTCGGCGACGAGCTGGCCGCCGGCGAGCTGCGCGTCGAGGACGGGCAGCTGTGCCACGGCGAGCAGCGCTTCCCGCTGGCGGCGGGCACCGAGGGGCTGCCGCTGCCCGAGCTGCTGGACCGCCAGCACTACCGGCTCGCGTGGTGGCGGCTGGCCCGTACGGAACTCAACTACCGGCGGTTCTTCACCATCTCCGACCTGATCGGGGTACGGGTCGAGGATCCGGAGGTGTTCGACGCGACCCACGCGAAGATCCTGGAGCTGGTACGGGACGGCGTCGTGGACGGGCTGCGGATCGACCACCCGGACGGGCTCGCCGACCCGGAGGAGTACCTGCGCCGGCTGGACGAGGCGACGGGCGGCGACTGCTGGACGGTCGTGGAGAAGATCCTCACCGGCGAGGAACCGCTCCCCGCGAGCTGGCCGGTCGCCGGGACCACCGGCTACGACGCGCTGCACCGCATCGACGGCGTCTTCACCGACCCGGTGGGCGCGCGGGCGCTGGAGGACCTGTACCGCACGGTCGCCGCGCCGGCCGGGGACCGGGGCGGGTACTGGGAAGGCACGGTGCGCCGGGCCGCGTACAAGGTGGTCATCCATGAACTGGCCGCCGAGACCGCGTTCCTGAGCCGGGCGGCGGAACGAATCTGCGCCGCCGACCCCGCCCTGCGCGACCACGCGCCGTGGGCGCTGCGCACCGCGATCCGCGAGCTGCTCGTCCGGGTGCCGGTCTACCGCCCGTACACGACGGCGGGCGGCCCGAGCCCCGACGCGGCGGAGGCGGCGGTCTCCGACGAGGCGGTACGGCAGGTGAAGGCCGCCTTCGTCGTGCCGAGGGAGTCGTCGGCGGTGGACGTGGTACGGGAGCTGGCGCTCGGCCGGCTCGGTACGGGCCCCGACCACGTGGCGTTCTGCGCGCGCTTCGCCCAGACGTCGTCGGCGCTGCGCGCCAAGTCCGTGGAGGACACGGCGTTCTACCGCTATGTGCCGCTGATCTCGGCGAACGAGGTGGGTGGCGACCCGGGTGATCCGGCGGTGAGCCCGGAGCGGTTCCACGCGTACTGCGCCCGGCTGGCGCGGGACTGGCCGACGACCGGGACCGTACTGACCACGCACGACACCAAGCGCAGCGCGGACGTGCGGGCCGGGATCGCGGTCCTGTCCGAGTGCCCGGAGCGGTGGGGCGACCTGCTGGAGCGGGTGACGGGCGTGGCGGCGCCGGACCCGCAGATGGCGTGGCAGGCGTGGCAGACGGCGGTGGGGTTCACACCGGCGGGCGAGATCCTGGAGGAGGGCGACGGGGCCGGGCGCGGCTTCGGCACCGATCCGGAGACGGCGGCGGCGGGCGACGTGGAGGCGGCGGAGGCGTCCTGGCCGGACGGCTCGCGGATGGTCCCCGCGCTGCTCAAGTCCGTACGGGAGGCGGGGCTGCACACCAACTGGACGGAGGGCGACCCGCTGTACGAGCGGGCGGTGACGGACTTCGTGGAGGCGGGGCCCGCCGGCCCGGCGCGGCGGACGGTCGCGGCGTTCACCCGGACGCTCGGCCCGTACGTACGGGCGAGCGCGCTGGGCGCGGCGCTGGTGCACCTGACGATGCCGGGCGTCCCCGACCTGTACCAGGGCACGGAGCGGGAGTACGTGGCCCTGGTGGACCCGGACAACCGGGCGCCGTTCAGGACCGGGCCGCCCGACGAGAAGACGGTGGTCACGACGGCGGCCCTCGGCCTGCGCCGGGAGCGCCCGGAGGTCTTCGGCGCCTCGGGGACGTACGTACCGCTGGAGGCGACCGGCCGGGCCGCCGGTCACTGCCTGGCGTTCTGCCGATCGGGCGAGGTGGTCACGGCGGTGACCCGGCTGCCGCTGCGGCTGGCGGAGGCGGGCGGCTGGTCCGACACGGAGCTGGTCCTGCCGCCCGGCCGCTGGGCGGACGCGCTGGCGTCCCCGGGCCGGGAGTTCGAGGGCGGTGTGCCGGTGCTGGTGTCGGAGCTGTTCGCGGACCGTCCGGTGGCGTTGCTGAGGACCGTACGGGCGTAGGGGGGTTACGTCCGGAGGTGCTGTCGTGGCCGTCCGGTCATCCCTCCGGTCATCCCTCCGCGAGGATGTGCGACAGCTCCGTGTCGAGGTCGAAGTGGCGGTGCTCGGTGCCGGGCCGTACCAGCGCGTCGGTACGGTCCAGGAACGCTCCGAGCGCCCCCTTCGGGGCTTCGAGAAGCGCCTCTCCCTCCGGGGAACTCAGCATGACGCACACGATGTCCCGGCCGTGACGGCGGGACGGGTGGACACGGACCTCGCCGGTGCCGGCGGGCCGGGACAGCCCCTCGGCGAGCAGGTCGCGCGGGAACACCCACTCGACGGTCTCCCCTCCCCCGACGTGGAAGGTGGCGTGGACGGCGAAGGGGTCGGCCGCGTCGTAGCCGAGGGATCGTCGCCACGGGCTGCCGGTCCTCGGCCGACACCGCCAGGTGCAGAAGCAACTCGCAGGTGACGCGGGTGCCGCTGTCCCCGGCCGCCCGGTCGCGCCCCGGTGACCTCGTTCCGCCGAAGACGGAACATCGCGCCCGGGCCGCCGCCACGTGCTGGGGGGCCTGGGGGAAGAGCCGGAGGTAGGGGAGTTGCAGGCCGTCGCAGTCGTCGGTGAAGGGGCAGCCCCCGCACGCCTGGAGTTTGGCGGCGACCTCTCCGCGCGGGGTGGCGGAACGCGCGAACGGGGACACGTCCGGCATCGTCCGCCGCGACGAGAGGGTGTCGGTGGGCGGCAGACCGACCGCCGACGCCATGCACGGGGGTACGTTCGCCACGGCGACCGGGACGGCCCCCGCCGCCTTCTCCACCGCCGCCGACACACGGTCCACAAAGGTGGTGAGGCTGGGCAGCACCGTCTCCACGTGGTCGTACGCGGCCCCTTCCACGATCGGGAAGGAATAGCGGACGGACGCACGCGGCGCGATACGGCGGACCAGGTCGGGGAAGTCCCCGGCCTCTTCCAGGTTCCGCGCGCAGACCATGAAGTTGACCTCGGTGGCGACCCGGTCGTCGGAGGCCAGGGCGGTCAGGGCGCGCAGCGCGAGGTCGAAGCTGTTCGCGGGTCCGGCGATGCCGTCGTGGGTCTCCCGGCGCGCCCCGTGCAGGGACAGCAGGACGTGCGTCACCCCGGACTCGACCAGATCGTTCAGGTACGCCGGATCGGCGATCCGATGCCCGTTCGTCTGGAGCCCGACGGACGTGAATCCCCTCGCGGAGGCATCCCGTACGAGGCCGGGCAGGTCCGTGCGGAGCGTCGCTTCGCCCCCGGTGAGGACCAGCCCCGCCCTGGTGGGGAGGAGACCGGAGGCGGGTCGCGGCCCGGTCACCGCGAACCGGGTCAGCGCCGCCGACACCTCGTCGTCGGGCAGCAGGTGGGGGGCGATCTCGTCACGCTTCACGTGGACGACCTGGCCGGACGGCAGGGCCGTACACGCCACCGTCGCCCGGTCGGGGTCGTCGTCCCCGGCGGCGGACAGGAGGACGGACCGGAGCGCGGGGAGCGGCACCAGGTGGAGGCGCCGGTCGTCGTGGGTCAGCAGCAGCAGTTCGGTCATGGTCATCGCTCGCGCGGTGCCCACTGCGGCGTGCGGTGATCGCCGACCAATTTCACGTGATCCCCGGAGGCCAGACCGGCCAGGGTCAGGGTGAGATGGCCCATGAGCGGCTTGCCGTCGGCGACCAGCGTCCAGTCGTACGCGTGGGTGTCGTCCGGAATCAGTCGTTCGGCCAGGAGGCGCGCCACCGTCCCGACCGGCGAGAAACGGTTCGCCTCGACCACGAAGACGGCGTCCGACTGGCGCATCCCGAGTTCGAGGAAGAGGTGGTTCTCCTCCTTGGCCTGGCGGTCCCGAAAGCGCGTCGTCCCGTCGGACAGCAGAAGGAACTCGCAGCCGTCCTTGAGCCGTTTCCGGAGTTCCTCCGGGACGCGCGGGTCCTCCGCCCTCCGGAGCGAGAGCGCCGCGTCGGACGGACCCGCCAGAACCAGCTGGGCCGGATCGACGCCCGTACGGTGGATCAGCTTCGGCACCGCCGCGTCGGGCAGACCGTGGACCGTCACCATCGACACGCCCTGGGAGAAAGCGTCTTCGACGGAACGGCCGAAGGCGAGGGCGCGGTAGAAACCGGCCGCGAATTCGATCGCCGAGGCGTCACCGACCGGATCGGTCATGCCGATCACCGCGTCGGCGTGTTCGGCCAGCGTTTCCGCCTGGCTCGCCGAGTAGCACGCGTTCAGTACGACCACCTGGAGCCACTGGCGGAAGTGGGAGAAGATCGCGCTCAGCGCTTCCCGGCTCACCTCCCGGCTCGCACCCGACGCCGTCTCAAGGACGATCGCGCCGGCCGTACCGTGGCCGATGAAGTGCACCACGTTCGGCTCGAAGGAGTTGAGCTGGTACAGGAGTTCGTCCACCGTGACGGCCCAGGCGGACCGGACGAGGAACCGATCGGCGGTGTCGCCCTCCCGGATCCTCTCCTCGATCCTGCGGGTCTCCTCGCCGAGCCGCAGCGGATGGGTGTCACGCGGATTGGCGGCCAGGATCAGTAACTTGATCATTTCCCCTTCTCCCCCCGACGGTCGCCGACGGCCGGGCCCATCGACGGACGCCGCTCTCTGTCAACGACCGACGGGACGTCCGGTCACATGATCGGGCGAACAATCTGGCCGCCTGGGCTGACGAGCAGGGTCCGCGGGGCTCTGACGATCAGTCCGGCCGGGACGGGCCGGAAGCCGTCCGCCCAGCGCAGGGCGGGCATCGCCGCCAGCAGGGCCCGCAGGCCGTGTTCCGCCTCCAGGCCCGCGAGCAGGACGGCGGGGCAGGAGCCGGTGCCGAAGGTGAGCTGGCCGGGGTCGGTCCGTGCCAGGTCGAAGCGGTCGGGGTCGCGGAACCGGGCGGGGTCCCGGCCGGCCGCGCCGATGAGGCACGCGACCTGGGCGCCGGGCGGGAGGGTGCCGCCGGTCAGCTCGACCTCGGCGGAGGTACGGCGCAGCACGACCTGGACGGGCGGGTCGCGCCGCAGGGACTCGGCCCAGGCCTGCGGGATCAGCGCGGGCCGTTCGCGCAGGAGCGCGGAGAGGCCCGGCTCCCCCAGGACGTTGGCGAGGAACGACGCGAGGGCCGTCTCGCGGACGGCGGTGCGGGAGGCGCACGGTCCCGCGGGGGCGGTCTCGGCGCGGCGCCGTACCAGCCGGGACAGGTCGCGGCCGTCCCGGCAGGCGCCGCCGACGGCGGTCGCGAGCGCCCCGGCGGGCAGCCACCGGCAGAACTCCTCGACCAGGTCGGCCCGCCCCCGCCCGGCGATGCGGCGCGCGAGCACGTACGCGGTGCGCTCGACCACCTCCCCGAGCCCGCGCTCCGGCAGGACGGGATGGGCGGCGCAGTCCGGGTCGCCGGGGCGGTGCCCCTGGGTGAAGCGGGGGTCGGTGAGCGCGAGGGAGACGTCGTCGTACCGGCTGACGAGCCAGACCCCGAGGACGGGCTCGTAGGCGAGGGGGGAACGCTCGCGGAGGGTGCGGTAGAAGGGGTACGGGTCGGGCACGGCTCCCCGCAGCAGCACCCGGGGCACGCGGGGCGCCCCACCGCCGGTCCGCGCCCCCGCCGCACCACCCCCGCTGGGACCCCCGCCGGGCCCTCCACCGTGACCTCCGCCGGGCAGCGCGACACGCGAGGCCCCCGCGCACTCGGCGGCGACGCCCCCGGACCCCACCCTGCCGGCGCCCGGCTCCACCCCGGTCGTCGCGCTCACGCTGGCGGACGGGTCGACCGGCATGTGGGCTCCCTGACCGGGCGGGCGCGCCTGCGGACGGGCGCGGTCACCCCCAGCCGACCACCGTCCACGCCCGCCCGCAGTCGGCGCGGGGCCGTACGGGTGGCGGAGGGGGCCGATCGGCCGTACGGGGAGGAGGGCGCGGACCGGCGCCGCCACGGCGAGGCGCGGTGCCGTATCACACCCGCGTCACATGACCGGCCCGGACCGGTATCGGCGCGGAAATTCCGCCCCACGACCGGCGTCCGCGTGCTGAGATGTCCCAACATGCTTGAGTCTCGGGGGAGTTGGAGAAGGTTGAAGCCGTCGTGGCGAGTACGTGACGTGGTACGCGATGTGGTGGCCGAGCGCGCGGCGCACGAGCTGCCGCTCGTGGACGGGCTGCGGGAGCTGAGCGACGAGCGGGTCGTCCAGGTCCTGTCCGGCGGGGGCCGTCGAAGGGAAGCGCTGGGGTTCGGTTACGCCGAGGCGGCCACGATGATCACCCCGGTGGTGTGGCTGGTCCTCGACCAGGTGGCCCGCCGGGGCGTCGACGCGGTCACCGACACTGCCGTACGGAGAAGCCGGTGGGGGCTGCGCAGGCTCCTGCGCAGGGACTCCGGGGGCGGGGAGCCCCGTACCCTCACCGAGCTGGACCGCGCCCAACTGGCCGCCGTACGGGCCCGCGTGGTGGAGCGGGCGACCGCGCAGGGGATCTCCGGGGAGCAGGCCGAGGCGCTGGCGGACAGTGTGGTGGCACGGCTGGCGACGGGCGACCCGGAGGCACCCGTACCGCCGACGGCACCCCCCGCATCCCCAGCCGCGCCGGACGCCACACCCGCCCCGGATCCCTCCACCCCCGACGCGCCGACCGCCCCGTAGTGGGTACGGCCACCGAGCACCCCGTGGAACCCGCCGGTCCCGGCGGCGACCGAGCCGACACCGCGGCGCCCGGAACCGGCCCCGCCGGCGGCGGGCGCGCCGAGACCGGCCTCCGCTTCGCGCTGCTGATGACGGTCGTGACGGCGGCCAGCATCACCATGCTCGACAACGCGCTGGCACCCACGCCCAACGACACCCCCGGGGACGCGCTCGGCTGTCTGCTCGCCGCCGGCATCGACCCCGACGGCAAGAACCTCACCAACACCCTGGTCGGCACGTCCCGTCCGGAAGCGCTGCGGGAGTGCCTGTCCGGCGCACCTGAGGTGGCGTACTGGAAGGGCATGGTCGCGACAGCGGTCCTGCTCGCCGTCGCCGCGCTCGTGTTCTGGTGGCTGCCGCGCTGGCGCGAGCGGTGGCACCGGACGCTGCCGATCGCGACCGTGGACCGGGACGGCGGGCTGGCCGCCGAACTCGCCGAGCTGCGCGAGATCGCGGGGATCGACCCGCGCGTACGGTTCCGTGTCGATCCGGCGCGGACCACCGCGGGCGCCGTCGTCTACGGACGCGCCGGGTTGTACACCGTATGCCTGCACAACGGGCTGCTCGTCAGGCGCGGCACCGACCCCGAGGGCTTCCGCGCCGTCGTCCTCCACGAACTCGCCCACCTGCGCAACCGGGACGTGGATGTCGCGTGGTCCAGTACGGCGCTGTGGCGCGTCTTCGTCCTCCTCGCGCTGCTTCCCTTTCTCTTCTCCACCGGCCGGATCCTCGTCACCGGCCTGTCGGGCAGGAGCACGTCGCCGTTCTGGCCCGGCGCCGCGTCGCTGCTCACGTACTCCTTGCTGAGCGGGCTCGTCCTGGTCGCGCTGGTCCACCTGACCCGTGCCGACCTGCTGCGACGGCGCGAACTGCACGCCGATGCCCAGGCCGTCGCGTGGGGCGCCCTGCCCGCGGGCTGGAATCAGCCGGAGGGGCCGCGCGCCCGGCTCAGGCGCGTCGGCCACCTGCTGCGGACGCACCCGGGGTGGGCCGAGCGCAGGGCCGCGCTCGGCGACCCGGACCGGCTGTCCGCCGTCGGGGCGCCGCAGATGTTCCTCACCGGCGTCGCCGGATCCCTGCTGGTCAACGCATTGGAAGTGATCCCCCGGCCGGCCGAGCTCGGCGGCAACGCCTGGCTGACGGCCGCGCTCGTGGCGCCGGTGCTCTGGCTCGTCCTGAGGCGTTCGGTCCTGCGCGCGACCCGCGAGGAGTCGGGGCTGCGGGCGGGCCTGTGGCTCGGATGCGGGCTGATGGTCGGCGAGTGGGTGAGCGGCGGCTCCAGCGGCAACGAGTGGGTGACCGCGGAACCGGCGTACCTGCTCGCGCTTCCGCTCGTCGGAGCCGTACCGGCCGTGTGGTCGGCCCAGAGCAGCCGGCTGGAGGCCGCCGCCCTGCGCGGGCGGGTGCCGCGCGCGCTCGCCGCACTGCTGAACGGCCTGGTGACCCTGGTCCTGCTGTGGGGCGGACTGCGGTGGTGGCAGGCGTCGGGCCGGTTCCAGGCGATGGGCATGACGACCGAGCTGGACGGCGTGCGTACGTTCGTGACGCAGAAGTACCCGGGGCCGTGGCAGGACTACGCCTGGGAACTGTCGACCGCCACCGCCGCGCTCCCCACCCTCGTGGAACTGAACAAAAGTACGCTGCTCAGTGTCGCGGCGGTCCTGATGGTGCTCCTCCCGCTGTGTCTGCACGCGCGCCACCCCGGGTCGGGGCTGCGCGTCCGCCGTACGCTGGCGGCCGGGGCCGCGGGCGGACTGCTGTGCTGGGCCGCCTTCGCCGTCGCCTCGTACGCGCTGCACTCCGGCCGCCCCGGCACTCTGGAGGAGCGCACGGGGGCGTTCCAGTACGTGCAGCTGTGGTGGTTGCTCCTGACCGTCACGGCCGCGTGCGCGACGACCGCCGCGTGCGTCGCGGGCGCGTCGAGACAACACTGGCTCCTGCGGGCCCTGTTGGCCTCCCAGGTGGTCCAACTCCTCGGATACGCGGGGATCTTCCTCGCGGTCTCGGCGGACGGCTGCCTGGGCCCGATGGATGTGTACGGCTCCCACTGCCACTGGCTGCCGGCCAACGGCACCATCATCGTGAAGCTGGTCCTCTCCGATTCGGTCACGACCATCACCCTCTTCTCGGCGTGCGGAGCGCTGGTGGGCGCGGGGGTGGTGCGCGGGGTACGGCGGTGGTACGGGAAGCCGGGCATCTCGCGAGCTCGCACACCGCGCGCCCTCGCCCCGCGAGCCCTCACGCCGGTCGCCGCCCCCGGAGTCGTACCGGCCACCCGCTGGTGGCCCGCGCTGATGAGCGGCGGCCTGGCCCTCGCCGTGAGCCTGACCCTCCTGGCCTCCACCGCCGTCCTCCACGCGGACGGCCGCCCGGACACGTCGTCCGCCCCCTCCGCGGAGACCCGGAAGTTCCTGGAGCTGATGGACACCCCACCGACGGCCCGGGCGGCGAAGGTACGGGAGTGGCAGGCGCTCGCCTGGCTCACCAAGGGCGGCCTGACCCGGATCGAGCGCATCTCCGGCGCCTTCCTCGCGCTCGGGGACGCTCTGCGCGAGGCGGGCGACCAGAAGCCGGGCGCCAACGGGAAGATCCGGCTGGACTCGAAGAAGTTCAGCCGTCTCTGCTCCGACGTGGCCAAGGAGGCCAGGGCCGCGCAGGCGTACTTCCGCGTCCCCGACACGGACCTCCAGAAGAAGTGGTCCGGCGCGCTTCAGCGCCTCGACCGGTCCGGCCGGTCGTGTGTCTCCGCTCTGGCGGACGACACGGCCGCGGCCGGCGAGAAAGGCGGCGACGTCTTCCTGCTGTCGATCGACGGCATGGCCGCCGCGGTGGGGGAACTGACCTTGGTCCTCCAGGAGTTGTACGCGAGGACCGCGCCTTCGTGACCCCGTTCGTCTCCCCGTACCGGCAGAGGATCCCTCAGCCGCGAGGCCGCTCCGCCGACGCCAGGCGGAAGTCCATCCGGCCGAAGCCCACCATGTCGCCGTCGCGCACCACGACCGTTTCCGTGACGCGGCGGCCGTTGACCGTCGTGCCGTTCGTCGAGCCCAGGTCGCGCAGGATCCACACCCCGCCCTGCATGCTCAGCTCGGCGTGGACGCGCGAGACCGTCTCGTGGCTCAGCCGCAGTCCGTTCATCGGATCGCGGCCTATCCGCAGGGGATACGGCCCCGGCTCCGGCAGCAGCAGCTTCGGCAGGCGTTCGACCTGCCACGCCCTGCGCAGCCGTATCGAGAACGCCGAGACCCGGCTCACCGTCCCGAAGAGCTTCCGCGACCACGGACTCTCGGTCTCCAAGTCGGCCGTGAGCGCCTTCAGTTCGTCGGCGCGCCGGGCCGCGAGGGCCAGATCCGTCCGGCGCAGGAACGTGTCGTGCGACAGCCGGCCCAGCGCCGCGCCTTCCCTGAGCACCGCGAGTACACGGTCGCGCTCGGCGTCGGACAGCCGCGCGGGATACGTCTGGAACTCGAAGGAGGACGTCACCCCGTGATTGTCGGTCCGACGCCCCCGGGGTGTCCAGACGGTACCGGCGACACACCGCGTCCGGCCCACCGCTGACCTGCACCGGAGGGAACCCGTACCCGATTCGGCGCGATCACCCGCCCTCCGGCCGTCTGGGTTGTCACCATGTGGGGACAGTAGTGATGACAGGCGGGTACAAGCAGTACTGGCCGGTACGGCGACAAGGGGGAACAGCCCGTGCAGTTCGAGGTGTGGGCACCGCAGGCGCAGGACCGGGTGGTCCTCCGCGTCGCGGACGACGACGTCCCGATGGAGCGCGACCCGGAGCGCGAGGGCTGGTGGATCGCCCAGGCACCCGCCGCCGACGGGAGCCGCTACGGCTTCGCGCTCGACGGCGGCCCCGTCCTGCCCGACCCCCGCTCGCGCCGCCAGCCCGACGGCCCGGACGGGCTGAGCGCGGTCGTGGACCAGGCCGCGTACGCGTGGCGGACCGACTGGCCGGGCGTGGCGCTGCCGGGGGCCGTCCTGTACGAGATGCACGTGGGGACGTTCACCGGCGAGGGCACCTTCGACGCGGCGGCGGAGCAGCTCGCCCCGCTGGCCGAACTGGGCGTGACACACGTCGAGTTGATGCCGGTCTGCCCGTTTCCGGGGGTGCACGGGTGGGGGTACGAGGGGGTGTCGCTGTGGGCGGTGCACGAGCCGTACGGCGGCCCCGAGGGGCTCAAGCGTTTTGTGGACGCCGCGCACGCTCTCGGCCTCGGCGTCGTCCTGGACGTGGTGCACAACCACCTGGGCCCGGCGGGCAACTACCTGCCCCAGTTCGGCCCGTACTTCACGGACACCCATCACACCCCGTGGGGCGCGGCGGTCAACCTGGACGCTCCCGGTTCCGACGAGGTCCGCGCGTACCTGCTGGAGAGTGCCCTGGCCTGGCTGCGGGACTTCCGGCTGGACGGGCTGCGCCTCGACGCGGTGCACGCGCTGGCCGACCACCGCGCGCTGACGTTCCTGGAGGAGCTGTCCACGGCCGTCGACGGGCTCTCCGGGGGCCTCGGCCGCCCGCTGTTCCTGATCGCGGAGTCCGACCTGGCGGATCCCCGTACCACCACCCCCCGTACGCAGGGCGGACTGGGCCTGCACGCCCAGTGGAACGACGACTTCCACCACGCGCTGCACACCGCGCTCACCGGTGAGGGCCAGGGCTACTACGCCGACTTCGCCCGCGCGCCGCTCGCCGCGATCGCCAAGACGCTGACGCGGGTCTTCTTCCACGACGGTACGTATTCGAGCTTCCGGGGCCGTGCGCACGGCCGTCCCGTCGACGTGACGCGGACCCCGGCCCACCGCTTCCTCGGGTACGCGCAGACCCACGACCAGATCGGCAACCGCGCCCTCGGCGACCGGCTCTCCGCGACGCTCTCCCCCGGACTGCTGGCGTGCGCGGCCGCGTTGGTGCTGACGGGCCCGCACACGCCCATGCTCTTCATGGGCGAGGAGTGGGGGGCGAGCACGCCGTGGCAGTTCTTCACGGACCACCCGGACCCGGTCCTGGCCGAGGCCGTACGCAACGGCAGGCGGCGGGAGTTCGGGGCGCACGGCTGGGCGGAGGAGGACATCCCCGACCCGCAGGACCCGGCCACCTGGGCCCGTTCCGTCCTGGACCGCACGGAGTGGACCAAGGAACCGCACGCCCGTCTCCTGACCTGGCACCGCGACCTGATCGCCCTGCGCCGCGGCCAGCCGGACCTCGCGGACCCGAACCTGGCGTCGGTGAAAGTCGCGTACGACGAGGAGGCCCGCTGGCTCGCGTACCGCCGGGGCGATCTGCGTATCGCGGTCAACCTCTCCTGCGAGGCTGCGGAGATCCCCCTGGGCGGCACGGGCCCGTCCCGGGTCCTGGCGTCCTGGACCCCGGTCGACCCGCCGGGCGCGGACGGCGTGCTGCACCTGCCCGCGGAGTCGTGCGTGATCCTGGCGGGCGGCTGACCCCTCCGCCCTCCCGGGGTGGGGCTACAACTTCGCGTGCAGTCCGGCAAGCAGAAGCCGAAGAAGCCCTACGTCCGCCGCCGTCGCCGGCACCACGGGCGCCCGTTCCGACCGCTGCTGCTGCCGCCGCTGTCGCTTCGGCAGCGGCGGCGGCACCGGCCGAACCACCAGTTCGGCCCACACGACCTTGCCGCCCGTGACGCGGTAGACACCCCAGCGCTTCGCGCACCGGTGGACGAGGAAGAGCCCCCGCCCGCTCTCGTCTTCGTGAGCGGGGTCGTACTGGACGGTGGGCTGCTTCTCAGACACGTCCCACACCTCAATCACCACACTGTCCGGCAGACCGACCAGCCGTACGGTGACCAGGCCGAGCCCCTTCATCCCCTCCCATGTCGGTTGCCCACCCAACACGCCCGTCGCGGCAACGGCATTGGTCACCAACTCCGAGGCGACGAGAAACGCGTCGTCCTCAAGGCAGCCCGCCTGCCACTTGGCGAGAGAAAGCCGCAGAAAGCGACGCGCCGTGGCAGCGGCCGAATTCACGGGAACCAGGGACAGTTGATCGACGAAGCACACACTCTGCGAGTGGTACGGCGGCGCCTGGCTCACCATGAGCACTCGTCCAGGCTGATGACGTCCGCGCCGGTCACGCAGAACAGGTGCGTCAGCATGACGTCCTGTAACGACTTGTTGAGGGCCAACTCCCGGTAGGACGGCACAATCACGTGCTTGGCCTCGGCACGCTTGACTGCCGCGATCAACTCCGTGAAAGCCGATTGCCCCCCGGGGACGTACTCGTGGAAGACCGTCGCTAACTGAAAGCCGTTGGTCTCGGCGTAGGCGTCCAGGTCGTCCTGTGTCCGCTTCGCCTCCTCGTCGGTCATATCGTCAGGCACCCGCATGTAGCCAAAGATCAGCGGATTCATCGCGCTTCGCTCTCCCTCGCCGTGCCGGCGATCACGTGGCGTGTTCGCGGCGGTTCCCCGGGGTGACCGAGTGAAGCACTAAAGGACCCATTAATGCAAGACTTCATTTCGCAACCACAAACCACAGCACCCGAATTATCTTTCGATATTGCGTAACTGAACATCAGGGGCTTACATTTCGGATGCGAGAGTCATTCACAGCGAAGGAAAGGTGGGGTGCCTGTGCCCGCGGCAAACTCAGGCTCGACCGTCCCGCGACGGCAGTTAGGACGGCACTTGCGCGATCTGCGCAACGCGGCCCGGCTGACCGTGCGGGCCGCTGCCAAGCAGTTGGAGTGGTCGGAGCCGAAGATCTGGCGCATCGAGACCGGGCAGACGTCGCTGCGCAGTCTGGACGTCGAGGCCATGTGCCGGACGTACGGCGCGGATGACCAGCTGACACAAGGCCTGATGGGCCTGGCCAAGGAGACGAAGAACCGGGGCTGGTGGCACGCGTACGACGATGTGATCCCCGACAGTTTCGACCTGTACATCGGGCTGGAAGAAGCCGCCGAGCGTCTGTCCTGGTACGAGGCGGAATTGATCCCGGGTCTGTTCCAAACCCCGGACTACGCCCGTGTGCTCATCAAGCGGTCGGACCCCAGCCGTGACGACGCCGAGGTGGAACGGCGCGTTCATGTCCGCATCACGCGGCAAGCGCTGCTCACCCGGGTGACAGCGCCGCCCAAGGTGGACGTGGTGCTCAACGAGGCGATCCTGCGTCGCCCCGTGGGCGGCAACAAGGTCATGGCCGAGCAGCTCGAACACCTGGTTCACTTGAACGAGCTGAACAATGTTTCCATCCGCGTGGTGCCGTACGGCGCCGGTCTGCACGACGGAATCATGACGGGCCCCTTTGTCATGATGCAGTTCCCCACATACGGGGACAGCCCGTCCACAGAACCGCCCACGGTCTACGCGGAGGGCTTCACGGGAGCGCTCTACCTCGACAAGCCCAACGAGATCGACCGTTACGACGATGCGTTCAAATCCATCTGGGGCTCGGCACTTGACGAAGCAGGTAGCACGAGCCTCCTCAAGCAAGCAGCGAGGGAGCTGAGCAAGTGAACAGTGCCGACCTGACAGGTGCGATCTGGCGCAAGAGCAGCCGCAGCAACGGTGACGCCAACTGCGTCGAGGTCGCGTTCCTGGACAACGGGCGGGTCGCTCTGCGCGACTCCAAGGACCAGGGCAACGGCCAAGCTTTCACCGTCACTTCCGGGAAGTGGGCCACGTTCACGGGCAGCCTGACAGACGCCGGATTCGCCGGGCTTTAGGCCGACCGCACACGCAGCGCCAATAGGAGCGCCCAGCCGAACCGCTGGCCGGGCGCTCCGCGCTACTCCACCAACGCCATTTCTCTCGAGGTGTTGTTGAAGCGGCGGGCGCCGTCCTCCGTCACCGTGACGATGTCCTCGATACGGACACCGAAGCGGCCCGGGAGGTAGACGCCCGGCTCGATGGAGAAGCACATGCCGGGGACCATCGGGCGTTCCTCGCCCTCGATCATGTACGGCGGCTCGTGGGTGGTGACGCCGATGCCGTGGCCGGTGCGGTGGATGAAGTACGGGCCGTACCCCGCCGCGTCGATCACCGCGCGGGCGGCCCGGTCGACCTCCTGGCAGGCGACCCCCGGGCGCACCGCTTCGAACCCGGCCTGCTGCGCCTCGCGGACCAGGTCGTGGACGGCCCGCTCCTCGGCGGTCGGCTCGCCGACGTGGACGGTACGGGTGGTGTCGGAGCCGTAACCGTGCTTGAGCCCGCCGAAGTCGAGGACCACCATGTCGCCCCGCTCAATGACGCGGGTGCCGGCCTCGTGGTGCGGGTTCGCGCCGTTGGGGCCCGAGCCGACCACCGTGAAGTCGACCTGCGAGTGACCGTGGCGCAGGAGCAGCGCGGCCAGGTCGGCGGCCACGTCCGTCTCCCGGCGCCCGGCGAACCGTACGCCGAGGATGTCCCCGTACGCCGCGTCGGCGGCGGCGCCCGCCGCTTCCGCCCTGGCCAGTTCCCGGGCGTCCTTGACGGCCCGCAGCATCGGCAGCGCGTCGGTCAGCGCCACGTACGACGTGCCGGGAAGGGCGCGCTGGAACGCGAGCAGGTGCATGGCCCAGGCGTTGTCGCTGACGCCGAACCGCCCGGCGGGGTCGAGCAGGGGCGCGGTGAGCGCGTACGGGTCCCTGCTGTCCGTCCAGTCGCGCAAGGTGAGCGCGTCCGCGCCTGGCGCACGCTCCGCATCCCCCGCCTCCAGAGCCGGCACGACGAGCACGGGGTCCTGCCCGGCGGCGAGAACGAGCAGCGTCAGGCGCTCGGTGTCGGCGCTGGGGCGGTAGCCGGTGAGGTACGTGAGGTCGGGCCCCGGGGCGACGAGCAGCCCCGCCAGCCCTTCATCGACGGCGGACGAGACGGCACGGGCCATCCGGGCGCGGTAGTCGTCGGCGGTGAAGGGTTCGAGAGCGGGGTCTTCGGTGGGGATGGCCATGCCCTCATCCTGCCGGGCGGGGAGGCCGGGCGCGAGCCCCGGGTGGGGAGCGGGCCGGGGGGTCTAGGGTTCCGGGTTCCGGGTCCGGGGGTCCGGGGGGGGCGGGGGGCCGGAGGGGAGTCTCGTCAGGTCTGTCCTGGCGGGGCTTCTGTGTGTGTGGGGGGGGGCGGCTGGGGCCGGTGGGGTGTTCGGGTTGGGACGGTAGAGATTGCTTGGCTGGTGTGGGTGCGGGGTTGAGCGAGGCATACGTGGCGGGTGATCTGTCGGCTCAGCCGCCGTTGTGGCTGGCTTTCTGTGGTTGCTGCTAACAGGGGCGAGGGGTTGTGCCAGGGGGGTCGGGAGCCGGGCCGGTGGACGGGAGGCTTGTAGCCGGGTTGCGGGGAGGCGGTGGCCTGGGGGCGAATGGAGGACTGTCCCGGAGTCCGGATGCGGGGAGGGGAGGGCCGGGGATCCGGGCATGGAAAGGCGGGAGTCTCGGCGACAGGGACGCGTGGAGTTGGGGGCCGGGAGTTGGCCCGGGGGCCTGTCCCAGGGCGCGGATTAGGGGCTGGGGATCCAGAGCCCCTGGTCGGGAAGCCGGGAGTCCCGGCGATTCCGACGCCCGGAGCCGGGGCGTGGGAGCAGCCCCGGGGGCCTGTGCCCGGCCCCAGGATGGGGGGTGAGCAACCAGAGCCCCGGGGCGGGAAGCCTGGAGTCTCAGCGATCCGCACGCCACCCGCCGGGGCGCGGGAGCCAGCCCCGGCGGCCCGTGTCCAAGGTCCGGATGGAGAAGCGGGGTTCCACAGCCGAGGTCGGGAAGCCGGGAGTCTCGGCGGTCCGGACGCCCGGAAGCCGGGATCCGGGCGTTCTGGAAGCCCGGCTGCCCTGGGCCCCGGGCGTGTCCCGAACCCACCTGCGGAGGCCGGGAGGCCGGGAGGTCCGTCCCCCGCCCAATGGCGTCCCGGGTTGGGGGCCGCGCCGGTGTGCGGTCGGCGGGCGATGGCGTCGCGTGGGGCCCGTGAGGTCCCAGGGGCACCGTGGCGGCCGCTCCGAGTCCGGGGTGCCGGGTCGGGGCGGCCGCTCGGTCGTGTGTCAGCTCGGCAGCGTCCACTGCTGGTTCGGTGCGCCGAAGCAGTCCCAGATCTGGAGGCGGGTCAGGTTCGCCGAGCTGTTGCCCGTGGCGTCCAGGCACTTGCCGGACTGGGGGTTCACCAGCTGGCCGTTGCCCTGTCGCTGCCACTTCTGCGCACCGCTGCCGTTGCAGGTCCACAGCTGGACCTGGGCGCCGTTCGCCGTGGAGCCCGCCGAGACGTCCAGGCACTTCCCGAGCGCGCGCAGGGTGCCGTCCGTCGCGACGGTCCAGGTCTGGGCGGTGGTGCCGTTGCAGTCGTAGAGCTGTACGGCGGTGCCGTCGGCCGTACTCGCCGCGTTGACGTCCACGCACTTGCCGCCGAACCCGCGGATCGGTCCCGTCGCTCCGGTGGGGGTCCCGCCGCCGCCCCCGGACAGCACCTCCAGGGTCACGTTGAAGTGCCCCGGGTCGGGCGAGATCGCGCCGATCCTCCGGAACGCTCCGTCCGACAGGTCGATGCAGAACGGCGCGCCCACCGTGGACGCGAACGAACCCCGGTCGTTGATCCGGACCGTCACGGAGGCGTTGTTGGCGACGTTGGTGACCTTGACCATCGTGCCGAAGGGCAGCTGGGGGTTGAGCGTCAGCGACGTGGCGGCCGTCAGGGCGTTCATGTCGAAGATCTCGCCGCTCGCGGTGAACGAGCCGGGAGGTATCTCCGCGCCGTAGTGCGTGGCCCAGCAGGTCGCGGCGGCGGCCGCCGTACCGGATGTCGAGCCCGCCTTCGTGGGCGCTGCCACGGCCGGCGCGCCGGTGGCGGCGACCACCGTTCCGCACACCACCAACAAGGACGCGAGCGCTCCCGCGACGCGGCGGACCGTACGGCCAAGGCCCTTACCGCCGGGGCCGGTTCTCCTGCCACGGGCGACTCTGGACATGCGCATGCCAATCACTGCCTCTCGCTCGACTCCGGAACCGTGGGGGTGGAGTCACGTTCTGGGACACGTGGTGCGTGCCGAGTTGATCTTGCACACATGACATGCCCACGAAACACGGCGCGAGGTAAACGCTTGAGAATTCATGCACCCGCCGCCACTCCGACCAGACCCCCTACCTCCGCCCGCACTTGACCTGCGGCAACGCACCGCATCCGCAACCAGGCCTAACCCAGGGGCCGTTGGGCATGCCTGAGGAGGCATGGCGGGCGACGGGCGGGAGTTGTGGTGGACAGGCCGTGGGTGGAAGTCGGCGCCGAGCAGGTACGGGAGGGGGTCGCCGGCACCGGCGAGTACGTGGGGCACACGCGGTTCGCGAACCTGGTGTGGCAGCGGGTGTCCGAGGACGGCCTGTACGTCGTACGGACGGGGCCGGAGCCCCGGATGGAGTGGGAGGCGCGGTCGGCCTCGTTCCAGGAGCCCGACGGCGTGCCGCTCCCCAACCCGGCGCCGTACCTGCTGGAACTGGGCTCGCTGGACCTCAGCGCGGTGACGTCGCTGACCTTGGGCTCCGTGCTGGACGAGCGGGCCTGGGACGTCACGGGCCTGGGCCACGTGGTGCACGGGCGGCCCGCGACCGCCGTGGGGGCGGACGGTCTGGTGTCGGTGTACGCGTGCGAGGAGGACGGTTTGCTCCACCTCCACCGGCAGGGCCCCGCCCCCGGCCGGTGGGCCGGCCGGGTCGCCCTGGGCTGGCCCGCCGACGGCGGACTCGTGGCGCTCTCCCGGCCGGGCGCCGACGCGGTGGTCGTCTGCGCGAACCGGGAGGGCACGCTGTGGGCGACCGTCGCGCTGCCGGACGGCCGGTTCGACGAGGAGGCGGTCCCCGAGATCGCGGCCAACGCCGCCCCGGACGCGCTGCCCGCCGTGGCCGTACACGCCGGTGGGGACCTGGAAGTCCTCTACCACGGGCAGGACGGCGGGGTCTGGCACGTCCGCCACCGCGCGGCGGACGGTGTGTGGGAGCAGCCGGAGTTCTTATGGGGCGGCGCACCGGTCTCCCTGGCTTCGGCCGCGCGGGCGGACGGACGGCTGGCGGGCGTCGTCGCGACCCGCGACGGGGAGATCTGGATGGCGGAGCAGAGCGCTCCGGACGGTGCCTGGGGTGAGTTCACCCGGCTGCCGGGAACCACGAACGGCGCGGTGACGGTGGTCGCCGACAGTGCGGACGGTCTCCGCCTGTTCTACCGGGGCCCGGACGGCCGCCCCCGCACGCGGAGCTACGCCGGGCGGGACGGCCAGGATGAGGAGACCGTCCTGGGGGACGACGCCGTAGGGGCGGCGCCCGCGCCGGTCGTCGCCGGTGACGGCCGTCTGGTCACCGTCGTCGCCGGGGAGGACGGGACCGTTCTCGTGAATCGGCAGACGAAACTCAGCGGGCCCGGCTGGGACGACTACGAGTCGATCGGCGTGCCGATGACAGGCTCGCCCGACGCCGTACGGGACGGACGGGGCCGGATCCATCTCGCCTTCGCCGACGGCGCCGACGGACACCTGTCGGTGGCCTCGCAACAACCCCTTCGCCGCGACCGGGCCCTCACCGAGGTGTACCCGACGCCGGACTTTCCCGGCGGTCAGTCGCGGGTCCTGGGTACGGGCGCCCAGGCCAACGCTGCCCGTTCGGGCTGGGCCGGATCCCGGCGTACGGACGTCCTGGACGTGCGATTCACCGGCCTCCCGGGAACGGCACAGGACCGTCACGGACAGGTCGTCGTCTTCGTCCACGACACCGTCACTGACACGCTCCGCTGGACCCGGCGCACCCAGGAGGGCGGCTGGACCCTCTTCGACGACCTGGCCGGGGCGCCGGAACCGATCGCGGGCAGTCCCGTCGCCTCCCGGGCCCGCGACGGCCGTATCGGGGTGTTCTTCCGGGCCCCGGGCGGCGAACTCCGGTACGCCACCGAGCGCCGCGATGGCGGATCGGGCTGGCGGTCCTCGCGGTCCACGGGACTGCGGATCCTGGGGGATCCGGTGGTGGGACACGACGCGGACGGCCTGATGACCGTGCACGCGATCGGCGAGGACACCACCGTGTGGCAGCTGCGGACGGACGCTCCGGGCCCGGAGGGCTTCACCGCCGAACCGTCGGGCGACAGTGCCGCCGCCCTGGCCGTGGCCCGCCTCCATGTCGGCCAAGGGCAGGCGGGCGGCGGAGGACGTGTGCCGTTCGTCCTCCGTACCGCTCCTGACGGCCAGGTCACCGAGCACCTCGGGACCGGACCCGGCCGGAGCCCGGGCGTGCGGGTGGCCGGCGGGGTGACGGCGCCGCCCGCACTGGCGGCGGGGGTCCACTCCGGGGCCGGCCACCTGCTGTCCCACACCGACGGACGACTGGCCGCCTGGACGCGCGGATCCGGCGGCACGTGGAGCGCCGCCCCGCAGCTCGGCACCGCGTGCGTGGACCGCCCCGCCCCGGTCCTGCTGGCCCACGGCAGGCTCGCCGCGTTCTGCCGTGCGCCCGGCGGGCAGGTCCGCGCGGTGTTCGAGAACTGGAACACCGACGGCGGGAGCTGGTACGGCGCCGGCGTCGAGGTCCACGAGGTCGCGGACGGGGCGGTGACAGCCGTGTGTGCCCAGCCCGACGACTTCGGCCGAATCGTTCTGGCCTACGGCACCGGCACCGGCGGCGACCCCGGCGCGACCGGCCTGGCACTCACCGTCCTGGGCGACCCCGAACCCGACCCGCCCGCCTGACGCCCCCCACACAACCGCAACCCCGACCACCCCCGACCAAGGAGCACGGCATGGCCAAGCACACCGGCACAGTCGAATCGTTCGACGACAAGGGATCGGGCTTCATCGCCCCGGACGACGGCGGGGCACGGGTATTCGTCCACTTCTCCGCCATCACCGCCACCGGCTTCAAGACTCTTGAGGCCGGAGACCGCGTCAGTTACGACCTCCAGACCGGCGGCAACGGCCCCTCCGCCGCCAACGTCGTGAAGATCTGACCCGTCCCCCGCCCCCGGCACACCCACCGGTGGCGGTGTGAGCCCGGCACCTCAGCGCGGCGGGTCCTGCGCCACCAACCGCTCCAGCAGCGCCTCGAAATCGTCGCCCACGACGATCCGCAGGCCCTCGCCGTCCTCGTCCTCCTCGCTGAGCTGGGTAAGCGTGCCGCCGCGCCACCAGTAGACGTACGGACTGATGGCACCCGGCGTGTCCTCGAACCCCGACGCGGCGAAGGACGCCATCGCGTTGAGGGTCGGGATCATCGTCGTGTCGCGGATGACGTGGAAGGCGAGCTGGTGGCGGAAGGGCATCGCGACCAGCGCGCCGTCCAGGCCGATCTGCCGCCCGGTGACCCGCTGGACGACCGAGTCCAGCGCGAGGACGCGGCTGGCGGTGTAGAACGAGTCGCCGAGGACCACCTCGAAGCGCATCCCGTCCGCGTCCTTGACCGTCTCGCGCTTCTCCACCGGCAGCTCGCGCAGATTCCGCAGCGCCCGCTCCCGCAGCCGCGCGACCTCCCCCAGCGGCTCCAGCGCCTCGTCCGTGAGCATCATGACGCTTTCGGGCAGGTCCAGGGCCAGCACCTCGTACAGCCCGGGAGCGACGGAGCGCGCGTACGCGAACGTCTGCGGGTCCAGGCCCTCGGCGCTGATGACCCGGGGGTAGAGCTGGGCGCGGATCTGGTCGGGCGGCAGGGTGTCGAGGGCGGACGGGCCGTCCATCGTACGGAGCACCATCCCGGCGTGCTGGCGGGCCAGTTCGCCCCAGACTCGCGGGCCCCGGTCGTCGTTGTGACACACGGCGGCGAGGTTGCCGAGGCCGAACTGGCGGCCGGAACTGTCCGTCACGACGTCCACATAGACCGTCACCTCCAGGCCGTGCTCCGCGAAGGCCTCACGCACCTGGCCACGGAACAGCGCCCCCTCGTCGACCGAGAAGAAGGAGAACGCCGGATCGCGCGGCGTGTCCCGTCCGTCGCGCCTAGGCCCTCGTCGGAAGAACCCCACACCATCGCCTCCACCCGTGTCGGCCATGCCCGGCATGACCGCCATGACCGCCGTACCGCCCGCCGCCGGGCGGGATCGCCGTCCCGCAGATCATCGGCGTTCCGGCGATCGTCCAAACTACGAGCCTAGGCCCTGTCTGGCCGAACTCCGAGGACGGGCCCCGGACGCCCCGTACCGCACCGGCGCGGGCGCCGTGCCGCGCCGGCGCCCGCGCGATCCCGGCGGCACCAGCAGTCCTGACGGGCTCGATTCCCACACCGGTACGGCACTACCGACCCGAGCCCTCATCCAGGCCGACGACCAGATCCGCGCGCCCCCGGCCCCGCGCCACCAGACGCGCGTTGGCCTCGTCGGAGTCCCTGACCCAGCGCTCCGCGTACCCGCGCTCCTTGCCGAAGCGGACGTGCCGGTCCACCAGCCGCCGTACGCGCACCTCGGGGTCCAGGTCCAGGAACCACACCTCGTCCAGAAGCGGGCGCACCGCCGCCCACGGGCCTTCGTCGTGCAGCAGATAGTTGCCCTCCGTGACGACAAGCGGAATCTCCGGCGGTACGGGGAGGCTCCCCGCGATCGGCTCCTCCAGGGACCGGTCGAAGGCGGGCGCGTACACGACGGCGCCGGGTTCCGGGGTACGCAGCCGGGCGAGCAGGGCCGCGTAACCGGTGGCGTCGAAGGTGTCGGGGGCACCCTTGCGGTCCGCGCGGCCGAGGCGGTCGAGTTCCGCGCCCGCCAGGTGGAAGCCGTCCATGGGGACGAGGACGGCGAGCCCGCCGAGACGCTCGACCAGGAGGGCGGCGAGGGTGGACTTGCCGACGCCGGGCGGGCCGGCGATCCCGAGGACGCGCCGCTGGCCGGGGACGGCGAGGCGGCGGGCGCGGGCGGTGAGGTCGGGCACGTCCATGGAGGCATTCTCCCACCCTTGCCGCGCCCGCATCATACGTATAACGTACCCACGCATGTCACACATCGCCCTGGTCACCCTGGTCGTCGCCGATTACGACGAGGCCCTCGCCTTCTACACGGACAAGCTCGGCTTCGAACTGGTCGAGGACACCGACCGGGGCGACGGCTCCCGCTGGGTCGTGGTCCGCCCGCCCGGCGCGGGGGCGGGCGCGGCCTCGCTTCTCCTGGCCCGCGCGGCCGGCGACACACAGCGCGCGAGCGTCGGCGCCCAGACCGGCGGCCGGGTCGGCTTCTTCCTCCACACGGAGGACTTCGCCCGCGACCACGCGACGATGCTGGCGGCGGGCGTCCGCTTCCTGGAGGAACCCCGCCACGAACCGTACGGCTCGGTGGCGGTCTTCGAGGACCTGTACGGCAACCGCTGGGACCTGCTCCAGCCCGCGTAAACCGTACGGGTGGAGCGACGGCCTGCGGACGTCACCCCACCCGCACCAGAACACGCGAAGCCACATCCCGCTCACCCCCCACAGCACAAACTCTCACTCCACACCGCCCGCCCCCACGGCCAAGGGGTTTCTGGCCGCAACCACAGAAAGCCGGCCACAACGGCGGTCGCGCCGACCGACCACCCGCCACGTATGCCTCGCTCAGCCCCGCACCCACACCGGCCCAGATATCTCTGTCACGGCCCGCGCCGGACACCAAACACCAGCCACCAACATCCAGCCCTCGACCGGCCCCCCGCCCAACCCTGAGTCGGGGTCTTCTCCCCGTAGCGCTCTCCTCCCGCCGTGAATTGAAGTAGACATTGGCGAGCACACAGCACGCGCACGCACAGCAGACACAGGAGAGCCGGCGCATGAGCCTGGCACAGCTGCACTACACCTCCGTTCCGCCGGAGTCCGGTGGCTCGGGCGTCCGGTTCACGGCCGTCACCGGCGGGATAGGCCGGGGGCTTCTCGAAGAGGCCGGGAGACTGCTCGGGTACGAGCCTCCGCAGGACGCTCCCGCCCGCCCCTCGGACGCCCAACTCGCCGACTTCCCGCAGGCGTTCAGCCACAGCGCGCTCTCCGGCGGCGGCCGGCTGCTGGCCCGTGCCGTCTGCGTCGGAGCCGAACCAGGAGGGCGCAGAAGCGCGTTCCATGCCCACGCCGTGCTCCTGCCGCCCGGCGAGGGGCTGCCCGGCGGCGCGCTGCCCATCACCGCCTGGAACTCGCCGCACTGGGCCGCCACCACCCCGGACAGCGGGGTGCCGGATCCGCTGGACACCCTGGCCGCCTCGGGCCTCTTCTACCGTGAGGGGCTGATCGGATTCGCCGCCTCCCGCGCGCCCTGGCTGGCCGGGTACGTCGCCGGCCTCCGCGCCATCGCCGAGGACAAGGAGGGCGAGGAGAGCGACACACCCCACCAGATCGTGCTCGTCGAGCGCCGCAGCGCCGACGTCGCGCAGTGGATCGCGCTGGCCGGCCACGTCCTGCCCGCCGCGAGCGCCGCGCGGCTGACCTTCACGACGTACACCCGCCGCCCCCGCGACGCCCCGCAGCGGATCCTCGGCGTGCTGCCCGCCGACGCGCGGGGCCTCGCCGAACTGCCCCGCCACTTCCGTGTACTCGACTGCACCGACGGGGCACACGAGGACACGGACAGCTCGCGCGACAGCTGGGCCGAGACCGCCGCGCGCCTGTGGCTCGCCGGGATGCCCGAGCTGTTCGAGGAGGCCGAGGCGCTCCCCGGAGGCCGGTTCGACCCCGGCGCGCTCGCCGCCGTCGCCCTGCGCGCGGGCGTCGACCCGGGGCCCGACGGCCGCGCGGACGCGGCCGGTTGGGCGCGGACCCACGCGCGCGCCCTGGACGAGGAGCAGGTGCGGATACTCGTCGGCGCGCTGTGCGCCCCGAACGGGGAGGACCGTACGACGGCCGAGACCCAGGCCCTCACCGACCTCTTCGCCGCCCTCGCGGGCCGCTCGCCGGACAGCGTGACGGCGCCCCTCGCCGCGCTCGTCCTCACCGAGGCGGTCCGCGCCACCACCGGCGCCGGCGCACAGGCCGGCCCCGGCTCCGTGACGGACACCGCCCCGGCCGCCGCACCCCGCGAACTGCCCGTGCTCCCCGAGATGCAACTCCGCTCGCTGTCCCCGGAGTTCAAGCAGCGGCTCGGCGTCGAGCTGGCCTTCGAACTGCGCGCCGGCATCTCCGCCGACCTCTCCGGGACCGGCCCGGACACCTCACGCCCCGTCGGCCTGCTCCGTATCGCGGGCATCCTCGGCGTGGACTGTACGGAGCAGCTGCCCGACCTCGCCGACCGGCTGGCCGCCGCGCTGCTCGCCGCGCCGGAGAGCGCGTACACCCCCGCCGTACAGACCGCGCTGGAGGAGCACTTCGAGCTGCGCGTCGCGCTGTTGAGCGCCCTGGACCGGCTCGCCGCCGCCGATCCGGCCGCCGCCACCCGTCTGCTGAACCGAACCACCCTCTTCCTCCGGGGAGTTCAGTCACTTCCGCATCTGCGGATGTGCGCCGAGGCGCCCGCCCCGTGGTCGGTGACCGGACTGTCGGAGGACGGCGGCGAACAGGACCGTGTCGCCGCCCTCGCCGGTGTCCTGCGTGCCGCGGGTGTCTCCCCGTTCGCCGAACCGCTCGTCCTGCGCACGGCCGTACGGCTGGTGTGGGCGGACGGTACGCCCACGGCGGGCGAGGCCCGGCGGTTGCTCGGCGAGACCGGTTCCGACGCCCACCGCTCGGCGGGCACGTGGGCCACCCTCGTCGCCGCCGCGCTCGGCGGCCCCGGGGACGATCCCGACGCCCCGGACCTCGCGCACGACCTGCTGCGCAGCTTCCCCGAGAAGCTGGAACCGCGGGTGCGCTCGGCCCTGTTGCTCCTGGAGTTCGCCGGGGCGCTGCGGGCCGGACGGGCCCATACCGGCTGGATCGTACGGGCCCGCCTCCTGCGCGCCGACGCGGAGCCGGTCGAACAGGGCGTCCTGGAGCAGGCGTTGGGCGCGCTCGCCCGACAACTCCTCTCCGAGGAGCGGCCGAACGGCGAGTTGTACGACCTGATCCACGGCGGCGACGCGGATCTCCTCGCCGCGTACGACCGGGCGGCCCGCGAGGAGACGACGCGCGAGCGGCTGCGTACCGTACCGGCGTACACGGCCGACTGCTTCATCGCGTGGAGTTCGTTCCCGGGGGCGAACCCGGCCTGGGACCGGACCCGTACCGCTCTGCTCGACAAGGTGCTGCGACCCGTCGTACGGTCCCTGCCCGCCGGGGATCTCACGGCCGTGGAAGAGAGCTTCGGCCGGGCGGCGCAGCATCACACCGAGGAGTTCCGGGCCTGGAACCGGCCGGGAGCCCTCGGCAGGCTGGGCCTCGCCCTCAGGCGGCGGACGGGCTGACCCGGCAACCGCGACCGCGACGACAACCGCGACCGGAAAGCCGGGCGGACCAGAATTCGGCCCGCCCGGCTTCTCCGCCTCAGCTCTCGTCGGGCGTCAGCCGCAGCGAGATGCTGTTGATGCAGTAGCGCTGGTCCGTCGGTGTCCCGTACCCTTCGCCCTCGAAGACGTGCCCCAGGTGCGAGCCGCAGCGCGCGCAGCGCACCTCGACCCGCGTCATGCCCATGGAGCGGTCCTCGATCAGCTCGACCGCGTCCGAGTCCTTCGGGTCGTAGAAGGACGGCCAGCCGCAGTGCGACTCGAACTTCGTGTCGGAGCGGAACAGCTCGGCGCTACAGGCGCGACACGAGTAGACGCCGGTCGTCTTCGTGTCCGTGTACTCGCCGACAAAAGCGGGCTCGGTGCCGGCCTTGCGGAGCACCTTGTACTCCGCGGGGGTCAGCTCCGCGCGCCACTGCTCGTCCGGCTTCTCGATGTCGTACGCCATCGCGCACACTCTCCCTCGGTCGGACCGTCTCGGCCGCAGCCTCGATCGGACAGGTCTCCGCTGTGGGCGGACCTACGCGGACAGGCGGGCCAGGATCAGCGGACCGAGGTCCGTGACGTCACCCGCGCCCATGGTGAGAACGAGATCACCGGGTCCCGCCATTCCCGCGACAAGACCGGGCACCGCGTCCTGGTCATGCACGGCTGTGACCTGGGCCCCGGCGGCCGTCGCGGCGTCGATCACCAGTGCGCTGGTGATGCCGGGGACGGGGTCCTCGCGGGCCGGGTAGATGTCCAGGACGATCGAGGAGTCGGCGAGGGCGAGGGCCTGGCCCATCTCCGTGCCCAGCTCCTGCGTACGGGAGAAGAGGTGCGGCTGGAAGACGACCAGCAGGCGGGAGCCGGTGGGGGCCGCGTCGCGCATCGCCTCCAGGTCGGCGGTCATCTCGGTGGGGTGGTGCGCGTACGAGTCGACCACCTGGACCCCGGCGGCCTCGCCCTTGAGCTGGAGGCGGCGCTTGACGCCGGTGTACGTGCCGATCGCGGACGCCAAGTTGTGCGCCGGGATGCCCAGCGCGACCCCCGCGGCCAGCGCGGCGACCGCGTTGAGCGCGTAGTGGCGGCCGGGGACCGACACGGCGAAGGTCAGGAAGCGGCCGTCGAGCACGACGGTCACCTCGCTGGTCAGCCCGCGTGCGGTGATCTTGTGGACCCGTACGTCCGCGGTCGCGGCGTCACCGTAGGTGACCACCTTGAGCGGAGAAGCGTCTCCCGCGGAGACGGCCGGCGTGGAGAGGTCCCGTACCCGCGAGGCCAGCTCCACGGCGCCCGCCTGGTCGGCCGAGATCACCAGCGTGCCGCCCGGCACGATCTTGCCGGCGAAGGTCTCGAAGGACTCGTAGATCTCGTCCAGCGACGCGTAGTTCGCGTGGTGGTCCAGCTCGACGTTGAGGACGATCGCGACCTCGGGGTCGTACTTCTGGAAGCTGCGGTCGCTTTCGTCCGCCTCGGCGACGAAGATCTCGCCCTCGCCGTGCCGGGCGTTCGTGCCGGGGCCTTCGAGGTCGCCGCCGATCGCGTACGACGGGTCGAGGCCCAGCTCGGTGAGGGCGACGGCCAGCATCGAGGTCGTGGTGGTCTTGCCGTGGGTGCCCGCGACGGCGATCGGCCGCAGCCCGCCCATCAGCGAGGCGAGCGCGTCCGAGCGGTGCATGACGGGTACGCCCAGCTCGCCCGCGCGCACCAGCTCGGGGTTGTCGGCGCGGATGGCGCTGGAGACGACCACGCACGAGGCGTCGTCGGCGAGATGTGCCGCCGCGTGCCCGATGTGCACGGTGGCCCCCAGCGCCCGCAGCGCCTGGGCGGTCTCCGACTCCTTCGCGTCGCTGCCCGCGACCTTGGCCCCGCGCGCGGCGAGGATCTTGGCGATTCCCGACATTCCGGCGCCGCCGATGCCGATGAAGTGCGGCCGTTCCAGGGCGGTGGGGATGCCGGGTGCCGGTGCCATCTGTAGGTCTCCCAAGGTGCTGACGGGGCGTGTCACACGTTGCCTCGCGCGCCGTGTCGGCGCGCGCTGACAGCGCGCTGTCTCAGCACGCTGTGTGCCGCTCAGCCTATTCGCTGTGCGCGAAGAGTTTGAGCACCGGTACGCCGACCTTGTGGCGGGCCCTGGACGCCCAGTCGCGGTGGAAGAACTCCTCCACGTAGTGCGGCTCGGTCATGACGATCACCTCGTCCGCCCCCGACTCGTCGACGACGGCCTTGAGTCTGTCGAGCGGGTGTTCCGCGACGACCTCGCCCCGGGCCTCGGAGCCTTGCGCGCGCAGCGCGGCCAGCGAGTGGGCCAGCGCCTTCTCGGCCGGCAGCCGCGCCTCCTCGCCCTCCGGTTCGTCGCCCTCCTGGGTGGCTTCGCGCAGCTCCCCCACGGCGACGTCGTCGATGGCGCGCAGCAGGACGTCCGCCTGGTCACCGCGGGGCTGCATGAGCACGACGAACGCGGTCGCCTCGTCGCCGTGGAGGGTGGTGACGAATTCCACGTCCTCGGGCGTCAGGGGCTTCTCGATCATCAATACGCTTGTGAACACGTCAGACGCCCTTCGTCTTCATGGGCCCGTCCGGCCCATTCCTGGGCCCGTATCGGCCCACTGCGGAAACCATCCTTCCCCGTGCGGACACGGGTACTGCGAGAGTAAGTCTGCCCAGCGGAAGCTAACCGGAACGACAAATTCCGGTGACGGTGCGGCCCGGTGGCGACCGGTCCGGCCGTCAGGCGCGGCGGTAACGACTGAACAGGAATCCGTCCTCCTCCAGGAGCGAGGCCAGGGCGAACCGTTCCGGTACGGCGAGGGCGGGTCCACCCGTGATGCGCTGCGCGTACCCGGAAGTGAGCGTCGGAGACAGGGTCAGACAGAGTTCGTCCAGGACGCCCGCCGAGAGGAACTGCCCGAGCAGCCGCGGTCCGCCCTCGGCGAGCAGCCGCCGGAGACCGCGTCCGGCCAGCGCCCGTACGGCCCTGACGGGGTCCACGCCCGCCCCGTCCCCGGCGACCACCACCTCGGCACCGGCTTTCCGCGCGGCGAGGACCCGGTCGGCGGGGGCGGCGGCGCCGGTCAGCACCAGCGTCGGTACGAGCGGCTCGGTGAAGAGGGGCAGCGAGAAGTCCAGGTCCAGGCTCGCGGTGACCACGGCGATGGCGGGGGCGGGGCGCTGGCCGGCGGCGGCGCGCCGGGCCGCGAAGGCCTCCCGGGCGCGGGCCGGCCGGTACCCCTCCTGCCGAACCGTTTCCGCGCCGACCACCACGGCGTCGGCGAGGGCCCGCAGCGTGCCGAAGATCCGCATGTCGGCGGCGGAGGAGAGCGCCTGCGAGAGGCCGTCGTGCTGGGCGGCGCCGTCGAGGGTGGACACCATGTTGGCCCGGAGCCACACACCGGCGCCCGCGCCGCCGCGCGGTGGCGCGGCCGCGTCTCCGCCGGGCCGCGTACCCGCGTCGGCGCCCGGCTGCACGCCCGCGTCCGGGCTTCCGCCTGGCCCCGTATCCGTACCCGCGCCCAGCCCTGCACCCGTACCCTCGCCCCCACCCCCACCCGCGTCCACGACCGGATAGGCGTACAAGTCGGCCAGCGCGTCGAGCGTCCACTCGGTTTCGGCGGCCGTACGTGTCTGATCGGTCACAGGGAACAGGCGTCGCATGCGGAGCAGTCTGGCACGCCCCCCGCCCCCGCCCCGGCCCGTCCGCGCACGTCGGCCGGGTCGCGCGCCCCGCGCCCACGCCCCGCGCGAGCCCCCGGCGCACGCCGCGTACCGTCCCCCAGGCCCCGCGTCCCGCCTCCCAGGGCCCGCCCGCGAGCCGCGGCACCCGCAACCCCCTCCGGCCCCCCACTAGACTTGATCGCTGTGTCGACCTCCCCTCCCCCGTCCGGACGCCACCCCGCGTCCGACGTGGTCCCGCTGTCCCTGTGCGCCCGTGAACCGCACGTCCCCGCCGATCGGCTGGTCGCGGAGATGGTGCCGCCGCCGCGCTTCGACTCCGTACGTTTCGACACCTATGTCCCCGACCCCCAGCAGCCCAGCCAGGCCGAGGCCGTCACCGTCCTGAGCGCCTTCGCGGCGGGGCTCGGCGGCGGGGCGCACGCGTCGGGGAGCGGCGGCCAGGGAGGACCGCGCCGCTGGTTCGGCCGCAAGCCCGCCGAGCCGGCCGGCCCGCGCGGCGTCTACCTGGACGGGGGGTACGGCGTCGGCAAGACGCACCTGCTGGCGTCCCTGTGGCACGCCACGCCCGCCGCGCCGGAGGTCAAGGCGTTCGGCACCTTCGTGGAGCTGACCAACCTGGTCGGCGCGCTGGGCTTCCAGCAGACGGTACGGACCCTCGGCGGCCACCGGCTGTTGTGCATCGACGAGTTCGAGCTGGACGACCCGGGCGACACCGTGCTCGTCTCGACGCTCCTGGGCAAGCTGGTCGACGCCGGGGTGGCGCTGGCCGCGACCTCGAACACCCTGCCCGGCAAGCTCGGTGAGGGACGGTTCGCCTCCGTCGACTTCCTGCGGGAGATCCAGGGGCTGGCGTCGCGGTTCCGGTCGCTGCGCATCGACGGTGACGACTACCGTCACCGGGGCCTGCCCGAGGCGCCGCCCCCGTACTCCGAGGAACAGGTCACCAAGACCGCATACGCCACCGAGGGCGCGAGCCTCGACGACTTCCCCGCGCTGCTGGGGCACCTCGCCACGGTCCACCCCAGCCGCTACGGCGCGCTGACGGAGGGGCTGCGGGCGGTCTGCCTCACGGACGTGCGGGCGGTGCCCGACCAGTCGACCGCGCTGCGACTGGTCGTACTCGCCGACCGTTTGTACGACCGCGAGGTCCCCGTCCTCGCCTCCGGGCTCCCCTTCGACCGACTGTTCAGCGACGACATGCTGAACGGCGGCTACCGGAAGAAATACTTCCGGGCGATCTCGCGGCTGACGGCCCTGGCGCGGGACGCGAAACGTCTGGTGGCGCAGTAGGTTCGTTGCCGTGGCCCGTCGCCGTGGCCGATCGGGCGGGACGTTCGCACGACCGGCCGGAACGGGGGCGACGGCACACACGGCCAGCACGGCCGATCATCCGTATGACGAATCATCCGTACCGACGAATCGTCAGGACGACGGATCGCCGGTACGTCGGTACGTCGGATCATCAGCACGACCGATCAGAAGGGTTCCATCATGACCGCCACGCGTCAGGCACACACCGTCTGGGAGGGCAACCTCATCCAGGGCAAGGGCCTCATCACCTTCGACTCGTCCGGCATCAGCGAGCAGCCGGTCTCCTGGGCCTCCCGCGCCGAGCAGGCGAACGGCAAGACCAGCCCCGAGGAACTGATCGCGGCCGCCCACTCCAGCTGCTTCTCGATGGCGCTCTCGAACGGTCTCAGCAAGGCCGGCACCCCGCCGACCAGGCTGACCACCCAGGCCGACGTCACCCTCACCCCCGGCACGGGCATCACCGGCATCCACATCACGGTGGAGGGCGAGGTCGAGGGCGTGGACGAGGCGACCTTCGTCGCCGCCGCCGAGGACGCGAAGGCGAACTGCCCGGTCAGCCAGGCGCTCAGCGGTACGACGATCACCCTGGACGCCAAGCTCGCCTGACGGAGCGACGGGCCGGCACACCGGGGGCCGCCGCCCAGGCGGCTTCCGAGCGGCGTCCGGGCGCATCCGGCCGCCGTCCGGCCGGCTTCCGGTCGTCCCACGCGACACACGAGGCTCTCGTGGCCCGCATGGTTCACGCGCCCCACGGCACGTGCTACACACATGCGGGTCACGTCTCCTGTCCGCCAACAGGGAGTTGCCTCATGTCCGCGACACGACGTCAGATCCTCGCCCGCACCGGTGCCGCCGTCGCCGGGATCGCCTTCACCGGAGCGGTGTCCGAACTCTTCACCGGTACGGCGGCGGCGGCCACGGCCACCCGCGTATCCGCCCCGGGCCGCGGGGGATACGGCCCGCTCGTCCCCGACCCGGACGGTCTGCTCGACCTCCCCGAAGGGTTCCGCTACACCGTTCTCTCCCGGGAGGGCGAACCGCTCCGCTCCGGCGAGGGCCTGGTCCCCGGGAACCACGACGGCATGGCCGCCTTCGCCG
This sequence comes from Streptomyces sp. NPDC088261, assembly GCF_044740805.1. Lineage (NCBI taxonomy): Bacteria > Bacillati > Actinomycetota > Actinomycetes > Kitasatosporales > Streptomycetaceae > Streptomyces > Streptomyces sp. NPDC088261. The sequence continues at coordinate 467,743 of NZ_JBIURL010000004.1, forward strand.
GCCACCGCGGCCGCGTCCATCTCGTACGGAACCACGAGAACCACGCCGACGCCCGCTTCCCGGTCCCGTCCGTCCCCGGCATCACCTACGACCCGATGGGCAGGGGCGGGTGCACGGCGATCGAGATGGACGGCCGGAACAACGTCCTCGGCGAACGCGTCGCCATCGCCGGTACGGCCGTCAACTGCGCGGGCGGGCCCACCCCCTGGGGCACCTGGCTGACCTGCGAGGAGACCGAGGCCAAGGCCGGGACCGAGGGTTACACCAAGGACCACGGCTACATCTTCGAGGTGGACGGCGACGATCCGCGCCGCACCGGCGCCGTACCGCTCACCGCGATGGGCCGATTCGCGCACGAGGCGATCGCCGTCGACCCGGAGAGCGGGATCGTGTACGAGACGGAGGACGCGTTCGAGAAGCCGTTCGGGCTCTTCTACCGCTTCCTGCCCCGGAAGCCGCGTGGAGGAATCGGTTCTCTTCGGGCGGGCGGCGCGCTGGAGGCCATGCGCGTGCCGGGCGTGCCCGACCTGTCGGTCGTCCAGGAGGCGGGCGCCGCCTTCGACCGTATCGAATGGGTCCCCGTACCGGACCCGTCGGCGAAGGAGACCGGCATCCGCTTCCAGGACTTCGGGCGCCAGGGCATCACGCACGCGCAGAAGCTGGAGGGCTGCTACTGGGGCGGCGGTGCCGTCTACTTCGTGTCCAGCTTCGCGCAGCGCGCGATCGGCTCGGCCGCCGACCACTTCGGGCAGGTGTGGAAGTACGAGCCGGAGCGCCGCCGGCTCACGCTGGTGATCGTGTTCGGCCCCGACACGGACGTCCAGTTGCCGGGCGAGTCCCCCGACAACATCTGTCTGGCGCCGAGCGGCGGGCTGATGGTGTGCGAGGACGGCGGGGGCGCGCAGCACGTCCTCGGGGTGACTCGGCACGGCGAGGTGTACGCGATGGCGCGCGGCGCGCAGAACATCGGCACGCCGGAGGCGCCGGAGTGGGGCGAGTTCGCGGGGGTCACCTTCGCGCCGGACGGCGACACGATGTACGTGAACTGCTACCGGCCGGGGACGACCTTCGCGGTCACGGGGCCCTGGCGCTAGGGGGCGTCTTGTGGCCGGACGGGTCGGGTACGGCCCGTCCGGCGGCGGATGCGCCGGTCGCTCACGCCGTACCATCGAATTCGCCAGTTGATCATATATTTTGCGTGAATGACCCGATACGCACCCATGGGCGCTCTGGTCCGCGCCACTCTTCTGAGCCTGAGCCTGACCCTGACTCTGACCAGCTGCGGAAACGATTCTCCGGCGTCCCCGACCGAGAACCCGACCCCCGCCGCGCGGGCCGGGCACGCCGTGGCCCAGCGGCCGCCGACCGTCGCGCCAGGCCCCGGCGGCCTGACCCCGGTCTTCCGGCGCGGCACCCAGGCCGCCGGGAGGGCCGTGGCGCTCACCTTCGACGCGGACATGATGGCGGATCAGGGAAAGCGGGCCGCCCAGGGCGAGCGCTTCGACAACCCCGCGCTGATCGCCCTCCTGCGCCGCCTCGAAGTCCCGGCGACGATCTTCATGACGGGCCGGTGGGCGGAGGAGTACCCGGCCCAGGCGCACGAGATCGGCAACGACCCGCTCTTCGAGATCGCCAACCACTCGTACAGCCACTACTCCTTCGCCGGTGACTGCCACGGGCTGCCCCGGCTGGACAGGGAGCGGATCGGCCAGGACGTGCGGCGGGCCTTCGCCGCGTTCCGGTCGGTCGGCGCGCGCCGGGTCGTGCCGTATTTCCGCTTCCCCGGCGGCTGCTACGACGCGGCGGCGCTGCGCGCCCTCGCCCCGGCGCGGGTGACGGCGGTGCAGTGGGACGTGGTGGGCGGGGACGCCTTCGCCACGGACGCGGACGCCGTCGCCCGGCAGGTGCTCGACGCGGTGAAGCCGGGTTCCCTGGTGGTGCTGCACTGCACGCGCAGCGCGGCACCGGTGACGGAGGACGCGGTACGGCGGATCGTGCCGGAGCTGCGCGGGCGCGGGTACCGCCTGGTCAGGGTCTCGGACCTGATGAAGCGCTGACGGATCGGCGCACGTCGACGCGCGCCGCCCCGGACCGGATCAGCCCGAGCACGCCATCCGCTGGGCTTCCTGCCACTCGCAGACGGGACACAGCGTCGCGCCCTTCACCGTCTCGGGGTACTCGGTGGGCTTCCGGCACAGCACACACTCGGCGTACGTGATCTCCTGCGCGTCCGCCGCTTCCGCCGTGACCGCTTCTCCCCCGACGCCCCTGTCTGCCCTGTCTGTCCTGTCCGCCATGCGTTCCAGCGTACTCAGCCACGCGACCCGGCGGACCGGGGTGCGCGGGGAGAGACCGGAACCCGCCCCCGCGCCGCACCCCCGGCCCCGGTGCCGGGCCCCCGTGTCAGCCGGCCGTCTTGGCGGGCGTGACCTCGCTCGGCCGTACGATCACGAAGCCCTCGCCCTGGAGCATGAGCTGGACGGCCTCGCCCGAGCCGCCCCGGATCATCGAACCGACCGACTGGGAGCGGTGCAGCGAGGTGTTGAGGTGCGCGCTCCAGCCGACCACCGCGTCCGTGTCCACGTACACCGGCGCCTGCGCGGTGACGGGGATCACGAGGGGGTTGCCGTCACAGATGACGGCGAGCTTGCCGTAACCGGTGAAGACGCTGTTGAAGAGGCCGCCGCCGGTCATGCCGGCGCCCTTCACCGTCTTGATCTCGTACGACAGGGTCGGGTCGAAGCACAGCACGTTGCGGCCGTTGATCGTGAGCGCGTCGCCCTGCTCGATCTCGACGATGAAACAGTTCTCCGCCTCGTGCGCGAACCACGCCTCCCCCTGGCCGCGCACGGCCATCAGCGCCAGGCCCTCCCCCGTGACGGCGCGCTTGAGCATGCCGCCTATGCCCTGGCCCTTGCGCTCGAACTGGAGGTTCCCGCGCCAGGCGATCATGGAGCCCTGGCGGGCGTGCATCTCGCCGTTGACCGCGTACTTGATCGATTTGGCGTTCTGAAGCGTCATCCCGGGGACGGTCGCCTGCTGCGCCATGTGCTCTGTGCCGAACAGATCGCTCTTCATGGCGTGCATCGTCGCGCGGAGGGGTCCATTCCGCCAACCGGCCCGCCGGACGCGGCTGGCAGACTGGTCGCGTGAGCAGCGAGAGTTCCTTCGACAGCCAGAACGACAGCGAGACCGGCAGCGAGACCGGCGCCCGGACCGGCACCCCGGACGGCACCCAGAACGGCACCCAGAACGACAGTCCGTTCAGGAACGAGCCGACCGAGCGGGACGCCGCCCCCCAGTACGTCCTGCCCCTGGTGGTCCACATCGAGAAGGCCGCGCCCCCGGCCCGTACCGACGTGCTGGAAACGGCAGCGCGGGCGGTGCTCTTCATGCTCTCCGACGAGCGGTCCCTGGGGGAGGGCGAGGACGAGGGCGAGTGGGCGCGCGCCATGCGGGACTGGCAGGACGCGCGGATCCGCAAGGTGGTCAGGCGGGCGCGCGGCGCGGGGTGGCGGAAGGCGTCGGCGCTGCCGGGCCTGACGACGACGAGCGCGCACGCCGACGCCGGCACCACCACTGAGGCCGGCCCGGACCTCTCCCCCGCCGAGGTCCGGGTCTTCCCGCCGATCCCCCTCGACGGCTGGCCCAAGGAACTGGCCAAGCTCCAGGTCTCCGGCACCGATCTGGACGACCCCCACCCGCCGCCCGCGCCCGACCCCGCGCACCCGGTGCTGTGGCTGAACCCCGAGGTGGCGATGTCGGCGGGCAAGGCGATGGCCCAGGCCGGCCACGCGGCCCAACTCGCCTGGTGGGAGCTGTCGGACACCGATCGCAAGGAGTGGCGCGAGGCCGGCTTCCCCCTCGCCGTCCGCACCGCTGGGCGCGAGCGGTGGGCCCGGCTCGTCACCAGCGGGCTGCCGGCCGTCCTGGATGCCGGATTCACGGAGATCGCGCCCGGTTCCCGTACCGTGATCGCTGATCATCCGGCGCTGAGGGGCTGAACACCCCGCCCCCGGATTACGTACCTCCCGGTACCGCCACGTAGGTTGAACGGCCCCGTCGGTCGGCGGTTCGTTCAGCGGTGCACACATCGGCTCGGGAGGCAGCACATTGTTGCGACGCATCAACGGTACGGCGCTCATCATCGCGGCACTGGTCGCCACGGTCGGGGCGCTGGCCTTCCCCGTCTGGTCGTACGCCGAACGTTCAGGTACGGGCCAGGCCAACCTCAACGCGTCGAGCGTGTCGACCCAGTGGGGGCCGCTCTCGGCGACCGACCGCGACTTCCTGGTACGGGTGCGGCTGGCCGGGCTCTGGGAGCTGCCGGCCGGCCAGCAGGCCATCGAACGCGCCCCCAGCCAGGCGATCAAGGAGTGCGGTGACCACCTCGTGGTCGGTCACGCGGACCTCGACAAGCGGGCCCGTGACGTGGCGGCGAAGCTCGGCGTGGAGCTGCCCAACCAGCCCAACGAGCAGCAGCAGGGCTGGCTCAGGGAGTTGTCGGCCGCGACCGGCAGGGACTACGAGATCAAGTTCGCCAATCTGCTGCGCGCCGCGCACGGAAAGGTCTTCTCGCTGGTCGCGCAGGTCAGGAACAGCACGCGGAACACGCTGATACGGCAGCTGGCCAGCGACGCCAACCAGACGGTCCTGGACCACATCACGATGCTGGAGGCCACCGGCCTGGTCGACTTCGACGCCATCGCCAACCAGGCGGCGGGCGCGGCGACCGCCAGCCCCACGGGACCGCCGCCGCCGGACGGCAACCTCCCGCCGTCGCCGTCGGCCGTGGTGCCGACCGGGGACGACCAGTCCTTCACCTCCCGGCCCTCGACGGGCCCCGGCGCGCCGACGGCGATCAACACCAATCGTCCGGCGCCGGGGAGCGAGGAGAGCCCCTGAGAAGGCTGGGGCGCTTGGAGCCGGTGGGCCGTGCCCCCGGCCCCGGAACCTCAAATGAACCTCTGAACGTCCCCCTTCGCGGGTTCGCCGTCGTCCGGCGGGGCCATTACTCCTGCACCGCAACTGGTCGCGGGAGTGCGGAGGGGGATTTTCATGAACGGCAACGGCAAGAGCGGCGGCACGCCGGGCAGCGGCGACGGGACCCCGCTGTTGGGGATGGGGATCGGCTGGCGTCCGGAGATCGCGGACGCGATCGAGGGGCTGTCCGGCGTCGACTGGGTCGAGGCGGTCGCGGAGAACATCTGCCCGGGGCATCTGCCCGACGCGCTGGTACGGCTCCGGGAACGCGGGGTCACCGTCGTCCCGCACGGGGTCTCGCTCGGCCTGGGCGGCGCGGACCGGCCCGACGCACAGCGGCTGGCGGACCTCGCGGCCCGCGCCGAGGCGCTGGGCGCGCCGCTGGTCACGGAACACATCGCTTTCGTACGGGCGGGCGGGGCGCTCACGGCGTCGCCGGTGCTGGAGGCCGGCCACCTGCTGCCGGTGCCGCGCACGTGGGACGCGCTGCGGGTGCTGTGCGAGAACGTACGCATCGCCCAGGACGCGCTGCCCGTGCCGCTCGCCGTCGAGAACATCGCGGCGCTGATCTCCTGGCCGGACGAGGAGCTGAGCGAGGGGCAGTTCCTCGCGGAGCTGGTGGAGCGTACGGGGGTACGGCTCCTCATCGACGTCGCCAACCTGCACACGAACCACGTGAACCGGGGCGAGGACCCGGTCAAGGCGCTGGACGAACTGCCCGTCGAGGCGATCGCGTACGTCCACGTCGCGGGCGGCCTGGAGCGGGACGGCGTCTGGCACGACACCCACGCCCATCCGGTCACCCGGCCGATCCTCGACATCCTGGCGGAACTGCGCGCCCGCGTCTCCCCGCCCGGCGTACTCCTGGAACGGGACGACGACTTCCCGCCGCCGGCGGAACTGGCCGGTGAACTGACGGCGATCAGGGAAACGATCGCGGCGGGGCCGGTACGCGGCCCTCGGGCGGACGGGCCCGGCCCCGTCCGGGAGACCCCCTCTGCCGAGGCGGCGGGGGACGGCGTGCGGGCGCGGGTCGCTCTGGGGCAGGTTGCCCTGTTGTCGTCGCTCGTCGCGGGTACGCCCGCGCCGGAGGGGTTCGACGTGCGGCGGCTGGGGGTGCAGGGCCGGGCCCTCGCCGCCAAGCGCGCCGGGGTGGTCGCCAAGGTCGCTCCCGAGCTGCCGGAGATCCTCGGCGGGGGTTACCGCGCCGCGTTCCTCGCGTACGCCCAGACCCGGCCGATGCGCGGCGGCTACCGCCGCGACGCGCTCGACTTCGCCGAGCACCTGCTGATCGAAGGACGGCCCGAGGACCCCGCCGCCCGGCGGCGGCTGACGCTCTGGTGGGAGGAGCGCGCCGCCCCGCGCCCGCCGCGCCGGGCGACCCGTCTGGTCCGCGCCGCCGCCCGCGCCGCCACCCGTGCCGTTCTCGTGAGGAAGTGAATGACCATGACCGTTGTCCCCGTGGTGATCGCACTCGCGGTCGCCGTCTCCTCCGTCCTGCTGATCAGCGGCGTGGTCCGGCTCCGCGGGCGCGGCACACCCGCCCCCGTCCACGACGTCCTGGAGGGCGCCTTCCTGGCCGGCGGCCCCGGCCGGGTCGTGGACACCGTGATCGCCGGGATGCAGGCCGACGGCCGGCTGACCGTCGGCGGCCCCGGCATCGTCGCGCTGCGCCCGTCCGACGCGCGCAACGCGGTCGAACTGGCCGTGATGCAAGCGCACGCCACCGCGCCCAGCGGCGCCCTGCACACGCTGCGCCGCGCCGTGATGCGCGGCGAGGCCGTCCAGCGGATCGGCGACACGCTCGCGGCGCGCGGCCTGCTGATACCGCCGGCCGAGGCGAAGCCGTACGCGCGATGGGGGCTGATCCAGGGGATTCTGAGCGTCATCGGGGTGCCGTTCTCGTTTGTCGTGGCGGCCGTGCTGACCGTGAACTCCGAGCCCGGCGACGGCTTCCCGCTGGCCCTCTTCATCCTGCCGCCGCTGATGATCGTGAGCGCCTTCGTCGGTCTGATCTGCGCGGGCCGGGCCAGGAGCCGGCTGACCGGCGCGGGCCAGTCCGCCCTCAAGGACTTCACGCTCCGGGATCCCTCCTCCACGGACCCGGCCCGGCTGGTCGCCACCGGCGGACTGCGGGCCCTGCCGGACGAGGAGTTGCGGCGGCAGCTGGGAACGGCCGCACGGGCCAGGCCGGAGGACGGCCTCCTGCCGGCCGCCGTCGTGACCGGGACGGCCACGACCTGGTGCGCGGGCGCCATGCCGGGCGCCGGCTGCGGGGCGAGCACGGACCGCTCGTCGCACGGCGGGCACGGCGGGCACGGCGGGGGCTGCGCCGCGAGCGGCGGCTGCGGAGGAGGGGGAGGCGGCGGCGGCTCGGACGGCGGGGGCTCCAGCTGCGGCGGCGGTTCCAGCTGCGGGGGATCCGGCTCCAGCTGCGGTGGGGGCGGCGGGGGGTGCGGAGGCGGCGGCTCCTGACCGGGGGAAGGCGGGGGTGCGGAAGGGCCCGGAGTGCGTCCACGCACACTCCGGGCCCTTCCGCACCCCGGGAGGTGCTCCGGAGTGACCCCGCCGCGCATCGGAGTCATTGCCCCCGACACCGCCCGGCGGTCCTTGTTCCGCCCCTCCCCCGCGCCGACCCTCGGTCGTGCGGCCGGCCCCTCGTCCGCACGCGCGAAGGGAACGCGATGAGAGCTGTAGTGAAGTACGGGGCTCTGACCACCCTGGGCTCCCTGGTCCTGTCGGCCCTCGTCGCCGCCCCCGCGGACGGCGCCGACACCGGCGGCCCCCGGGCCACCACCCGCGAGACGCTCACCGCCGAGACGCACGGAGTCCTCCGCGCCGCCGAGCGGGCCGCCGGCGCGGGGATCACCTTCGGCCGCTGCCCCAAGGCGGAGATGCTGCCCGCCCCGGTCACCTGCGGCACGGTCGAGGTCCCGCTCGACTACGCCGACCCCGAGGGCCCCGCCATCAAGCTCACCGTCAGCCGGGCCCTGGCGAGCGGCAAGGCCGCCGACCGGCAGGGCGCGCTGGTCTACAACCCGGGCGGCCCCGGCGCCTCCGGCATGTACTTCCCGAGGGCCGCCACCCTGCCGAAGTGGAAGCGGATCGCCCAGGCGTACGACATCGTCGGCTACGCCCCGCGCGGCGTCGGCCGCTCCGCCCCGCTCTCCTGCCAGGACCCGGCGGACTTCGCGAAGGCGCCCTCCCCGTCCCCGACGCACCCCTCGGAGTCGTACAAGAAGGAGCGGATCGCCGAGGCGCAGGCGTACGCGCTGGGCTGCGCCCGTACCGCGGGGCCGGCCCTGCGGCACTACACCTCGCTGAACAACGCCCGTGACCTCGATGTGCTGCGCGCGGCGCTCGGCGAGAAGAAGCTCACCTTCATGGGGGCGTCGTACGGCACGTACTTCGGCGCGCTGTACGCCTCGCTCTTCCCCTCGCACGTCCGGCGCATGGTCTTCGACTCGGCGGTCAACCCGGACCCCCGGCAGATCTGGTACGGCAACAACATGGACCAGTCGCAGGCGTTCGAGCGGCGCTGGGCCGACTTCCGTACCTGGGTGGCCAAGCACGACACGACGTACCACCTGGGCACCGACGCCGAGCAGGTGGCGCGCGGTTACGAGCGGGTGCGCGCCCGGGTCGCGCACGAGCCGGCGGGCGGGACGGTCGGTCCGGCGCAGCTGCACGCGGCGATGCTCGGGGCCGGGTACTACGACGACTACTGGGTGATGCGCGCCACGGCGCTCTCCGAGTACCTGAAGGGCAACGAGAAGCCGCTGGTCGAGCAGGCGGCCCCGCGCGAGGGGGACGCCGCGGAGAGCGAGAACGGCAACGCCGTCTACACGGCCGTCGAGTGCAACGACGCGCCGTGGCCGACGGAGTGGCGGGTCTGGGACCGCGACAACAGCGAACTCGCCAGGACCGCGCCGTTCGAGACCTGGGACAACGCGTGGATGAATCTGCCCTGCGCCTTCTGGTCCGCGCCCCGGCAGGAGCCGGTGGACGTCCGGACCTGGCCGGGTGAGCTGCCCCCGACGCTGATCCTGGCGGCGGAGCGCGACGCGGCGACCCCGTACGAGGGGGCGCTGGAGCTGGAGCGGCGGCTGGCGGGCTCGGTGCTGGTGACCGAGCGGGACGCCGGGACGCACGGGATCGCGGGCGGCGCCAACGCCTGCGTCAACCGGTACCTGGAGGACTACCTGCTGCGGGGGACGACGCCGGTGCGGCGCGCGGAGTGCGCGCCGCACGCGGAGCCGGACCCGGTGTCGGTGGACGAGCGGTCGGCGGGCACGAAGCTGCCGCCGGTCGTCTGATCTTCCGGGCGGAGCGGCCGGGCCCGTTCGGCGGGAACGGACCCGGCCGCCAGGCTTTTCCGGGGACGCGCCCTGCGGACAGGCGCTACGCGAGCCCGGCGACGAGGTCCGCCACGGACCTGCGGCGCCCGGTGTAGAACGGCACCTCTTCGCGGACGTAGAGCCGGGCCTTGGAGGCGCGCAGGTGACGCATCAGGTCGACGATGCGGTACAGCTCGTCGGCCTCGAAGGCGAGGATCCACTCGTAGTCCCCGAGCGAGAACGACGCCACGGTGTTGGCGCGTACGTCAGGAAAGCCGCGGGCCATCTTGCCGTGGTCCGCGAGCATCTGCCGGCGCTCCTCGTCCGGCAGCAGGTACCAGTCGTACGAGCGTACGAAGGGGTAGACGCTCACGTAGTCGCGGGGCGTCTCGTCGGCGAGGAACGCCGGCACGTGCGACTTGTTGAACTCGGCGGGGCGGTGCAGCGCCATGTTCGACCAGACCGGCTCCAGCGCCCGGCCGAGCCGGGTGCGGCGGAACCGGTTGTACGCGTCCTGGAGTTCGTCGGCGGTCTCGGCGTGCCACCAGATCATGACATCGGCGTCGGCGCGCAGCCCGGACACGTCGTACGTACCGCGTACCGTCACGTCCTTGGCGTCGAGCTGGTCGAACAGCTCCTGGACCTCCTCGGCGTACCCGCCGCGGTCCTCGGGCAGCGCCTCGCGCAGCTTGAAGACGGACCACAGGGTGTAGCGGATGACCTCGTTGAGGTCCTTCGCCTTCTTGCCGGCGTTCGGCGTCTTGTCTGGTGCAGCAGTCATACGGCTATTCTCCCGCGCCGCGTCCGGTGCCCCGCGCCAGGGTCGACGTGGCGATGATCTCGTCGGCGGCGCGCCGGGCGCTCGCGACGCAGGCGGGGATGCCGACGCCGTCGTAGGCGGCGCCGCAGACCCGCAGGCCGGGGAGGGCGGCGACGGCGGCGCGTACGCGCTCGACGCGGGCCTGGTGGCCGACGGGGTACTGGGGCAGGCCGCCGATCCACCGGGTGACCTCGCTCGCGACCGGTTTCGCGTCGAGCCCGGTGGCCTCGCCGAGGTCGCGCAGCGATACGTCGACCAGGTCGGCGTCCTCGTGGTGCAGGTGTTCCTCGTCGCCGTACCGGCCGATGGAGGTGCGCAGGAGGAAGAGGTCGGGCGCGGCGTCGGACACCCAGCCCCACTTGCGGGTGGAGAAGGTGGAGGCCTTGATGGTGAGTCCGTCGACGGGCGGCACGAGGAAGCCGCTGCCCTCGGGCATGCCGGTGAGGTCGGAGCGCCGGAAGGCCAGGGTGACCAGGGCCATGGAGGCGTACTCGACGGCGGCCAACTCGGCGGAGGCGGCGGGGGATTCGGCGGCGAGGAGGGTGGCGGCGGACCACGCGGGGGTCGCGAGGACCACGCCGTCGGCGTTCAGGACTCCGGTGCCGGTACGGATCCGCCAGCCGTCGGGGGTCCTGGTGAGGCCGAGGACGGGCGTGTCGAGGAGGATCTCGCCGCCCCCGGCCCGTACGGCGTCGGCGACGGCCCGGGGCAGGGTGCCCACTCCCCCGGCGATGCCCGCGAAGACGGCGGCGGACTGCGGCCGTGCCGCCGCCTTCTCCTGGAGGTCGCGGACGCCTTCGAGCAGCGAGTCGTGGGTACGGACGGCGGCGAAGAGCTGCGGTACGGCGGCCTTCATGGAGATGCGGTACGCGTCGCCCGCGTAGACCCCGCCGAGGAGGGGCTCCACCAGCCGGTCGACCACCTCGCGGCCGAGCCGCTCGGCGACGTACTCCCCGACCGACACGTCGTCCCCGACCTCGGTGGGTGCCAGGTCGGGCTCCTGGGCGATCCGGGCGAGTCCTTCGTCGGAGAGCAGTCCCGCGAGGGCAGTCGCGTCGCCGGGGACGCCCATCACATGGCCCTTGGGCATCGGCCGCAGCGCGCCCCTGGTCCACACCGAGGCGCCGCCCGCGGTGGGCGGCTGGAGCAGGTCGCCGAGGCCCACGGCCTCCGCGAGGTCGACGGCCTCGGGCCGGCGCGCGAGCATGGACTCGGCGCCCAGGTCGACGGGCACCCCCTCGATCTCCCCCGTGAGGAGCTTCCCGCCGAGCCGCGCGGAGCCTTCGAGCACCGTCACGGCGACACCCGCGCCCAGCAGCCGGTGTGCGGCGGCGAGTCCGGCGATCCCGCCGCCGATGACAACAACCCGGCCGGTGTGTGTGCTGACGTGCTGCGCGTTCGACTCCATGGGCCCACTCTCTCAAACCCGTAACGAGTCCCGACCGTGACCTCTTCGGGACCGCGGAAGGGAAACCCGCCCGCCGGGGCCGCCGTCGAACCGGCATCACTCGTGCATGTCCCAGGGGGGAACTCATGCGGAAGATGTCCACACTCGCGGCCGCGCTGCTGACCGCGTCACTCGCACTGGCCGGTTGCTCGGCGGGCGGCGACGACGGCGCCGATTCGCAGGCCAAGTCCGCCGCCGTGGGAAGGGGCGCCGACGGGGCGGTGTCCGACCGGCAGGGCGCGGGGGCCGACGCCGAAGGTCGGGCCCCGGCCGGGAAGGTCACGGGACAGGGCCCGGGGGACACGGTCCCGGCCATGACGCATGTCATCAGGACCGCGCGGCTCGCCGTCGAGGTCAAGAACGCCACGAAGGCGCTCGCCACGGCCCGGTCGGTCGCGCTGGGGGCCGGTGGTGTGGTGGAGAAGGAGAGTACGGAGCGGATCGAGGACGACCACGTGTCGACCACGGTCGTGCTGCGGGTCCCGCAGGAGTCGTACGACCGGGTGCTGCGCGAACTGGCGGGCACCGGCAAGCTGTTGTCCCGCACGGCGGACGCGAAGGACGTCACCGACAAGGTGGTCGACGTGGACAGCCGGGTGGCCTCGCAGCGCGTGAGTGTGGCGCGGGTGCGGGAGTTGATGGACCGGGCCACCAAGCTGAGTGATGTGGTCACGCTGGAGGGGGAGTTGAGCCGCCGTCAGGCGGATCTGGAGTCACTGCTCGCCCAGCGGGCCTCGCTCAAGGACCGCACAACGCTGGCGACCGTCACGCTCGACCTCACCGAGACACCGGTGGAGGAGAAGGACGGCTCGGACGACGGTCCGACCTTCGTGGACGCGCTGGGCGGCGGGTGGGACGCGTTGGTCGCCACCCTGCGGTGGATCGCCGTCGCGATCGGGGCGGTGGCGCCGTTCGCCGCCGTGCTCGGCGTGCTCTACCTGCTGTGGCGGCCGGTCCGCGCCCGGCTGCGGCGGCGGTCCGCGCCGGCCACCGTCCCGGCTCCGGCCGAGGGGGCTCAGGAAGGGCCCCGCGCGCGGGACTGAGCCACCGCGCCCGCGTAGCGTTCCGTGGCGGACGACGGAGCGGAAGGACGCGCAATGGCAGCGGAGCGCATGGTGGTCATCGGGGGCGACGCGGCGGGCATGTCCGCCGCGTCGCAGGCCCGCAGGCTGAAGGGGCCGGACCGGCTGGAGATCGTCGCCTTCGAGCGCGGGACCTTCACCTCGTACTCCGCGTGCGGGATCCCGTACTGGGTGAGCGGGGACGTGGCGGGTCCCGGCGCGCTGATCGCGCGCACGCCCGAGGAGCACCGCGAGCGCGCGATCGACCTGCGGACCCGCACGGAGGTGGTCGAGATCGACGTGGCCGGCGGGCGGGTGCGGTCGCGTGATCTCGGCGACGGTACGGAGAGCTGGACCGGCTACGACCACCTGGTCATCGGCACCGGCGCGCACCCCGTCAGGCCGCCGCTGCCCGGCATCGACGCGCCCGGGGTGTACGGCGTGCAGACCCTCGACGACGGCCGGGCGCTGCTGGACGGCCTGGCGGGGCACGACGGCGGGCGCGCGGTGGTGATCGGGGCCGGGTACATCGGTGTCGAGATGGCCGAGGCGCTGCTCAAGCGCGGTTTCAAGGTCACCGTCGTCCACCGCGACGAGCAGCCGATGGCCACCCTGGACCCGGACATGGGGCGGCTGGTGCGCACGGCGATGGACGGCCTCGGCATCACCACCTTCGGCGGCGCCAGGGTCACCGCGATCCTCACCGGCGAGGACGGCCGCGCCCGGGCGGTGGCCACCGAGGACACCGCGTACCCGGCCGATGTGATCGTCCTCGGCATGGGCGTCCGCCCGGAGACGGCCCTGGCCCGCGCGGCGGGACTGCCGCTCGGCGCGTACGGCGGGCTGCTCACCGACCTGTCGATGCGGGTGCGCGGCCACGAGAACATCTGGGCGGGCGGCGACTGCGTCGAGGTGCTCGACCTGGTCTCGGGCGCGACCCGGCACCTCGCGCTCGGCACCCACGCGAACAAGCACGGCCAGATCATCGGCGCGAACGTGGGCGGCGGGTACGCGACGTTCCCGGGCGTGGTCGGTACGGCCGTCAGCAAGGTCTGCGACCTGGAGATCGCGAGGACGGGCCTGCGGGAGAAGGACGCGCGCAGGGCAGGGCTGCGGTTCGTCACCGCGACCATCGAGTCCACGCACAGCGCCGGCTACTACCCCGGCGCCACCCTGATGACCGTGAAGATGCTCGCGGAGCGCCGTACGGGACGGCTCCTCGGCGTGCAGATCGTCGGGCGCGAGGGCGCGGCGAAGCGGGTGGACGTCGCGGCGGTGGCGCTCACGGCGGGCATGACGGTGGAGCGGATGACGACCCTGGACCTCGGTTACGCGCCGCCGTTCTCACCGGTCTGGGACCCGGTCCTGGTGGCCGCCCGCAAGGCCGTGACGGCGGTGCGGGCGGCGGGCATGTGAGTGGACGGGTGCCCGCTCAGCGGGCGCTCCGCGTATGGACGTAGTCGACCAGGCGGGTCAGGGAGTCCGGGTCGGTGCTCGGCATGACGCCGTGGCCCAGGTTGAAGACGTGCCCCTCCAGGCCCGCCGCCGCGTCCAGCACCTCGCGCGCCTTGGTCTCCACCACCTCGGTGGGGGCGAAGAGCACGGTCGGGTCGAGGTTGCCCTGGAGCGCCTTGCCGGGCCCGATCCGGCGGACGGCCTCGTCCAGCGGGACGCGCCAGTCGACGCCGACGACGTCCGCGCCCGCCTCGCCCATGAGGCCGAGCAGTTCGCCCGTACCGACGCCGAAGTGGAGGCGCGGGACCCCGTACGGGGCGACCGTCTCGAAGACCTTGGCCGAGGCCGGCATCACGTAGGTGCGGTAGTCCTTGGGGGCGAGCGCGCCGGCCCAGGAGTCGAAGAGCTGGACGGCGCTCGCCCCCGCCTCGATCTGGACCTTGAGGAAGGCGCCCGTGATGGCCGCGAGACGGTCGAGGAGGTCGGACCAGAGGCCGGGGTCGCCGTACATCATGGCCTTGGTGCGCTCGTACGTCCGCGAGGGCCCGCCCTCGATGAGGTAGCTGGCGAGCGTGAAGGGGGCGCCGGCGAAGCCGATGAGCGGGGTGGCCCCCAGCTCGGCGGTGAGCAGGCCGATCGCCTCCGTGACGTACGACACGTCCTCGGGGGTCAGGTCGCGCAGCCGCGCCAGGTCGGCACGGGTCCTGACGGGGTCCGCGACGACGGGGCCGACGCCCGGCTTGATGTCCAGGTCGAGGCCGATGGCCTTGAGGGGGACGACGATGTCGCTGTAGTAGATCGCGGCGTCGACCTTGTGGCGCCGTACCGGCTGGAGCGTGATCTCCGCCACCAACTCCGGGCGCGTGCAGGACTCCAGCATCGGAATGCCCTCGCGCGCCTTCAGGTACTCGGGCAGCGAGCGGCCCGCCTGGCGCATGAACCAGACCGGCGTGTGCGGCACCGGTTCACGTCTGCACGCCTTCATGAAGGCGGAGTCGTACGTCGTCGGCTGCTGGCCCGAGGGGCGTTCCATGGCGCTCACGACCAGAATCTTCGCATGTACGGGTAAGCCGCGGCCCCGGGCCGGGTGTCCCTCCCTGCGCGCGGCCCCCGTTCCGCCTACTCTTCCCCGCATGGCTGCGGCTCAGGGACAGTTTTCCGATCATTCCAACGGCACCGAGGGAACGGAGGGCAGGGACGGGGACGCGGAGGGGGACGCCGTTCCACGGGCCTTCCGGCAGGCGGTCGAGGCCCTGCGCGCGGCACGGCCGCGTCCGGAGATCGAGATCGACCCGACCGCGCCGCCGAAGCGGCTGGCTCCGCACGCGTACGCCCTGGAGGCGGCGGTCGTCGACGGTGAGGACGACCTGGCGGACGGCAGGCTGGTCCTGCTCCACGACCCGGCGGGGCACGACGCCTGGCAGGGGACCTTCCGGCTGGTGACCCTCGTACGGGCGGAACTGGAACCGGAGATGGCGGCGGACCCGCTGCTCCCCGAGGTGTGCTGGTCGTGGCTGACCGGCGCGCTGGAGGCGCGGGGCCTGTCGTACGGAGAGGCGAGCGGCACCGTCACCCGTGCGGGGTCGCACTACTTCGGCGGGCTCGCGGAGCGCAGGCCCGCGACGCAGATCGAGATCCGGGCGTCGTGGACGCCCCGGGAGGGCCGGGGCGGGGTCCCGGACACGGCCGCGCACCTGGCGGGCTGGTGCGATCTGCTGTGCCAGCTCGCGGGATTGCCCCCGGTAGGGCCTGGAACGGGCCACGGAGGGCCGGACGCGGGTGTGGTGTCCCTTCCCCAGCGGCGCGGCCCACAGGTCTCCTGACGCCCCCTCAGCAGCCCGCGCCGCGTGTGCGCCGTACGTCCCGAAGGCCTCTCCCGACCATCTCCGGGGAGGCCTTCGGTGACTGACCACTCGTAGGATGATCGATCATGCATCCGAATTGCCCGAATTGTTACTCACCAAATCGTGATCATTCTCTAAAGGCCGACGGGTTTGGTGCCGAAGAGGTCAATGACCCTTCAAGCACGGTTCGCCCCGGCTTCATCCCCAGCGCCGGAGACGTCCCGCACGCACCTTCCCCCAGGAGGCCTGGTGTCCGTTCTCCTCGAGCAGCCCGCAAGCCTGGTCGCCTACCGCCCGAACAAGCCGACGGCCATGGTCGTCGTGGCCGACCCGCGCGTCCGCTCCACCGTCACCCGCCACCTGTGGGCCCTTGGAGTCCGTGACGTCATCGAGGCGTCGTCCATCGCGGAGGCCCGTCCCCGCGTCGGCAACCCGCGCGACATCTGCGTGGCCGACGTCCACCTGCCCGACGGTTCCGGGCTGACCCTGCTGTCCGAGACCCGGGCCGCAGGCTGGCCCAACGGACTCGCGCTCTCCGCCGCCGACGACATCGGCGCGGTGCGCAACGCCCTCGCGGGCGGCGTCAAGGGCTACGTCGTGACCGGTACGCGTACGAACATCGGCCACCCGACCCGTCCCGGCGCCGCGCCCCTCGGCGCGGGACCGCGCATGCACCGCCGCCCCCCGGGCGCCCCGAGCCACCCGGGCGGTTACCGCGAGCTCTCCGGCCGTGAGGTCGAGGTGCTCAGACTCGTCGCCGAGGGCCAGTCCAACAAGGCCATCGGCGTCTCGATGGGCCTGTCGGCCCTGACCGTGAAGAGCCACCTCGCCCGGATCGCGCGCAAGCTCGGCACGGGTGACCGGGCGGGGATGGTCGCCGTGGCCCTCCGTACCGGAATCATCCACTGACCGGCGCACACCGCTTCGACCCCCACCACCCCCTGGCCGCACCCCCCACCACCTCCACCACCGCCCCTCCCCTCACCCCTTTCCCCCACGCACACCGCCCGCCGACGGAACGTTCCGTCGGCGGGCGGTGTGCGTTCAGGCGTCTGTTCGGGGCGTACCTGTGGGGCCTGTGGGAGGTGTTTTCGCAGGTCATCCGACTCTTGGACCGAAAGTGCAGGTCAGCGGTTCGCGCAGGCGGATACCCTTGACAGGTGACCGACGCCCAAGAGACCGCAGCAGACCCAGCACTGCGAACCACCGGGGGCGCACCCCCGGACGACGTCGAAACGGCGCCGATCCCTTTGTTGGAGCCCCGCGAGGGCATTCCCCCCGTGGTGGAGACCGATGACGCCCTCGCCCGGGTGATCGCCGCGTTCGCCGCGGGGACGGGTCCCGTGGCCGTGGACGCGGAACGTGCTTCCGGTTACCGGTACGGTCAGCGCGCGTATCTGGTTCAGCTGCGCCGCGCCGGCGCGGGTACGGCGCTGATCGACCCGGTCGGCTGCCCGGACCTCTCCGGGCTCGGCGAGGCGCTCTCCGACACGGAGTGGATCCTCCACGCGGCCACCCAGGATCTTCCGTGCCTGCGGGAAATAGGCATGACGCCCACCCGGCTGTTCGACACGGAGCTGGCGGGCCGGCTGGCGGGCTTCCCCCGGGTCGGGCTCGGCGCGATGGTCGAGAACGTGCTCGGTTTCGCCCTGGAGAAGGGCCACTCCGCGGTCGACTGGTCGACGCGCCCGCTGCCCGAGCCCTGGCTGCGGTACGCGGCGCTCGACGTGGAGCTGCTGGTGGACCTGCGGGACGCGCTGGAGAAGGAACTGGACCGGCAGGGCAAGCTGGACTGGGCCCACCAGGAGTTCGAGGCGATCGCCTCGGCGCCGCCGGCGCCGCCGCGCAAGGATCCGTGGCGGCGTACGTCCGGCATGCACAAGGTGCGGCGGCGGCGGCAGATGGCGGCGGTACGGGAGCTGTGGAACACCCGCGACAGTGTGGCGCAGCGGCGTGACGTCTCCCCCGGCAAGGTGCTGAGCGACACGGCGATCATCGAGGCGTCGCTGGCGCTGCCGGTGAACGTGCACGCGCTCACCGCGCTGCCCGGGTTCGGGCACCGGATGGGGCGGCGGCAGCTGGAGCAGTGGCAGGCGGCGGTCGACCGCGCGAAGGCGCTGCCGGACAGCGAGCTGCCGCAGCCGGGCCAGCCCGTCTCGGGGCCGCCGCCGCCGCGGTCCTGGGCGGACAAGGATCCGGAGGCGGCGGCGCGGCTTTCCGCTGCGCGGGCGGCGGTGTCGGCGTTGGCGGAGCGGTTGAACATGCCGCAGGAGAACCTGATCACGCCGGACACGGTGCGGCGCGTGTGCTGGGAGCCGCCGGCGTCTCCGACGCGGGAGGCGGTGGCGGAGGCGCTGACGTCGCATGGCGCGCGCGCGTGGCAGGTCACGCAGGTGGCCCCGGTCCTCTCGGAGGCGCTGTCGGGCTGACCGGCTTGCTCGTGCCCTCAATCGCCGGGCGGGCGTCTGCGCCCCGGCGGTGGGCGCGGCTTACCGATGTCCTCAATCGCCGGACGGGCTGGATGGTCCTCAATCGCCGGACGGGCTTAAAGACCCGGGGTGGGCCGGGTTGTTTTGGCGCGGGCCTGGAAGGGGGACGGGCAGGGGTCGTGTCCGGAACGTAAAGCGTGTTTTGTGTCGCATGACTACCGTTACGCAAAACAAGACCCCGCA